>JAYVER010000308.1:0-8665 GCA_043748725.1 Chloracidobacterium sp. | reverse complement strand
CGGTTATGAGCAGCAGATTGTGCAGCCCCAAAGCGGCGGCGCCGAGGAGGTCGGACATCATGCCGAGCAGGTTGCGGTCGCGGCAGCAGTAATGCAGCACCGCCTCGATGCCGATCTCGCGTTCGACAAGCACGGCGGTCGCCTGGGCGGACATCCGCGTCTGGGCACGCGGGCCGTCGGGGATATTCACGCCGTCAACTCCGGCGTCTTTTAATAATCTGATCGAATCAAGCGTCTTTTGAGCGTCGCACCCCTTTGGCGGCAGGACTTCGACCGACGTGACAAATTCGCCGCGAGCAATCTTCGACGACCAGCGTGACCGCTCAAGCGGATCGACGACCTGAACATCTTCGGGCTTTAATTCTGCTATGGTTACGGGCTGATTGCGGACTTCGCTGATCGCTTGTCGCGGCGAGACCGAGCGGATGGCGTTGGCGATTAATTTAATATGCGTTGGTGTCGTGCCGCAGCAGCCGCCAACGAATTTTGCCCCGACCTGAACGAATCGCCGCGAAAACTCGGCCATGTATTCGGGCGAACCCATATAAAACTGTCGTCCCTGCACATCACGCGGCAAACCGGCGTTCGGCTGGGCCGAGAGAGGTTTGTCGGTCATCGCACGCATTTTTTCGAGTGCGTTTAGCAGGTGATTCGGGCCCATGCCGCAGTTGAGGCCGATAACATCGACGCCGAGACTGTCCAGCTTTTTGGTAAATGCCTCCGGCGTGTCGCCGTAGAGCGTTTTGCCGTCCATCTGAATCGTCATCTGGGCGACGATAGGCAGATCGGTCAATTCACGGACCGCGCGGATGGCTTGTTCGATGAGCGGCAACTCTGAAAAGGTTTCAAGGACAAACAGGTCAACGTCGCCTTCGAGTAGGGCAGCGACCTGCTCTTTATACATCTCTCTTGCTTCGTCAAACGAGGTCGGCCCGAACGGCTCAAGCCGCAATCCCAACGGGCCGATAGCTCCTGCAACGTAAACTTTGTCACCGGCAGCCTCGCGTGCAAGTTTTACCGCCGCGATATTTATTTCTCGCAGTTTGCTCTCAAGCCCGTAGGGCTGCAATTTATGTCGCGTCGCGCCGAAAGTATTTGTTTCGATAATGTCGGCACCAGCGGCGACGTATTCCTCGTGCACCTCGCGAACGAGGTCGGGCGTGGCAATATTCAGCTCGTCGTAGCTGCGGTTGATATAAATGCCCTTGTCGTAGAGCCGTGTCCCGACCGCGCCGTCAAAGACATAGACGCCGTCCGAATCTAGTAGTTCGCGAAAATTCTTCATAAGAAATTGCAATCAGCAATCGGCAGTCAGTAAGCAGAATTCAGAAGGTCGGCTGATTGCTGAGTGCTGAATGCTGATCGCTCAATAAAAAAGCCTCGCCAAAACAGCGAGACTTTTCCATAAGACTTGTCTTTTAGCTGTTTAGCGGTTTATTTAACGTGGTCGCAAGTCGCATTAACTCACCACGAATATAAAAGATAATGTGCCTTTCGCCAAAAAGTGTCAAGTTCGTCGCCGCCGACTAGCTCGAACCCAGCTTGCCGAAGAATGCGTAGCTTGCCTTTGTGCCCGACACCTCGAGCCGCCAATGCGTGAAATCCGCGGCGTTGTCGCATTCGTTGCCGCGTCCCTGAAATACAAGAGAGTAGGTCGTTGGTCGGACAATACTGCTGCGAAAAATACCGCTTCCGCTGCCGACGGTGCCGTTGAACTGAAACTCTTTGTAGAGCATCGCTTCGCCGCCAGCCGCGTCGTTTTCATGTGTATCGACCTTAAAAATAGTCATTTTCGCGGGCCTTGGTAAAAGAAGCGTCCCTGATTTGCCACCGTGTGTTTTGATCTCGATATGCCACGTATTACGGGTGAACGCATCGACAATGCTGAGATCGCTGGTCGTGTCGGAGTTCATTTCTTTTTCGATCGAGCTTAGTCCGCGAATCGATTCGAATCCGGCTTCGGTCATGTAAAGCTGAGCCGTTTTGCCAAATTCTATTTCCTTGATAACCCCGAGGTGGTAACTGTCCGGTGCCACTTTCCAAAGGCTATACGTGCCATGTTCGGCACAGCACGCACAGGCGAATGCGGACGACGAAGCGAACAGCATACAGAATAGGGAAAGGACCGCGATCATCGAGCTTTTTATCTGCATATTATTTTTCTCCGGGTGATAGATGCGAGCGTAAATCCAAACTTTGTACACTTTATTCGGACTAATTTTTGAACGCGGATTTGACGGATCAAACGGATTGTCGCGGATTTTTAATAAATTTATCTGTGTTAATCCGCTTCATCCGTTCAATCTGTGTTCAAATCTTTTTTTCGGAACCAATATTTATTTTCGTTGGCAATGCAGACAAAAATATGTCGAACGACCACCTTGTTTTAACCTAACGATTGGCGTTTTGCAATTTCGGCACGGCTCTTTTTCGCGGTCATAGACGTACCAGACGGTATCGTCACCGACACTGAAATAGCCGCCTTCGAGATTTTCGGGATCGACAGCAAGGTTTCCAGCGTGCAAGATCGCGAGATGGAGCACGCCGCGAATGCTGTCGTAAAGAAGCGGTATTTTTTTTGCTGAGAGTTTATTCGCGGGCGTCTCAGGGTGTGCTGTGGCACCGAACATCGCCTCACAGGCGTAGATATTACCGAGGCCGCAGACCTTGGTTTGGTCGAGAAGAAATTCTTTCAAACTGCGTTTTGAAGTTTTTAACGTGTCACGTAAATATTCGACTGAAAATTCCTCCGAAAACGGCTCAGGTGCAAGTTTCTTTAGCTCTTTGGCGTCGTGCAGATCTGGCGTCGCGACGATCTTCATGAGGCCGAAATGCCGTTGATCGTCAAAGACGAGCCGGGTTTCGTCCTCGAAATAGAAAACAGCGTGCGTGAATTTCGGATCTTCACGGTTCGCTGTCAATAACGAAAATCTCCCGCTCATCCGCAGATGCACAATCAGCGTTTTGTCGCCGCCGAGATCAAACAATATGTGCTTGCCGCGACGGTGGACAAAGTTGATCTTCGTTTCCCGCAACGCTTGAGAAAATCCGGTCGGAGTGATGTCGGGTGCGAGCCGCTCCCGGTGAAGTTCGGCGGTGCTTATCGTGCGGCCTTTTACAAGCGTATTTAGCGACCGGGAGATGAGTTCGACTTCTGGCAGCTCGGGCATTGGGGAATCTCATTCGAACAAACTGAAAACTAGAAACTAAAAACTGAAAACTAATCGAACTAGACCTTTGTGTAATCCGTCAGCGAGGTCTTATCACCTAAAACAGCGCCGTCTCCGACTATCGCGTTACGTCCGATATGGCAACTGCGGCCGACTATCGCGTTTCGTATTTCGGCGGCGCTTGAAATTCGTGTATGTGACCAGATCACCGAGTTTTCGATCAGAGCTTTTTCTTCGACGTGGACACCAGCGCCGATGACGGAATTTACTATCCGTACTCCGGGTTTGATCACACAGCCTTCGCCGATAAATGATAATTTGTCGATCTCCGAGCGTGTTGCGATGTCCGAAGCAGCTTTTTTGTCAAGCTTGAAGCCTTTGATCCTGCCGCTTAGAAAATCGTGATGTGCGGCCAGGTAGTTGGTCGGTGTCCCAATATCAAGCCAGTATTCGTCCTGCATCACATAAGCAAAAAACGGCAGTTCTCGTTTCAGAATGTCAGGAAAAACGTCGTATTCAAACGACCGGTTCGTGTCTGCGGCGATGATGTCCAGGATCGTTGGTTCGAGAATGTAAATACCAGCGTTTATTGTGTTTATGTTGAGCATGCTCAGCTCGTCGGACTTGGGTTTTTCGACAAATCGCTTTATGCGATAGTCCGCATCGGTCTGAACAATGCCGTAGCGTGACGGGTCTTCGACAGTAACCACGGCAAGCGTTGCGTCGGAGCTTTTTGACCGATGGTATTCGACCAGTTTTCCGATGTCGAGATTTGTCAAAATGTCGCCGTTAAACACCACCGTCGTTTCACGCAAGGCGTCCGCCGCAAATTTGTACGCTCCGCCCGTACCCATCGGGCTCGGCTCGGTGATATAACGCAAATTTACGCCAAAATCCGAGCCGTTCCCGAGAATTTGCTCGATCTTATCCGGCTGGTAGCTCAACGAGAGCGTAATATCCGTGATCCCTGCCTTTTTCAGGACATCTATCTGATACAGTAAAAACGGGCGGTTGACGACCGGTACGATCGGTTTTGGCGTATAAACTGTCAGCGGCCTAAGCCTTGTGCCTTTACCACCGGCGAGGATAAGTGCTTGCATATAAAAGTTAGCGCGCGTTGGGCAAAGATTGAGACTAATGAAACCTGGTCAAAAAATCAAAAGAACTATTAAATAAAAAAGCGAGCCAAAAATATTGGCCCACGTTTCTAGCTAAGTGTCATTGGGTTTAAGGTTGAGTTACAAGAAAAACATCCCATGCCCAACGTCCTAGTTGAGCATCTTGTGCGTCTTTGACCTTGGCACGGTATTTGAACTGGTTGCCATATTGATCAACACGTCTTGATTCATGATATTCAAGTTCGATCTTTCGTAAACCTAAACTGGGAAGGGTGTGCAGTTCGTTGGGTTCGGAAATTCCATTATGGTTAACGTCCTGCCATAACCGCAAACTACTAAAAATCGCATCTTGTCTCGTTATAAAACCGTCGCCGTTGCCGCCATTTTCGGGCTTATCGTACTCCGTGAGTGCAAGAAAACCGTTCTTGGAAGCTGATGCTGGCTGAGGCGTGATATTGCCGAAGAGTTCCGCACCACTGTCGATCGTGCCGTTGCCATTGCGGTCAAGAACAAGCCACGCGTCATCGGAACCGGCGGAAGTCCACGAGATTCGATGCGAAATACCGTCGCCGTTAAAATCGAAGTCAACCCCATTTTCGGCATTGGTCAAATCGAAACCATTTCCTAAGACATCAATTACAATCGGAGTCTGAGTACAGCACTCATAAACGCTGTTTATGATATGCCCATCGTCCGTCGAACCAGCGTCACCGGTGCAAAGGTCGAGGTTGCAACAGTCAACCCGGACGGAACGCTAAAAAAACTAAGCACTGGCTGGACCAGCATCAGCGGCGAATTCACCTTTAGCCAGCCCGAAGGCCCGGCCAAGATGCGCATAACCGCTACATTCAAAGGATCGACCGCAAGCCGTGACATCGACGTAGATTCCGCCGCCATCTACCGCCTCGCCCTCTCCCTCGACATCAACCGCCAAGAATAGTCAGAACCGGGAGATTTGCTCCCCTCCTGCCCGAGGAGGGGTGGCCGAAGGCCCGGGGTGGTGCACATTGCAGGTCGCCGACAATCTGGCGGATATCGACTTTGTTGGCTTGGAATAACATTTAGAGTGCGCGATTTATCGGGTATGGTCTTTGAATAAACAAAGAACGCGATAAATCGCACTCTCTGAACTATTCGTCGGCAACTAATGCACAAACCTCGAAATTATTTGGTATGTCCGCGGCAAATACGGACGCTGTCGCAAGTTTTCGGTTACGTTTTCCCTGGAGGAGAAACCTATGATCAGAAAACTTAAGTCGGGTGAATACAGGCTTTATTCAAAAAAGAAGGATCCGAAGACGGGCAAACGAAAAAATCTCGGGACATTTGAAACTCGCGAGGACGCCGAAAAACACGAGCGTGAAGTGAATTATTTTAAGCTGCATTAACATCCGAATCAAAAGCCTGTAAATCTTCTTGCCTCGATCACTTCAGGAATATCCGCGTCGGCGTTGCTCCAAACCTGAAGAAAAGTCAGGTAGGATGTACGAGCCTGCTCCGGCAGCCCTTTGGCCTGAAAAGCCTTTCCCACATAATAGTGGGCGAGCGGATAGTTCGGATTGATCTGTAGTATTCGCTGGTATTCTGCGATTGCTTCGTCATACCGCCCCAGTTTGAGATAGGCATTGGCGAGACAATCTTCGAAATCCGAATGATGCCAAACGGGCGGAGCGTGAGAGATAGTTTGCCGAAAATAATCGAGTGCTTCGGACGTTTGCCCGTTAGTGAGAGATATCTCACCGCGATAATACAATTCCAGTCGCGAGTTGGGCCGTGTTCCGCGGTCGACTAAAGATTGTCCGGCAAGTATCTTTGCTTCGAACGCTCTAGCCTTTTTTGTCTCGCCGCGCTCTCTCGATATCAAATAAGAGTACCAATAATCATAATTATAGAGAGTGGGGGATTTTTTGACAGCCATCAGAGCCGAGGTTGGATCATGTTTTTGCAGATAGACAAAGGCAATGCCATACTGCCCGCGTGATTTCTCCGCACTCGGAACGACATCAACGTAACGCCTAAAAGCAGATATCGCCTGAGTATATTGTCCGAGATGCAACCGCGCGTTGGCGAGGTGTATGATGGCGATCTCAAATTTTGGATTGATCTCGAGTGCCCGGTTGTAGTTTTCTATCGCTTTGCCGTAATTGCCCGACCACGCGTATGAAAGCCCCAGACTGTCATAGGCATTTGATTCCTGCGGAGCCAGACCAACGTAGCGTTCGTGAGCCATGATGGCTTCGGCATGTTTTCCCTGAGCCGAGAGGATGCTGCCCATCGTGTTGTAGAGGTCCTTGGCATCGGCGTCAATCGTCAGCCCGTGCCGCAAAACCTCCAGAGCTTCATCGAATCTTTCCTCGCCCTGTAAAAGCCGGGCGAGCCGCGAATATGCTTCGATCTCCAATGGGAACCGTTGGATGATTTCGCGATACGCCTGTATCGCCATTGCAAAGTCCTGGTGGGCAATCGCATACCAGGCAGCGATATTCATCCGGTCTTTTTCCGTCAATCGCGCGGAAAGCTGAAAGGCCTTTTCCAGATAAGGCTTGCCTTGTTCGAGATGGCCGGCGGTAACGGCGTAAGCGTAACCGATACGGGCGTGTGCCATGGCAAATTCAGGATCGAGGGCGACGGCTTTTTGGAGCAGTTCGATGGCCTCGGTATTGTGAAGCGCCTGAGCCTTTTCGACCGCCAGCGAATAATAGCGATAGGCTTCGAGATTGTTGGTCATCACGGTTGCCATATCGCGGTTTTCAACCGGTGCGGCATTCAGTCGATTTGATATCTTTAGCGAGAGCAGGTCGATCTCAGTCAAAAGCCGCTCCGCCTTTTCGACCGTCAGCGATTCCGTCGTCATAAGATTTCCCGTTGTCCCGTCGTACAGTCTGACGTCGAGCCTGATGCTCTCGCCGATATGCGCAAAACCGCCCGAAACTACAAACTCGGCCCGGCTCTGACGTGCGATGTCGGCGGCGTTTTCTATGGAAACGTTGGTATTCACCGCTTCATTTCTCTCAAGTAGGGCATGAAGCCGGTCTCGCCCCAAAACCGTCAATTTGTCCGACCGTGAAAGCCCCGCCGAGAGCATGTCGGCCAAACCCTCGCGGAGCCAGTCGAAATCGGGGCTTTTCGATTGATTATCAAAAAACATCACAGCCACTGTTTTCCGACCGTCAGCGGCTGGAAGGCGAACCTCCGATGTCTTCGAGGCAAATGGCCAAGCAAAATAGAAAACTGCGGCAAAAACCAAAATAATGGATCCTGCGATGAGGTAACGGCTCGTATACGGAGAACTGAAAAGCAATCCGGGATAATTGTTGGCTCGTGCCTTAGCCGCGGACGCGTGCTGGATATCTTCTCCAATCCCGGGATCTAATTTAGTGATCTCTTCGGCAAATCGGCCATTCGAATTTTCTTCGACCTCGCCAATAAACCGGTAGCCGGATTTTGGCACGGTCTTGATAAAGCGAGGGCTGCGGGTGTCGTCGCCGATGGCCCGCCTTATCTCCTTGACACATTGCACCAGTACGTCATCGGTCACCGCCGTATTTTGCCAGACCGATTCGAACAGCTCACTCTTGGAAACAAGCCGCTCGCGGCGTGCAAGCAGATAGATAAGGACCTGAAAAGCCTTTTGCCGCAAGTGCCGTTCTTCACCGTCGATGCTAAGGCATTCGCGCGACAGATTAACCTCGAAGTTGTCAAAACGATAAATTCTGCTGTCAACCATAGGTAAATGTGGCGAATTCGGAAAAATTTCGTCAATTTATCGTTACTCGCGGCTTCATGCAAACTATACTTACAGCATAATCCAACCTCTCCTTATGTGGCAATGTAAATTTGCTCGCAAAACAGATTACTTCATTGCGCCGGGAAATCGTTTTTGGAGGGAAATCACATGAAGGTCGCAAAAGAAGTGCCTCGCGGCCGGCAACAAAGTAGGTTTAGGTTGATCGCGGAGCCTTAGTCGCCGGCAAGATAAGGAAAAAAAGGAGAAAATAGATATGTCAAAGAGCCAAAGATCGTCGAGATTTATCGGAGTCCGGTTTGCACTGGCCGCTGTTATTTGCGGTTTGGTTTTTACGGTTGCGTCTTTCCATACTCAGGCCGCTGACTTTCCGTTTATTCATTTTGTCGGCGAATTCCTCGGCTTGCAGAATGGCATGGTGGAAAGCCAGGAACCTAACGGTTCTAATGTCGTCCCTATTACGGAGCCAACTGTCGTGCCGATTACGGAAGACCCCGCTCAAGTTGAATTGAAACGGAAATTGATAAGCGTCCGTGGAGGCAAAGCTCAGGTGAGCGAGCCTGCCGCGCAACTGGCGCCTAACGCCAATGCGATACGGGCGCTTTCGGGCTGCACGGCAAACACTTTGCCGG
>JAYVER010000307.1:0-23019 GCA_043748725.1 Chloracidobacterium sp. | reverse complement strand
ACTGCTGACTGCTGACTGCTGACTGCTCCTTCCGCACCGACCAATGCTAACACCGCCCCGACCTCGACCGTTTCGCCTTCCTGAACATTGATAACGAGCAAAGTTCCTGCGACGGGCGACGGCACCTCGGCATCCACCTTGTCGGTCGAAATTTCGAGCAGCGGCTCGTCTTTTTCAATCTTATCGCCAACAGCTTTGAGCCATTTCGAAACGGTTCCCTCAGTGATCGATTCGCCCATCTGCGGCATTACAACCTCGGCGGCGTCTGATTGCAGATTGCGGATTGCGGATTGCGGAGTATTTGGCTCAGTGGCTTTCACATCCGGCGAAACAGCAGCAATCTCCTCCTCTCCTCTTCCCCTCTTCTCCTCTTCTTCTTCTTTTAACATCCCCGCGTCTCCGTGTCCCCGCGTCCCCGCCTCGCCCTCTTCGCCGACTATGGCAACAACTGTTCCGACCTCGACGGTTTCGCCTTCCTGCGTTCGAATCTCAAGCAGAATGCCCGCGCCCGGGCTCGGCACCTCGGCATCGACCTTGTCGGTCGAAATTTCGAGGATCGCCTCGTCTTTTTCAACGCGCTCGCCCACCTGTTTCAGCCATTTCGAAACGGTTCCCTCAGTGATCGACTCACCCATCTGCGGCATTACGATTTCAACGCTCATAAGATCTCCGTACAGAAAAACCAAGTATCAATTGAATAGAATACAAGAAAATCTGGCGTAAGAAAACAGCAGATGTTGCGACGGGCTAACCGCTTATCAGGCGTGCGATGAAAAAAGCGACTGCGGCCGCGAGGCTGCCTATAAGGCATGTCTGGAACGCGCTCTTGATAGGCTTAGCGCCTGTAAAGTGGCCCTTGACGTAGCCGAAAATGAAAAGTGCGACTACGGTGATCCCGACCGACCATTTGAGAGCCGTGTGAGCTTCGGCCAGCAGAATATAGGGCATCAGCGGTATCAGACCGCCCAAAATATATGCGCCGCCGATGGTGGCGCCGCTTTGCATGGCACGTTTCGGTTTGGGTTTTTCGAGGCCGAGCTCGAAACGCATCATAAAATCGGCGAAATCCTTTGGCCTGGCCGCGAGCGAATCGACGATAGGCATGCTCTCTTCGCGAGTCAGGCCGTAGGTTTCGAGGATCTCGATCACCTCGTCTTTTTCGTGATCGAGCATATTCTCGATCTCATAGATCTCTTGTTTATATTCGCTGTCGTAATGCTCGGCGTCCGATCTTCCGGCCAAATAACCGCCCAAACCCATCGCGATGGAACCCGCGACGATCTCGGCCAAACCAGCCGTCACAATTATAGATGTGGAGTCAACGGCACCGGACAGTCCCGCCGCAAGAGCGAACGGCACGGTCAACCCATCGGCCATGCCGATCACTACGTCGCGGACGATCTCGCCGGATGTAAAATGCTTTTCTATGTGCGGTGTCTGCGGCATTTGATTGATAAATTGGGCTAATTGTAGCAATATTCAACCAACGTTCAAAGTATGCCGATTATCAAACTAACCACCGAAATCAATTCTCCAATTGATCGGGTTTTCGACCTCGCGCGGTCGATTGATCTTCATCAACGTTCGATGAATCACACTCAGGAGAGGGCTGTGGACGGCGTAATGAGCGGTCTGATAGATATCGGGCAAACAGTGACCTGGGAGGCAGTGCATTTCGGCGTTCGGCAGCAGCTGACCTCAAAGATCACAATTTGCAAACGTCCGACCCATCTTCAGGACATAATGATAAGCGGTGCGTTCAAGCGGTTTACGCACGATCATTATCTTTCTGAAACTAAAACAGGAACGATCATGGCGGACGTGTTTGACTATGATTCCCCTTTTGGATTTCTCGGATATGCAGCGGACATTCTGTTTTTGGAAAATTACATGACCCGACTTCTGAAAGAGAGAAACCGGATGATAAAACAAGCGGCCGAAAGCAATGAGTGGCTCGATTTTCTTAGTTGATATTCGATTTGGATCGAATTAAGCTGATCGCCCCGTCAAAATCATTTAAGACTATTGGCAGCGTGATCTTATGATTGTCTTTCAACGAGATCACGCCTTTATCATCCAAATCCACGATCTCATCCCAGACCGCCGTCTGTTTTTTGAACGAGATACCGTTTTCATATACCTGAACGACGCTTCGCCTTTGCACGAACCAACTAAAAAGCGTCACAAGATAGACGATCAAAAACGCCGTCGCCAACAGGAAATACATAATATTTTGGCGAATGTAATACACAACCATCATCGCCAAAAAAAATAGAAACGAGAGCACGACGACAAACACCGCCCGCTGGATATATGCGGGTGCCATAGCATATACAGCGGCGAGCTTACCGAGATCTTTACCCGATTTCGGCATCAGGCCTCGGCCGTTGTCGGGTCGATGATTGCCTTTACCTCGGAAATGCGATTGGCCGGAAATCTGCCGCGCTTTGCGTGTTCCCGGATCATTTCTTCGTTGGGTGCGATATAAACGCAGTATATCTTGTCGCCTGTCACAAAGCTCTCAAGCCACTGTATCTGCGGGCCAAGCTCCTTCAAAACACTGCATGACGTCTGCGAAACAGCCTGCAATGCTGCGGCCGGCGAATCTCCAACTCCGGGAATTTCTCTCTCGATCACGTATTTTGGCATCTTACTATTCTCCTTGTTCTAAAAATGTTTTCAAATGATACCAAACAAATCAATAGCGGATGTAATAAAGCAGCGGCTTGCGATAAAATAGTTACTGATCGATTCATCGAAACATATTCCAAACTCAGACGTAGAAAACAAATGAAAAACATCTCGCTTGTTGCCCTGGCCCTACTCACATTTACCTTATCTATCGTTGCCCAGCACCCGGTATTTACCGCAGCCGACTATGCGCGGGCGGAAAAAATGCTTGGTTATAATACTGCTCCGTTGATTGACCGCAATGGCGTGAAGCCGACGTTTTTGGCGGACGGACGTTTTTGGTATCGCGTTTTAACGCCTACGGGAGTTGAATTTGTGCTTATTAATCCGGCTGACGGATCGCGAAAGGCCGCATCCAAGCTCGCAGATCTGGGCGTACCGACGGCAGCAGCACCGACAGGACCGGGCCGCTTGGCCGCCGGGAACGCGATCACCTCTCCCGACGGCAAGCGATCCGCGTATATCAAGGATTTCAACCTTTGGGCCAAGGACGTTGCGACCGGCAAAGAGACGCAGCTCACAACCGACGGAGTTAAGGATTTCGGTTACGCGACGGACAACGCCGGCTGGAAACACAGCGACCGGGCGATACTCGTCTGGTCGCCTGATTCGCGCAAGATCGCGACATTTCAGCAGGACGAGCGAAATGTCAGCGATTCTTATATCTTGTCGACCAACATCGGTGCTCCGAAACTCAGTACCTGGAAATCGGCTCTCCCTGGTGACCCGAATATCGCTATGATCCAACGCGTGATCATTGACGTGGACACCGCAAAGATTACACGATTACAGATGCCGCCCGATCCGCACCGTTCGACGCAGTGCGACGACGTTTCATGCGACGGCGGATGGGATGATGTTTATTGGAGCCCGGATGCGTCAAGACTCGCGTTTGTATCAACCTCGCGTGACCACAAAAAGGAAAATCTCCGCGTTGTCGACGCCGTGACCGGCGCCGTGCGTGATGTGTATGAAGAGACCACTCCAACGCAGTTTGAATCGGGTCAGGGAGCCGTTAATTGGCGTTATTTGCCCGCCACGAACGAATTCATCTGGTTCACAGAAAGCAGCGGATGGGGACATCTTTACCTGTACGATCTGACGACCGGTAAGTTAAAAAATCAGATAACAAGCGGAGATTTTGCCGTCTGGCGCGTGATGAAGACGGACGAGAAAAACCGTGTCATATACTTCGAAGCCGGTGGCCGCGAGAAAGGAAATGATCCGTATTTCGGACATTTTTACAGCGTTACTTTTGACGGTAAGACGACCAAACTCTTGACCCCTGAGACCGCGAACCACGAAATCACACTGTCGCCGGACGGCAAGTATTTTATCGATAATTATTCGACTCCCGCCACAACGGCTGTTTCCGTGCTTCGCGACATGACAGGAAAGATGGTCGTTAATCTCGAAAAAACCGACGTTTCGCGACTGGCCGCGACGGGTTGGAAACCACCGACGCCGATCGTCGTCAAGGCCCGCGACGGCGTGACCGATCTCTACGGGCTGATGTACACGCCGACAAAGATCGATTCGGCTAAAAAATATCCGATCATCGATTATATTTATCCCGGCCCGCAGGGCGGCAGCGTCGGCCCGCGTTCTTTTGCGGCGTCGCGCGGTGATAATCAGGCTCTTGCCGAGCTAGGTTTTGTCGTGATGCAGCTCGACGGCATGTGCAACCCTCTGCGTTCAAAGAAGTTTCATGATTCATGCTACGGCAACATGGCGGACAATACGCTCGAAGACCAGATCGCAGGAATTAAGCAGTTGGCGGCAAAATATCCATACATTGATCTCGACCGCGTCGGTATTTGGGGACATTCCGGCGGCGGTTTTGCGACCGCGGCGGCTATGTTTCGCTTTCCTGATTTCTTTAAGGTCGGCATTTCCGAATCCGGCAACCACGATAATCGCAACTACGAGGACGACTGGGGCGAGCGCTACATCGGGCTGCTGACCAAAGACGCAAGCGGCAAATCGAACTACGACGATCAGGCAAATCAAAACTTTGCCAAGAATCTAAAAGGCCACTTATTGCTCGCCCACGGCACGATGGACGACAACGTCCCGCCAGGTAATACGCTGCTCGTCGTCGATGCTCTTATCAAGGCAAACAAGGATTTTGATCTGATCATGATCCCCAACGCTCATCACGGCTATGGCGCGGCTAGCTCCTATATGATGCGGCGGCGATGGGATTATTTCGTGAGATATTTGCTCGGCGCCGAACCCCCCAAGGAATACATACTCAAGGCGACGCCGGACTCGCGAATCCCGGCCGGGCAGTAGCTCTGCGGTCTTCGGCGTAAGAATATGATTTAACGCGGAGACCGCAGAGAACGCTGAATTTTAGTTTTGATGAACTTTATCGGCTTGGGTGCGAATGATCGGCAGTAGCCCGCGCAGCGTTTCGTTCACCGATTCTGAGTTGGTAAAAACCTCCGCTACATCAGGTTCAAGGAGAATTATTTGTCCACTTTTTTTGAGTCGTTCGACATATTTCCCTCGAACTCCGCCAGAAAAATCGTAGTGATCCCGCATCTCTGTTTCGCTATCTTTTTTCTTGCTCATACTTTTTACGCTCAAGCCTGTTAGCTGGTCTGGCACTGATAATCCTTATTCTACCATCTCGATCCGTGTGAATAACAACTAATTGCCTCTGCCGAATCGAATATCCGTTGATGATAAAACTTAGCTCGTCGATCGAGTGGTCTGGATCGGGAACCGTGATCGAAGCTGGGGCAAAGAAGACGGATCTACTTCCTCAAATGAAACGCCGTGTTTGCTCAGATTACGCTTCGCTTTCACCGAATCCCATTCAAATACTTCATCCATCGCCCAACTCCTGTGTATCGTCCTCACTCTCGTCAAAGAGCGATCTCAGCGGCGGGTGCGGCGGTGGAAGAGAAGCCGCTATGGAGGCCATTTCCTTTTCGATGCGGGCAACGGCGTCGCGGGCACGTTCGAAATCATCGGGAAACAATTTCAAAACTATTTTACCCTCTTGATTCGGCACCTCGGTTAGCTTGGCAAATGAATTGAGCCGTATTTCAATCTTCGCGCCGCGCTTCATCACGCCTTTCTTGAATTTGACGTCGTGCAGCTCACCGATCGGCAGCCGAGCCTCTTTGACGCCGGTCGAGATCAGGCCAAAGAGTTTCGATTCAAATTCGAGCACTATTCCTGCAGGCGAAAATTTGGCCACGCCATTTACAGACGATATGCCGCTTTCGGTTTTGAATGGAACGCTTGTAAAACTCTGCATAAGATAGTAGCCGCAAAAAAGCACAAAATTTACTGTCTTCCTATTTGTGAATTTTGCGCTTTTTTGCGGCAACTTCAGTTAGGACATTTCAAAGACGGTCATTTCATTTTGACGATAAGTCCTTTTGCCCCGACCGCCCAGATCGCTCGTTTGCCTTTGGCTTGAACCGAATTGTAATTTTCGCTATCCAGATTCCTCCATGTTTTTCCGTCATCCACAGAAATGTCAGAGCCGGATGAGCCAACCGCGATGATGGTTTCTTTGTCAATATACGCGACGCCGGACCGATAGCCGCCCAAACCTTTACCGGATGTCCAACTTACGCCGCCATTGCGGGTAAAGGCAAGATTCCATTTATTTTGCTGAGGTTTTTCATAATTTCCACCGACGATCACGCCTTTTTTTGCGTCAAACATCGCGATCGAGAAAATGCCGCTGCCCGACGTCCCGCTGATAAATGTCGGGTTAACATCCGACCATGTAATCCCCCGGTCCGGAGAACGCAAAACTCGAGCGCGGGCGCCGCCGGACACGATAAAGGCGTTGCTTTTACCTTGCGTGATAAGGCAGGTTCCGCTTGCGGCAAAGGCTGTCTCGCCGTATGTTACGACGGGAGATTGTTTGCTGCCGATCGCCTGCCAACTATCGCCGCCGTTCGACGTGGAGATCAACAAAAAATGTTCATCGACCGGGTCTGACATGGCAATGCAATTATTACGATCCCAACAGGCAATGGCGTCGAAAAACGCTTTTGCGTCGGTATTCGTGAATTGCAGCTTCCACGTTGCACCGCCGTCAACGGTTTTGTATATCCGCGAGCTCTCGCCGTTGCCGATGCTCAAGCCGTAAGCTGTATTTGCATCGAAGGCCTCGATGTCGCGAAAATCCAGCTTTTCGGCCGCGGGCACTGTCATTACTTTCCAAGTCGTGCCTCCATCGACCGTTTTGATGAAGGTGCCGCCCGTTCCGCTCGCCCAGATCACTTTTTCATTGACGACCGACAGCCCGCGAAGACTGGCCGTCGTATCGACTGTCTGCCTGACCCACTGCGTGTAAACCGCCAAATCGAACAGGCACAGCACGGCACCTATGAGGAGCATAATTTTAAGTGTTCGCATCATGCGTTTGATTATACGGTCATTTTCGCTGAAACTCCGGTGCGCCGAGCGTCAATGCAAGAAGCTCGGCAACTTTGTTGTCCGTATCCTTATTTGAAGCGGCAGCAAGTGCGGCCAAATTCGGTGCATTTGGCTTAACAACTCCGGCATTTGTTATCAATGTCACGGGCGAGGGCATTGCCGGCGGTTTCGCGCCGTCGGCGGCGGCCTTATCAAGAGAATTCCGCGTATGCGTCGATATTTGATTCATCAGTATCAGCTTGGCCATCGCGTCGACGACAAGGCGTGCGTCGGTTTTTTGCGTGTCGCCGAAAAGTTTTCGGGTGTCGATCTTCGTGCCATTGATCTTGTTTGTCGCAAAGGCGACGGCAAAATTAAATCTCGCGAGCAGATCGTTGTTAGACAGCCATTCGCTGCTGCGGTCTGGATAGCCATCAGGCGTCAAGTGGCCGTAAATCGGCTGTCCCATTCGGGCGATCCAGTCGAGAATTGGTCGATTGGCGTCCGTTTCGGCGGCAGTCGCGCGGAGCGATGCGGCGACAAATTCGAAGGGCGATCTGACCTTTGCCTGATACGCAGCCGGGCTGGTGAACTCGGGCGATTCGATAATGCTCTTAAGTGTCTCGCGGATCGAGCCGTCCGTTCGATGACCGCTTTTGGGGGATCGTCGCCGATGAATCGCCGTGCAAGTTTGGTCGCAATAAAGCGTGCCGTTGACGGGTGCTTTGCAAGTATATCGAGCACCTTTTCCGCGTCCCCGATACCGCCGCCGGCCGCGATCCTGGTGCCGAGGACGATTTTCTCTCCGTTGTCGTGCTGTACCGGATTGTAGTAAAAAATGCCTTCGTCATTCGGCTTGCGGATCGTCCAACCGGTGAAGCAGCGGGCGACCTCCTGAACGTCTTTTTGCGTATAGCCGCCGTCAACCCCGAGCGTGTGCAGCTCCATCAATTCGCGGGCGTAGTTCTCATTAATGCCGCCGGATTTTCGTGCCGGTTTGTCCTTTGTCGCCGGATATTCGCGCAAAACGCTCGATTGCCAGTTGTCCAGATAGAACAACATCGCGGGCGAATGTGCGGTCGCTCCGAGCAGATCGCGAAAGCGTCCCAGAGCAAAAGGACGGATAGAATCGCGGTCAAATCCTGTCAGCAGCAGACGGTCGGCGTCTTTGTTGGCGAAAATGCTGAAATGATTTTCCAAAAAATCGACTACGACTTCGTAAAGCTGACGCTCGCTGTAAACGGCTCGGAGCAGTTTGGCACGCTGCAATTCGGTAACGACCATGCCCGGATTTTTTGGCACCGGTGTCGGTGACGGTTTAGCCGCGGGTGTCGGCGACGGAGAAGCCGCAGCAGTCATTCTTGTCGAATTCATCATCGGGCTCGCCGTGTCCATTTTTGGAGCATCAGCAACCGCGTTTGACTTGACCGGCGTCGGAGAGGGTGTCGGCGTCGGTGGCGGCTTTGGCGGATTGTACTGCTCCGCCATTGTTGGATTTGAGAGCATGAGGGTCGGCAGTTTCGCCAGCCGTTTGTCGAGCGCCGCATCGTCGATCGAGTCGGGATCGAGTTGCTGCTCGATGTAACGGGCGACGCCGATCTTTTTCACCGAATCAAAATCACCCGGACGCACACCGAATGAGAGCCGCAGCAAAGCCTGACTAACGCGTTGGTCAGATGTCAAAGCTGGTTTCGCGTCGTTAAATTCCGGCACAGAGGCAAAAGCGGCGCACGGCTCGGCAACTATGAGCGTGCCGATCATCAGCGAGAGACAAATACGAGCGACGAACATAACGCGGGTTTTGGATAAATTTTTCATAACAGCGTCCTACTCTCAATTAATACTAAGCTTAAGCAAGGCTAAGACCATGCCACTGAGATTTCTATACGCGGCGGATAGATGCCCGAATTAATAGACCAGCCGCGCTTTCACGGTACCTTTAACGCCTTTCAGTATCTCAAAAGCCTCTTTCGATATCTTGCTCTCGACGTCGAGGATCACGTAGCCAATGTCCTGGTTGGTTTTGAGATATTGGCCTACGATATTAATGCCGCCCTTCGAAAGTCGCGAGTTTATCTGGCCAAGCACGCCCGGAATATTGCGGTGAATATGCAAAATGCGGTGCGTCCCCGCTTGCGGCGGCAGACTGACGGCGGGGACAGTATGCGACCCCTCTGAACTGCCGAGTTCGAGATATTTAATTAGCTTTGAGGTAACATCGAGGCCGATATTGGCCTGTGCCTCCTCGGTCGAGCCGCCTATGTGCGGGGTGAGAATGACGTTTGGCAGATTTTGAAGGACGCTCGTAAATGCGTCACCATTCTTTTCCGGCTCTTCGGGAAAAACATCTACCGCCGCACCCGCGAGCACGCCTTTGTTCAGAGCCTTTTTCAGTGCTCCGAGATCAACCACATCGCCGCGACTGTAATTTAGCAGTATGCCGCCTTGTTTCAGCGATTTCAACGTTTCGGCGTTGATCATGTTTCGCGTTGTCGCGTCGGAAGGAACGTGCAGCGTCACGATATCCGACTGCATTAAAAGCTCGCCAAGATCGCGCATCTGCTGCGCATTGCCGTGAGGCAGCCTGGTCGCGGTGTCGTAATAAACGACGTGCATCCCCATTGATTCGGCCATGATCGAGACCTGCGAGCCGATATTGCCATAACCGACTATGCCGAGGGTCTTGCCGCGAAGCTCAAAGCTGCCCGTCGCATCTTTCAGCCAAACCCCATTATGCGCCGCCGTGTTTTTATCGGCGATCTTGCGGATCAACATCACGCTCAGCCCGATAATAAGCTCGGCCACCGAACGCGTGTTTGAATACGGTGCGTTAAATACGGCGACGCCGTTTTCCGTCGCCGCCTTCAGGTCAACCTGATTGACGCCGATGCAAAAACACCCGATCGCCCGCAATTTGTCGGCGGCGGCGATCACATTTTTGCGGATCCTGGTTTTTGAGCGGATACCGAGCAGATGTACACCTTTCACTGCCTTGATGAGCTCCGCTTCGCTCAGCGCTCCGCCCAACTTCTTCACATTTGTGTAGCCGCTATGTTTCAGCTCCGCGACCGCCGCGTCGGAGATATTTTCGAGCAGAAGGATCTTGATCTTGTTGCGAGGATAGGATGTGTCAGTCATAAAAACCAACATTATAACAAATAACGTGGAGGCGTAGGATTTCAGGCCGCTTTAGCGTTTGCGATGAGCGTCGGGTATTTTCCCGTCCAACACGCGGTGCAGGAGTTTGACGCATCGAAGCCGATGCTAGCGAGCATTCCTTCGAGTGAGAGATAGCCGAGGCTGTTGGCGCCGATGAATCGGCATATGGCGTCGATGTCGATTTCTCCCGCCACCCCGTCAGCCGACCACCCCGTCGGCGAAGACGCCGCCACCCCTCCTAAGACAGGAGGGGAGCTAAATCCTGCCATCCCTCCTCCGACAAGAGGGGAGCTAAGACGTGCGGCGATCAGCTCGGCCGCTCGCGGCGTATCGACGCCGTAGTAGCATGGGCTGATGGTCGGCGGGCACGAGATCCGCATGTGAACTTCGGCAGCGCCGCATTCGCGGACCATTTCGACGATCTTTTTCGAGGTGGTTCCGCGTACTATCGAATCGTCCACCAGCACAACACGGCGGCCATTTATAAGATCTTTTATGGGATTGAGTTTGAGACGGACGCCGAACGAGCGGATCGACTGCGACGGCTCGATAAACGTGCGGCCGACATAGTGGTTGCGGATGATCGCCTGGCGAAAATTGATGCCCGATTGGTGTGCGTAGCCGATGGCCGCCGCAACGCCGGAATCCGGCACCGGCACGACTAGATCGGCATCTACGGGTTGTTCGATGGCAAGACACTTGCCCATTTTATGCCGCGACTCGTTGACCGATTTTCCGAAGATCGTCGAATCGGGACGCGAAAAATAGACGTGCTCGAACGTGCATACGGAGCGTTTTTTCACCTCGAACGGCATCGACGAATGGACTCCCGTCGCGTCAATAATGAGCATTTCGCCCGGCTCGACCTCACGGATGTATTCGGCGTCAATGAGATCAAAGGCACACGACTCGGACGCAACGCACCAAGCGCCTTGAAATTTACCTAACACGAGCGGGCGAAATCCGCGCGGGTCTCGGACGGCGATGAGCGATTTTGGCGTCAAAAATAGGAGCGAATACGCCCCTTCGGTGTCGCTCAGAACTTTTTTTATCGCTTCGTTCACGTCTTTTGCCGGTGTGCGGGCGATGCCGTGGAGAATGGTTTCGGTGTCGGACGTTGACGAAAATATGGCTCCGTTACGCTCGAGCTCGCGGCGACGCGCCTCGGCAAACGGCAGATTTCCGTTATGGCAAACCGCGATCTTGCCGTGCTGGCACGTGACCGAAAAAGGCTGAACCTCGTCAATAGTATTCTTGCCCGCTGTCGAATATCGCGTGTGCCCGATGGCACTCGAACCGGTCAGATTTTTGAGCACATCCTCGCCCAAAACGTCCGCTACAAGCCCGATCGAGCGAAACTGGTGCAATTCAACACCGTCTGCCGAAACAATGCCGCACGCCTCTTGCCCTCGGTGCTGCAAAGCAAACAACCCCAACTGCGTCAGCGTCGAAGCTTCCGGGTGACCGAAGATGCCGAAAATACCGCATTCCTCGTGAAATTTATCGAGAGCGAGTTCCATCTAATTAAATCTTAAAACATTTTCACCACCGAGGCACAGAGAACACAGAGAATTCAAAACTGAGTTTTAGAAAATCTTTGTGCTCTCTGTGCCTCTGTGGTAGATTCTTATCCCGCCGGAACGTTGCGGCATGCACGTTAAGAACGTACGGATCGTGTAAGAATGAGGGAGTTGATTACGGCACAACGCAAATGCCATTAAAATTGCAGCTAAACGCCTGCGGTGGGCATTCCCTGCCCGCCTGAACTATACATTGAGCTGGATTTATGCACGAACACGATACGTTGCCGAGGGCGTTTGGCGGAGCAACAATCGACGCAATCAACGGTAGCGCGATGGCAGATGCGAGACCGATCTTTTTGATCGCTTCGCGACGGCTTGACATCGCCAGACTGTTCGTACCACTTTCACTTAACAGCTTCCGGTCATTGAGCTGTGTAACCGCCAATTTAACAAAATCCGCACCGACAGGATGCCCAAAACTTACCTCGATTGACCTCGCGATATCCTCGATCGAGGCATCGCCGCTGCAGCGGCTCCAGACGAAGGCGGCCGTTTTGTTAAGACAATGGGCTTCGTTTGTCATAAGGTCATAGATCAAGACCTCGTCCGCCATTTCCTGCACAACCAGGTCATTTGAGCGAGCTTTCGGATATGTTGAGTTTGTCATGGCTTTGGAACTAACGGCCGATTCTCGACTAGGGAGCACAAATACCGTTCGCGTTGCAGTTTACCGTTGAGGGGCACATCGTTTGGTTAAAGCATCGAGACGGACTGGAACAGACGCAAGCCGACAGAGTGGCAAAAGCGTTCCTCGGTGCCACAAGCGAGGCAACGACCGGGATCGCGATGGCTGTCGCAAGGCCGATCTTTTTGATCAATTCGCGTCGACTGGGGAGCGGGGCAGAAGCAAGGTCGCCATCGGCTACCAGGTTTTTATCGGAAAGTTGACTTAGCGCGAGACGGACAAAGTTATCGTCAACCGGATGGCCGAATTCTTTTTCGATCGAGCTGCCAATATCTGTGATAGAGGCGTCGCCGCTACAGCGCTCCACACAAAGGCGGCCGTTTTTTTGTTAAGGCAATGGGCCTCGTTTGAAATTATGTCGTAGATCAGAACTTCGTCCGTGATCTCCTGCACAACCAGATCGTTTGCACGCGCCTTTGGATATTTTGAGGTTGCCATAGCTTTGGAGTTAAGAGCGTTGGAATTGAGTAATACTCTTTATTTTTAACACTAAACAGGATAAAAGCAAAGATAATTTAGCCACGAATTACACGAATGCCACGAATAAGAAGAAGATAATTTGTGTTATTCGTGTAATTTGTGGCTAAAAAATTCCTAATCCGCCGGAACGATCCGCCCGCGACACTCGCCGAAGCCGATGCGGCGAAAACCTTCGCGTTCGCAGTAGCCACGCATCACGATCTCGTCGCCATCTTCGAGAAATCGGCGGGTTTCTCCGTTGGGCAGTTCGATGGGCTCGGTTCCGCGCCAGCTTAGTTCGAGCATTGAGCCTCGCTCCGATTTTTCTTTGCCTGAGATAGTGCCGGTCGCTATCAGGTCGCCGGTTTGCAGATTGCAGCCGCCGGAGGCGTGATGCGTCAGCATCTGGCCAATCGTCCAGTAGAGGTCCTTCATATTGGAACGTGAGAGCATGTGCGGCTCGATATTTTCGTCACGCATCTTCTGTGTTTGGATAAAGACTTCGAGATTGATATCGATGCCGCCAAATTTTTGATTCGCTGGGTCGTGGAGATAATCAAGCGGCTGCGGATCGCCGGGTTCGCGTTCAAAGGCAGGCGTGCGAAACGGGGCAAGAGCTTCCATCGTGACGACAAACGGCGAAATTGTCGTCGCAAAATTTTTCGCCAAAAACGGCCCGAGCGGCTGGTATTCCCACGCCTGTATGTCGCGTGCCGACCAGTCATTGACGAGGCACAGGCCGAAAATGTGTTTTTCGGCCTCGGCTATCGGTATCGATGATCCCAACTCATTTCCCTGCCCGACAAAAAAACCGACCTCCATCTCGTAATCAAGATTTTTGCACGGAATAAAGACTGGCGGAGCCTCCGCGTCGCTGCGGTTCTGGCCGTGCGGACGCTTAACGTCCGTCCCCGAGATCACAATGCTCGAAGCCCGCCCGTGATAGCCGATCGGCACATACTTATAATTCGGCAGCAGCGGATTGTCCGGCCGAAACATCGACCCGACATTCGTCGCGTGATAGATCGAACAGTAGAAGTCGGTGTAGTCGCCAATGTCGAAAACAGGCCAATTAGAATATTTCGCTGCTCCGTTGCGGTATTCAACGCTTTTCGAAGCTTGGGTCAAATGGCTTTCAACTAGGCCTTTAACCTCACTTGAAACCGAATCTCGAAGTAAATCAATTAGTTTCGACCTCAAACGTTGATGAAATGTAGGCTGTAAACTTCCAAAGAAATTCGTGTTTTCAAAGAAGCTTGCCCAAACTCTCTTTTCATCGCCGCCAACGTATACTCCAAATTTTTCAACGTCTGATTCTTCAGGGAAAAACTCGTCATAAAGAAGCAAATCGTCCAACGCACATCCAACTAAATTAAGGATCTGGTCGCCAATCACAACACCTATGTATTTTCTTCTGGTCTTTTCCGAAAATGAATAACAAAACGGCAGATTCTGCATCGGAAAATCCGTGTTCAGGTCGTTGGCGGATTCGACCCAGCTTCGCAGGTTTGGGTCGTGGGTTTCGTTAATGTCGTAGTTCATAAAATCTTGTTAACCGCGAAATACGCGAAAGATACGAAAAAATGAATTGAGATTTCTTTTTCGTGTCTTTTCGCGTATTTCGCGGTTATAAAACTCCGAGTTTTTGTAGATCGGCCACGGGCTCGTCGAATGAGCATGAGCCGAACGACTCGATGCCTTGTGTACGCAGGCATTCGAGCTGCGGCACATTCAGCGAATACTGGTCACGCCAGACGGCGGCTTGATCTTCGAAGCGGAAGACTTCGGCAAATTCCTCTTCCATCACGTCTTCGAGCAGGCTCATGCGGTAGCCTTCGCGGGCAAACGCAGTCATCATAAAGAGGTTGAGAAAGCCGTGCATCGTGCCTTTTGGCGAATTATTTTCATACGTCAGCGGCCGGTAGCAGCGTATCGGATGATGCAAACCGGCCGTCGCCTTGAACGGCACATTTGCGGCGAGGCACGCCCGTACAAAGCGAATGATGTCGCTAGTTTTCGGAAAGGCGTCGGGTGTGACGCCGCCGGTGCGGATTTTGGCACGCTGGCCTTTGAGGGCAAGCGACGCGACGAGATCGGCAAAATTGTCATTCATCGCGATCTCAAAATACGCCGTTACTCCCTCGGGCAATGCCCTTACGGTGTTATCTATCTTCGAGACGGTAGCGGCTTTGACCTCAAGCGAATCGCATACAACGCTTTCGGCATTTTTTTGATTGAATAATTTGATCTCCCTGATCGTCTCGTAAATATCCTCACCGGCCACGACGCTCACCCGCCACATTGTTTCAGCATCACGCGAGATAAAATCGCGGGCACTTTCATAAAATTCGTCCAAACGCGCGGCGGTCAGGATAAATCGACCGAGCATCCAGTTGTAATTGCTGTTACGGTAAGCCGCGTAGTTGATCACGGCATCGGACATCGTAAGCCCGGCCGGCGGAAAAAGTCCGGCATAGTCGATCACCACGGAGAGCAGAGAGCGTACTGATTGCATTACATTCGATCGTGTTGTGTCCATTCGCAAAGTCTGATGATAAGAATATCAGTGTGATTTTACAACTTTGGGGCGTTTCGCTTTTAAGATTGCTTTGGTTTTAACTTTGCGTCCTTTGCGGCTTTGCGTGAAATCATCTAACGCGAAGCCGCAAAGAACGCAAAGTAAGAATTAAGGGTTGCGTTCAACGTAAAAATTGGAGTATCTTGTCTTAATCTCAGGTAGCGAAACGGAAATTTTAATGCGCGTTTTAGGAATTGATCCCGGCAGCGAAACGCTCGGTTGGGGCGTTGTGGACGGCAGCGGGTCAAAATACGCGCTTGTCGCGTTCGGCACCGTCAAGTCGAATCCGAAGCAGCAGTTTTCGAAACGCCTGCTCAACATCTACAACGGCGTCGCCGAAATAATGACCGAGCATTCGCCCGACGTATTGTCGGTCGAGGATACGTTTTATGCCGTAAATGCCCAAGTCGCGTTAAAGCTGGGCCAGGTTCGCGGCGCGATGCTGCTGCTGGCCGAGCAACACGGGATCGAGATCGCCGAATATGCGCCGCGATTGATCAAGCAAACGGTTGTCGGTTACGGCAATGCCGAAAAACATCAGGTCGGCCAGATGGTCAAGATACTGTTGAAGCTGAAAGCCGTCCCGACGCCGCACGACGCGGCCGACGCTCTGGCAATCGCGATCTGTCATTTTCATCATGCCGGCGTGCAGGATCGGATCAAGCTGGCGGATTCGAAATCCCGTTAGTTTAGTTGGGGAGACTTTATGAAATTCCTGTTTTCCGCATTTTTGACCTTTATTCTCTTCGGTTCAGTGACGGGCGTGTCGGCCCAAAAGCGCATTGCGGTCTCACCCGTCAAATCTAAGGCCCCCGGAGCACAAAAATCCGCCGAGATCGGCCAAACGGCCGTCGTCATCGACGACACACTGTCCGTTTTGCGCGTCAAACCGAGCCTATTTGCCGATTCGATCCAACGGATGCACCGCGGCCGCAAAGTGCAAATACTCGGCGTCGCGGAAGCCGATGGCGTGAAATTTTACAAAGTGACGGCACCGCCGGCCAATTTTGGATGGGTGCAGGCGGACGCCGTTTTCGGTAAATTTCGAGCCAATGACGAGGAAAGACTTGCGCGGCTTGTGCAGGCTGTGAATGGTTTTGACCAGATAGAACTGGCGGTTGAATTTTTTAAACTTTATCCCAATTCAAGATTTCGCCCGCCAATATTGCTTCTTTACGGCGATCTGCTCGAAGAAGTTGCTGCAAAAATGTCGAAAGACGCAAACCGGAAACTTAAGCAAGCAGAAATGGCTGCATCCGGAGCGCCAATGCACAGCTATTTTCTGAATTACGTCAGCCTCGACCGCTACCGGAAAATCGGAATAATCTTTTTGTTCAATTCTTCGGCCAAAGCATTTCATTACGACGGTGAACGCTGGAAGGAAATAATCTCGAAATTTTCCACCTCGCCGGAAGCGTTAGAGGCTCAAAAACGGCTCGATTCGCTCAAACAAAAAATGGAAAAACCTATAGGAAAATAGAGTGCGCAAACTATAAACTATCAACTGTAAACTATTAACTTTTTTCAAAATATATCCTTAATAAAATACAGTTAACAGTTCAAAGTTAATAGTTTATAGTTTTGGCAATTTCCGCGGCGACGCGAGCGTTATTTTCCAGAAGTGCGATATTTGCCGCAAGTGTGCGGCCTTTGCTTCGCTCGGACATTTGGGCCAGGAGAAATGGCGTTATTTCCTTACCGCTAATATTTTCTTGACTGGCTCGGGCAAGCGAGTCGGCAAGAATGAGCTCAAGTTCGTCGCGGGCGATCTCGAATTCTATCGGAACTGGTACCGTTATGAGGACAGAGTTTTTCAAGCCGAGTTCATCGCGTGAGCGAGTGATCTCTGTCACTTCTTGAGCCGTTTCCACTCTTTCATCGACCTCTAAACCACTGACGCGCGAATAAAAGGCGGGCATCTCGTCGCATTGCCAGCCGAGAACGGTGACGCCATTGGTTTCAAGCCATTCGCGTGTCGCGGGTAGGTCAAGAACGATCTTTGCACCGGAACAGACGACGATCATCGGCGTCTGAGCAAGTTCCGGCAGATCGGCCGATACGTCGCTTGCCAGGCCGCGATGAACACCGCCGATGCCGCCGGTCGCAAAAACTTTGATCCCGGCCCGATGAGCGATGAACGCAGTCGTTGCGACCGTCGTTGCACAATCGAGTTTTTTTGCGACGGCTATGGCTAGATCGCGGCGGGAGATTTTACGAATGTTCTTGTCTGTCGCAAGTCTTTCGATCTGGCCGCTATTTAGACCGACACAAAACTCGCCTCCGAAAACGGCTATTGTCGCCGGTACAGCGCCGTTTTCACGGATAATGGCTTCGAGTTTCAAACCCGTTTCGATGTTTTGCGGGTATGGCAGGCCGTGAGCAATAACGGTCGATTCGAGCGCAACGACCGGATGGGCGTCACTCATCGCAGACGCAACCTCTTCGCTAAGTTTAAGTTTCACGTAGATCTTATTTTACAAAATGTCCGATGCGATTGAGACGCGGATGCGTGATGCAGCCGAAGAGATCACCTTCCGACGCTCCGCGGTCGCACGACCAATAGACAAACATCGCCCGTCCGATGATCAGCTCGCGCGGCACAAAACCCCAGTAACGGCTGTCTTCGCTGTTGTCGCGGCTGTCGCCCATGCAGAAAAAGCTGTTCGGCGGCACGATCATCGTCTTGCCAGCCACGCCAAATTCATAGCCGCGCCGCGACAGGTGCTGGCCCGCTTTGATCGAGTCCGTCGTTACCTTTGAATAATAGACGGTGTATTTATCTTCCGGGCGTTTTTCCTCAAATTCGGACACTGTGAGAGCGGATTGATTGTCGTCAGCATCGCCGATCATGCGGTGTTCGGGCAAAAGCTGATCGTTGATAAAAACCTGATTATCGCGAAACTCAACCTTTTCGCCCGGCAGACCGATCACGCGTTTTACGTAATTTATCTGATACGGAATGATCTTGCGCGAACTGTCATTTTCGGGATGAAGCTTGTTGCCCGGATATTTGAAGACGATGATGTCACTGCGACTGATCTCACGCTGGGGCAAAAATGGCAATTCGTACCCGCCCGGCGTAAAGATAAATTTGTTGACAAGCAGATAATCGCCGACGAGAATCGTATTCTGCATCGAGCCGGTTGGCACGGTGACCGCCTGTAGAATAAATGTCATGCCGAAAATGGCCATGACAAGCGTTACGACAAACGATTCGAAATATTCACGCGCGGTCGATTTTGGCGGGCCTTCGGGTTTTCGCGCGGTTTCCGCTGCGGTCTCTTTGTTTTCGTCACTCATAGATAATTGCTAAATGATACGTTAATTTTGCTTTGCGCGTTTCGCCGCTCGTCTCTTTTGTGGCCCCAACATATTCAAGGCCTCGGCGGCGGCCATCATTTCGGCCGATTTTATCGAGTTGCCGTGGCCGTGAGCCTTGCCGGTATTCCACACAGCTTCGACTGAAAATGTCCTTGCGTGCGGCGGGCCTTCGGTTTTCACGATGGTGTAGGTCGGTGCTGATAACTTTTCGGCCTGCAGCATTTCCTGAAGCAGCGTTTTGTAATCAATCGAATTTTTTGGCGTCGCGTTCCTAATCTCATCCACAAATATCCGTCCGAGAAATACGCGTGCCGCCGAGTATCCGCCATCTAAAAACACAGCGGCGATGACCGCCTCGAGCGTATTGGCGAGCAGAGCCTGTTTTTTTCGCCCGCCGGTTTTCTCCTCGCCGCGACCCATCCGTAAATATCGGCCGATACCCAAATCCTCCGCAATACGCGCGAGAGTCACCGTACTGACTAGGTGATGCTTCATCAGCGTCAGGTCGCCCTCGTCAAGGTGCGGATTGTTTTGAAAAAGCTTTTCGGCGATCACCAAGCCGAGGACCGAATCGCCGACAAACTCCATTGATTCGTTTTCGGCATCGCGTATCTTCTCTTCCGTTTCGCCGGGCAAATTCTCATACGCCCAAGACCTGTGTGTAACAGAGCGCTGAAGCAAATTTATATCGGCAAAACGGTGGCCGATGAGGTTTTCGAGTTTTGCCAGTTTCGCCTGCATTGTGCCTAATTTTAGGAAGTATGGCGAGAAAAAGAAAGTCGGATGCAATTTTTCAACTGCGTCCGACCGATTTTTAGACCGAAAGGTGGAGTTTAAGCTCCTTTTTTCTTTGCAACCGGCTTTCTCTTGACCACAGCTTGCGGCTTGCTTCCCGGTCCGTTTTTGACAGGTGTCGCGGCCGGTTTGGTCGGCGTCGATACAGGCGGTTTGGCCGGTGTCGTTCCCGGCTTTATAGGCGCTGTCGTCACAGGCGTCGTCGTAGCCGCCGGAGCAACTACGGGTTCGGGATCTTTGATCGGAGCGATAGCGGTCAATGGGCTAACAAAAGGCTTCGTTATCGCCGATGCGATCCAAGCATCTACAGATTCCCTCTTGCCGAAGCGGACGTTATATGCGTCCTCAACATTCTTCTTCATTTTAGCTTTGTACGTCGGATCCTTGCCTAACGTGTAGGCTCGCGAGAATGCGTCCATCGCCCGTTCGGCAGTACCGTTTGACATCGCCACTTTTGCCTTGATCGCGTCAACTTTCTGTTGGGCAACCTCAGGCGTATCCTTGTCACTCTGTGTCTTTGCAAGAACCTGTATCTCGTCAACGATCTTGTTCAACTCTTCGAAATAGTAGCCGCCGATCAGTTCGAATGGAACCGGATTCTTGCTAGTTTCCGAATTTGCCTGAGTTGCTTTGTAATTAAAAGGCTGGGCATCCTTTTTGTTCTTTTGAGCAGATTGGATGATATAACCGATGGTCATATTCATCCATCCGAGTGCGTTGTCCTTTGACTTATAAACGAATTCTTTAGGGACGCCGTAATTTGCCGAAAAGGTTTTGCCTGCTTCGAGGTCGGCAATGGACATTCTTGCATACCGAAGCGTTTCGTCATTGTATTTGAAGTTATTCTTAAACGATTCGTCATAACCGACGGAGCCAAGCACCAATTCGACGTCTCGAAATTCATCTGGATATTTTGCGAGAAGCTCTTTACCGGCGGGATAAACTTCGTCCCAGTTTTTTGCGGTATAAGCGGTATTAAAACGAGAGATCATTTTGGCCTTAACATCGGCTTCCATTGCCACCTTCAGGTTAGCTTCCATCTTAGGAATCGTGGTCTTAAGGTAATCGGACAATTCTTTAGCCGAGTCGCATGATCCGTATTTTTCCAAGAACTGTTTACCCGTTTCGATCGCGGCTTTGCGACCGTCAATATCTTTCGCAGGGTACTGCGCGCGAAACTTATCCCCGAGTGTGGTTTGTCCATCGGCATCAGTACATGCATCCTGCGCGAATCCCGCCGCAGCTCCGAGTGCGATTATTGCGGCCATTAAAAGCCCTAAAGTTAGTAGTCTAAAAATCGTTTTCATCTAAATATTCCTCCGCCTATGCGTAACTCCAAATACAAATTTCTTACCCGCAATTCCGAAGAAACTTTTCTTCGGTTTCGCGTCAAATCAGATGAGGCACGACGCAAAAAAGTTGCAATCGTTTGCGCACGAGCTATCTCCGTTTAAATACAAAAATAATCAATCAAAAGAAATCTTTTGAAAAGGTAAATAATCCCGTAAGGCGTCCACCCCTGTCAAGCGAAAAACAGTAATTATGAAACAAAACCGCAACGTCCATTGCGGTTGAGTCTCCGTTATGTTGATAAGCGTGACGATTATTCGGGTTTTGAGCCGGGGCTGCGTTTCTTTTCTTTTCCCTCTTTATCGTAAGTAATAACGACCGGCGGGAATACCGGGTGCGAATCGCCGGTTTTATTGATCAATTTTTTTGGCGGCGATTGCTTGGGCACGCTCGGCACGATGATCACATTGCGGCCATCATTTGCCATATCCGCATCGTCTGCATTCGCAGATTCGTCTTCGCCTTCGGCCTCAGCGAGCTTAACTGCAATTCTCGGATCGATAGCTGATTTTGGCCTAAGCTTAAATTCCGTTTGAGCGAGGTTGCGGTCGGTCCGCACTATCTGTTGGCCTAATGCTCTATAGACCTGGCCGGCAACGGCGGCGGCATATTTGCCGCGCTCGCGTTCACCCCGCGTGATGACGGCGACCGCGTATTTCGGCCTTTCGATCGGCGCGACCGAAGCAAAAAGTCCGACCCACGACCCTTTGTCGATGCACGAACCAGTTTTGCCCGCTATCCCAAGCGATGAGTCAACGCCGCGATGCGCAGTACCGTACTCGGCGGCCCCCATCATGCCGGGGATCATGCGGCGGACATTCTGCTGCGGCAGATCGACCTTTGCGCGGTAAAATGTCTGAAAATTGGTCTGCTCAACAGTGTTGCGTGGAATGCGCGGCAATACGCGTTTGCCGCCGTTTGTGATCGCCGAAACCAATACCGCAAGCTGGAGCGTCGAGACCTCAGTACCGTCGCCGTGCGAATAGATGCGTGCATTATTGTTGCCGTAGGGCAGTTTCCCGGCGGCTTCGCCCGTCGTGTTGAGGCCCGTCGGTTCGCCGAGGCCGAGATCCTTGGCGTATTCGATCAATTTGGTGCTGCCGAGATTTGAGCCGACACGCTGAAAGTAGCCGTTATCCGAAAACGCAACCGCATCGTCGAGATTTCGCCGTGTTGCTGTATTTCTGATCGAACCGTCTTCCTTGCTGATCACGCCCTCGTTAAGCCCGGCGACGCCCGTGACGAGCTTGATCGTCGAGCACGGCCTGATCGAGCTGCGGACCGCCCAATCCTGATTAACGATGGTCAGAACCTTGCCGGTCTGAGCCTCCATAACTACAACCGAACCGGCGTGCGCTCCGAGTGCGTTGACCGCCGCCGTGCGGATATTAAGGTCTTCGCCGTCGGTCACGTCCTTGGAGATATTTGCGATTGTTTCGGTACGAAGGCCGCGTTCGAAGGCTATCCTGCGGGCTCGTGCCTCACGGATCGCTTGTTCGCGTCGGCGACGTTCTGCAAGTATCGCCTGGCGGCGCTCCGCTTCTTTACGGCGACGCTCGGCTGCGGCTCGTTTTGACTCAGCCGCTTTTTTTGGATCTTTCCTGGCCTTGATATCGACAAGCCGCGCCCTTTCTTTCTCTTTGGCGGTCTGTCTTGTGTTCCTATTGTTGTTTTTGGCCGCAACGCGAGCCCGTTCGCGATCTTTTCTGGCATCTTTTGCGCGGGCTTGAGCCTTCTTAGCAGCGATGGCTCTTTTCGATTGGGCCGAAATGCCGCCGGCCAATGCAATGCTAAGAACAAAAATCGCCAGCGTAGAGCCGACAAAAGACAGTTTGGGGAACATCAACTTCATGCTTTACCTCAAATCGAAAGAATTTTTTTTGAGATTATTGGAGAAGACCGGAAATCTCGATCTATCGAAAATTTTGCCGTTTTCGGCGTTTGCGAAAAAACTAAGGTTGAATATAACATTCAAGCGGCTCCAGAGGCAAGCGCTTTTGATAGATGCC
>JAYVER010000306.1:0-23073 GCA_043748725.1 Chloracidobacterium sp. | reverse complement strand
TCATTCGCGGCACTCGCATCACGGACGCGGTATTGATCACCGAAACGAAATGAGCGGGCGGGAAGCTGTGTGGAGATCATGAAAAACTAGGAAATCTGGATTAAGGCGGCTAACGCCGAAAAACACAGACCGACGCTTTGTGATCGAAAGCGGCGAACATCTTGGAAAGGCCGGCGACGGACAATTCCTCAAACGCGGCGAGTGCGTAAAGATCTAGCTGCCAACGGCTCATTCAGAGGGACACATGAACGAAAAGAATGCTGATCCGACCGTCTGGTTGTCTCCTCTCGTTCTGGACAATGGTTTCAATGTCCAGTTTCGCGGAGACCACATTCACGTCACGATCGGAAAGGATTTCAAAGTAAGTGCGGAGCAGCAGAACGAATATTGGGATCGGCTCCGGAGACTCTGCAACGAGCACAATACGCGGCGGGTGCTCGTTGAGGGTTTTGTTCCGAGCGGGGAACGCGATACTTCCGAAGTCATCGAGGCCGGGCAGCGTACCGCGACAGTGCCAAATCTATGGCTGGCCTATCACCTCAAAGGCTTTGTCCCGACCGCACAGAGTGAGTTGTATGAGGTGATCGCGGCTTCGCGAGGCGTTCGGGTCAAATTCTTTGCAGACGCCGAACACGCGTTAATGTGGCTGCGAAATAATGCCCCGGCGTAGTTCGTCAGACCGCTAGGCGGCGGTAAATCCGCCGTCGATCATGTGGATGCTGCCGGTGCAGTATGAGGCTTCGTCGCTGGCGAGAAATAAGGCAAGATTCGCGACCTCTTCGTTCGTTCCGTAGCGTTTCATAGCGATCAATTGCGAAAAACCTTCGCGCATTGCGTCGGGATTATCGGGTGATAATTGTGTTTCGATCGAGCGTATCATCCGGTTATCGATCGGTCCGGGACCGATCGCGTTGACGCGAATATCGAATGGGCCGAGTTCGAGGGCCGCCGTTTTGACCAATCCAATGACCGCGTGTTTACTGGCGAAATACGGAGCGCCGGCCGGCACACCGATAACACCCGCTATTGACGAGAGCGCGATCATCGAACCACGCCCTCGTTTTTTCATCGGCCCGACGCAGTATTTCATCGACAGCCAGACGCCAATTACGTTGGTGCGGAGAACTTCCTCAAAGTTCTCTATCGTCTGATCCTCAATGAGCGCAATTTTACCCTCAATACCGGCATTGGCGATCAGGATGTCCACACCGCCGAAAGCGTCGACCGTCGCCGCAACTGCCGCTGCAATTGCTTCTTCGTCTGCCGCATCCGCGACAGACGTTGCCACGTTGCCTACTGTAGCGAGCCTTTCGCTCGTGGCTTTCAGCTTTTCCGCCGAACGGCCGACCAGCATTACGCTCGCACCTTCTTCAAGAAATCGCTTCGCCGTTGCCTCGCCGATGCCACCAGTCGCTCCGGTGACTATCGCCACTTTTCCATCGAGTCTCTTTCTATCCATCTGATTCTCCATAACAAATTTACCACAGAGGCACTGAGAAAATGTAAAAATTAGCCGCAGATTAACGCAGACGTACGCAGATAGGAAAATCGATCCTGCCTTTTTTCTGATCTGTGTTTATCTGCGTGCATCTGCGGTAAAAATTCTTCCTCCGCTCTCTCTGTGTCCTCTGTGGTGAAAAATTTTTAACGCTTTGGTTCTAAAACAATTTCCCGCGCCAGGCGGTTAGCCACAACTTCGCGGATCTGAAGACGATCGCGATAGCCCTGCATTTGTTTTTCGTCGTTGCCGACGACCGTTTGCAGCAGATTATCTGCTTTGGATTGGTTGGCTTCCATCGTCGCCAGGTCCTTGTATTCGGTCATAAGCATTAGGTTAAATTCCGTCGGGTTATGCCCTTCGGTCTGCAAAACCTTGTACGAAATGATCTGTCCGTCTTTTTTCAACGCTTCCTGTTGGCGCTTCCAGTCGGTGGCGACGTAGTTTAGATACGCCGTGTCCATTCCCGGTTTCATGACGATAAAGCCGATGTTCCAAACCGTGCCGTTATGATACGGACGGGCGACCTGTGCCACGACGACAATGCTAACGGTAAACAAAATTGCGATTGCCAAACCAATAAATATTCGATTGCGTTTCATAATTTTCTCCTGATCTATCAAATTGAGTGCAAAAGCAAAGGGGTGGTTTCAGGCGGTCGCCGCACTCGTTCCCTGCGACCGCCCATTGTGTTGTCCGGGGAGCGCGGTGTTATGGCGTTGGCGCCACACCGTACTCAGCCCATAAAACGAGGTCATTAAATGCCGCTCCGATCTCCTGGGGCGTAAAGACGCAATGGCCGTATCGATTTATAGTGCGCTGGAAAAGCAGGCTCGAGTGACCTGATGCCGCGACGAGGTTAGTGTACGAGGCTTGATTAAAGCCGGGTGCAGCGGGATCGCGCGACGTAGCGAGCATTACCATCGGGATCTCCAAATTGCCTGATGGTTTGTAATAATTATCCATGTAGTTGAGAGCACTAGGCGCGGCGGCAAAGCGTCCTACGCCTGCATTGACGCCAGCAAGAACGACCGGCGGCAGCACTCCGCTTGTGTATTGCACATTGCGATTGTCAAAGAATGGCTTACCGTGTAACTCCTCAGGAACTAGATCGCTGTATGCACCCGCATTACCCGCGAGAGCCGTTACTATCGACTCGAAAAGTTCGGGACCGCTGGCAAAAGGAACCGGCGTCTGATTGATGCTGGCAATTTCAAGCGCGCCGGTGGGGTTGCTCGACATCGCCGCGATCGCGGGTCCGATGATCTGGGTGTTGGTATCGATCCCCTGAGGAACCGATCCAGCATTGCCCGGGAGGGTTCCAGGATAAAATTCGTCGAACAGAGCACGTACATTCGAGACGTAGTCATACTGCCGTCTGGTCCCGCCCGCCACTGCACAGGCGGGAAGAGCACCGGCAAATTCGCCCGGATATTGTTCTGCCAATTTTATCGTGATGAGCCCGCCCATAGACAACCCGCCGATATATACGCGAGCAGGCCGGCCAAATCGCGATGTAAAGATCCCCAGAAGTTGATGTGTCCGCTGGGCGCCATCTTTGACCACCCAGCCGTTCTCCGAAAAGCTTGTAAAGGCAATCGCGAATCCCTGTGGCGTGAGCAGATTGATCAGCAGGTCAGCTTCGGCAGGCAGGGCCACAGGCACGGATCTGTCCGTAAAGCCATGTGCGTATAGCACAAGGCGCCCATTCCAATTGCTCGGACGCACCATGCGATAGAGAGCGCCGGGACCAAACTGACCATCGACGACTTCATTGGTAAAAGCGTGTTTGGCATTGTGAGAGTTAGCAGCAAACCGTTTCCCGGTCGCCTGCGTACACACTGATAAACTAAAAATCAAGATCATTGTAAAAACTAGTGATTTCATAATTTTCTCTCCTTTTTCTGATTGTTTTTGTCCTCTAACCATCTAAACGGGAACGGACAGGAAAAAGGGTCATTGATGATAATTTTTTTTCATTTTCGCGAGTTTTGTCTTATAATCGAGCAAATCTCTCTAATGAATTAAATGATAGATGACGCATCGCATCAGATCACCGAATTGCTTGTGGATTGGGGCAAAGGGGACGAGATGGCGCTTGAGCGGCTGATGCCGCTTGTCTATGACGAATTGCACCGGATGGCCCGGGCGTATATGCGTCGGCAGCCGTCCGGACATTCGTTTCAAACCACCGAGCTTATCCACGAGGCATACGTAAAACTTGCCAAACAGGATGGCCAGGACTGGCAAAACCGGGCCCATTTTTTTGGTGTCGCGGCAAAGGCGATGCGGCATATCCTGGTCGATTACGCACGGTCTAAATCGAGCGAAAAGCGCGGCGGTTCCGGCGTAACGCTTGCGTTCGACGACAATATGGCCGTTTCGGCGGAGCGCCCCGATGAGATCGTCGCTCTGGACGACGCATTGCTTCAGCTCGCAGCATTGGACGAACGAAAAAGCCGCGTTGTCGAAATGAAGTTTTTCGCCGGCCTAAAGATCGAAGAGATCGCCCGCGTATTGAACATTTCTCCCGAAACCGTCAAACGCGACTGGCAGTTCTCAAAAACATGGCTGCTGCGGGAGTTGTCAGCCGCAAGATAAAAAAAAGGCAGAAACACGACCAGAGTAGATTTAATATAGACTTGCGCACTCCCTACCGGTCGTATTTTCCGCCCAAATATGGATGCTGAAAGACTAAAACAAATTGAAGAGATCTATCACGCGGCGCTGGAAATTGAGCCCGCCACGCGTGAAGCCTTTTTCGAGGAGCATTGCGACACAGATAGCGATCTGCGCCGCGAGGTCGAATCTCTGCTCGCGGTTGAAACAAACTCCGGCGGCTTTTTAGACACCCCGCCCGAATCGCTCGCCGCCGCGATGTTTTCCGAAGAGGCAAGACAGACGAACCGAGTGGACGAGGAAATCGGTCATTATAAAATAAAAGAACTGTTGGGCACAGGCGGGATGGGCGAGGTTTATCTGGCGGAAGACACGCGTCTGCATCGCCAAGTTGCGCTAAAGATTTTGCATGAAAGTGTCGCCGCCGACGCCGAGCGCCTCCGACGCTTTGGACAAGAAGCGCGGGCCGCGTCGGCCTTGAATCATCCGAACATTTTGACCGTTCACGAATTCGGCAAGAGCAATGACATCCATTTTCTCGCCACCGAATATGTGACGGGCGAAACGCTGCGGCAAGCGATCAGCGGCGGTCAATTAACTTTGATCGACGCTCTTAAAATCGCCGAGCAAGCCGCTTCGGCGTTGTCCGCCGCCCACGAGGCGGGAATTGTTCATCGTGACATCAAGCCCGACAATATCATGCTCAGGCGCGACGGTTATGTGAAAGTGCTGGATTTCGGTATCGCAAAACTGACGGAGAATAGCGATGCTGTTCACAAAACAGATTCCGAATCTCCGACACGCGAACATTTTAAGACAAATCCCGGCGAGGTGATGGGAACCGCCAACTATATGTCGCCCGAACAGGCCCGCGGGCGCGATGTCGACGCCCGCGCGGATATTTTCAGTCTTGGCGTTGTCTTGTTTGAAATGTTGAGTGGCACGCGTCCCTTTGTGGGCGAAAACTCGATGGATGTGATTGGAGCAATTCTGCACAAGGAACCGACTTCGATTCAACAATTATTGCCCGATCTGCCGACCGAACTCGCATCGGTTGTTAACAAAACGCTGAGAAAAGAACGAGCGGAGCGTTATCAAACGGCGGAAGATTTGCTGGCAGATCTTCGCCGCAACAGACAGCGTCTGGAATTTGAAGCCGAATTCGCACGCATCTCACTGCCAGCGGCGGGAGCCGAAACGGAAACCAGAATCTTTAGATCATACGACGGCAAACCGGCTCTTCTTCCGCAGAATAATCTGACGGAAAATCTTTCGCCGCTCGTCGGACGCGAAAAGGAAATTGTCGAAATCGCGAATTTGTTAAGGCAAGATAACGTACGGCTGTTAACGATGACTGGGATTGGCGGGACGGGTAAGACGCGCTTAGCGCAAACAGTCGCCCGGCGTATGCTGTCAGAATTTACGGATGGCGTGTTTTTCGTCAATCTGGCGGCAATCACCGATCCCAAATTAGTCGCTTCGACCATCGCCCAAACGCTCGGCGTCAAACAAGCGGGTGGCGAGCCCGTTCTTGAAGTGCTGAAGAATCATTTAGGCGAAAAACGAATGCTGCTCGTCGTTGATAATTTCGAGCAGGTGATGACGGCGGCGGCGGACATTGCGGAATTACTCTCCGCCGCCGATAAACTGAAAATTTTAATTACTAGCCGCGAGCTTCTGCATTTGAAAGCGGAAAACGGATATGCAGTGCCGCCGCTCGCCGTTCCTTCCGCAGACGCTCCCATTTTGCTTGCCGAATTGTCGAATTACGAGGCGCTTCGATTTTTTGTCGACCGGGCGCGATTTGCCCAACCGGATTTCGCGTTGACAGAAGAGAATGCCGACGCGGTGGCGGAAATTTGTCGGCGTCTCGACGGCTTGCCTCTAGCCATAGAACTCGCGGCGGCACGCGTCAAGCTTTTCACTCCCCAGGCTATCCACGGGCGGCTTTCAAACTCTCTGAAACTTTTGACCGGCGGCGCGGAGGATTTGCCCGAACGCCACCAAACGATGCGCGGCGCGATTGCGTGGAGCTACGATTTACTCAATGACGATGAGCGGAAACTGCTCAATCGTCTGGCGGTGTTTGCCGGCGGCTTCACGCTCGACGGCGCGGAAACAATCGCTTTGAATTCGAGCGTTCAGAGTTCAGATTCAGGAATTGACATTTTTGACGGCGTTTCGTCGCTGCTCGATAAAAGCCTGATTATTCGGAGCGACCAAAAGGACGGCGAACCGCGCTTTCGGATGCTCGTCGTCGTCAAAGAATTCGCGCTCGAAAAACTGGTGGAAAGCGGTGAAGCGGATGAAATCAAACGACGACACGCCATCTTTTATAACGCTTTTTCAGAAAAAGCCAAACTGGAACTAAATGGCGCGAAAGCGGCACAGTGGTATGAAAAGCTGGAACAGGAACACGACAATATCCGCGCCGCGCTTCGCTGGACATTAGATAATGAACCGGAGATTGCTCTGCGATTCGCCCTGTCAAATTATTCGTTTTGGGCAAGACACGGGTATTTAGCGGAAGGCTGCCAATGGATGACGGAGGCGTTGGAAAAAAGTGGTCAAGACGCGGATCCGAAATTGCGGGCGGAAGTTCATCGCAAAGTTGCTTATTTGTTCCAACGACACGGCGATATTGAAGCGGCGAAATTATTTGGCGAAGAAGGTCTGCGATTGAGCCGTCAAATTGGAGACAAGGAGATGATTTCCTTTTCTCTCGGTGTTTTATGTGTCATAAAAAATGTCGTCGGCGACTTCAAGTCGGCGCGAAAGTTGGCGGAAGAAAGTTTGGCAATTGCCAGAGAAATAAACAATAAAATGCAGATTGGAAACATGCTTAATAGTCTGGGAGAAATCGCCCGTGGTGAAGAAGATTATCAAGCGGCGCGGAAATATTATGAAGACGCGCTAAAAATCAACGAACAACAATCAAATAATTATTCTCACTATTATATGGCTAATCTGGCATGTATTAACTATCTATTGGGAGATTATCAATCTTCTCGTTCATATTCTCTCGAAGTCCTTAAACTCAATGAGGAACTTGGCGATAAAATAAATGTCGCCGAGGCGATAGATGCCTTGGCGGCGGTGGCTCTCAAAGACGAAAAGTTAGAAAAAGCGGCGCGTCTGTCAGGAGCGGCAGCGGCAATCTACGAATCAATCGGTCACAAACCGGGTAAAGTTGATCAGGATTTTAATGACCGTTACACGGGCGAAGCGCGGGCGGCAATCGGCGATGAAGCGTTTGAAGCGGCATACACGAGAGGTTGCGCAATGCCGATGAAACAAGCGATTGCGCTCGCCCGTGAAGGCGAATCGGATTTGAAGTTCGCTGTGGCGTCGGCGACGCACATCACCGATGGCTCGCGTTCCGGCTCGACAATTTTTCAGGCGACGGACGCGACCGAAGAGCCTCGCGCCTATGGTTCTTCCGCCACTGGGGCACATAGCGTTTCGAGCGCGGAGTATATTGCCGGGGAAGTTAAAAAACACAAGCTCGCCTGGCTCGGAGTGTTAGCGGTTTTTTCAGTCGCGCTCGCCGCAATCGGATATTGGACGTATTTTCGCTCGCCGGCTATCAACTCGATCGCCGTGCTGCCGTTTGTTAACGTCGGAGACGCAGGCGATGGCGAACTTCTGTCCGACGGCTTGAGCGAAAATTTGATCAACACGCTTTCGCGGCTACCGCAGCTCAAAGTCATCGCCCGCAGTTCGAGCTTCAAATATCGCGGCGAAAACGTTGATATTCAAGACGCGGCGCAGAAGCTCGGAGTCGGCGCGATACTGACAGGACGCATCGCAAGGCGCGGCGACGATTTGCAGATCAGCGTTGAATTGATAAACGCTGCCGACAACACGCGCATCTGGGGCGACATCTACAATCGCAAAGTTTCCGCCCCGCTCGACGTGCCGGAAGAGGTCGCCCAGGCCGTTGCGGAAAGATTGCAGCTAAAATTGTCGGGTGTGCAAGAGCGGCAAATAGCAAAGCGTGTAACGAATAACCCACAGGCTTATCAGCTATATCTGAACGGCGTTTTTTACCGGCGGAAAAACGGAGCGGATAATCTTAAAAAAGCGATTGAATATCAAAATCAAGCGATTGCGCTTGACCCGAATTTCGCTATGGCTCACGCCGAAATTGCTCTTACCTATGGCACGCTCGTCGAAATCGGGGCAATCAATCCGGCAGACGGAAAGCCGAAAGCGCGGGCGGCGGCGGAAAAAGCCGTCGCTCTGGACGAAACGCTTCCCCAAGCGCATCAGGTTTTGGCATATATCGAAAATCAAGACCTCAATTGGACGGAAGCGGAACAAAATTTTAAGCGGACAATCGAACTAAATCCGAATTTCTCCGGAGCACACACGCTTTACGCGGCTTACCTGTCGCAGTTGGCGCGGACGGACGAAGCTTTGGCGGAAATCAAACGGGCGCAAGAACTCGACCCGTTGCGCGTCGGGCTGATCGGCAACGAAGGGATAGTTTTATATTATGCCCGCCGCTACAATGAAGCCATCTCGAAAATGCAGAACGGTTTGAATCCTGAACCGGAAAACGCTCCGGCGCGGATTTTTCTAGGTCAGGCATACACCGCCGACGGTCAGTATGCAAAGGCTATCCGCGAATTTCAAACTGCCGCCAAAACTGACAATGAATTAACCGGCGCGTTGATTTATCTAGGTCAGGCTTTCGCACTTTCCGGCAAGCGCGGCGAAGCGTTAGAGATTCTCAATCAGCTCAAGACCACGAAGAACTACGTCTCGCCCGCCACGTTAGCCATTCTCTATGCCGCGCTCGACGATAAAGAGTCTGCGTTCAAATCGCTAGCACAAGCCTATGCGACGCGCGACCCCCAATTACAGTTTCTCAAAGTCGAACCGGCCTATGATTCTCTGCGTGAAGACCCGCGTTTTCAGGAGTGGTTGCGGAAAGTCGGTTTTGCGCTCTAGTTATTTGAAGAAAATGGACGCTGGAAGACTAAAACAGATCGAAGAGATCTATCATGCGGCTCTGGGAATTGAGCCTGACAGGCGTGAATCTTTTTTCAATGAGCATTGCGGCACGGATGAAAATCTGCGCCGCGAGGTCGAATCTCTGCTCGCCGTTGAAACAAACTCCGGCGGTTTTTTAGACACTCCGCCCGAATCGCTCGCCACCGCGATGTTTTCTGAACAAGAAATACACACAAGCCGCGTGGACGAGGAGATCAGTCACTACAAAATAAAAAAACTTTTGGGCACGGGCGGAATGGGCGAGGTTTATCTGGCTCAGGACACGCGGCTTAATCGTCCGGTTACGCTCAAGTTTTTAAACGCCGCCGTCCACGGCGACAAAGACCGCTTGCATCGCTTCGAGCAGGAGGCTATGGCTGCATCCGCGCTCAACCATCCGAATATCGTCACGATCTACGAATTTGCCGCCGTAAAAGGCGTGTATTTTCTCGCCGCAGAATATATCGAAGGCGAAACTCTGCGCGATGTGCTGAGACGCGATCAATTGACGATGCAGGAAATTTTCAAGATCGCCGAGCAGACTGCATTTGCCTTATCGGCAGCGCACGGCGCGGGCATTATTCACCGCGACATCAAGCCGGAAAATATAATGATCCGCACCGACGGCATCGTCAAAGTGCTGGATTTTGGGCTTGCCAAGTTGACCGAAGCCGAAAGCGGCATTCACAAAACGGATTCCGACGCCAAGACACGCCTGCAAATTAACACTAATCCGGGCTCGCTGATCGGGACGGCCAACTATATGTCGCCCGAACAAGCCCGCGGCAAAGACGTGGACGCCCGCACGGACATCTGGAGTCTGGGCGTGGTGCTGTATGAAATGCTGGCCGGGAAACGGCCGTTTACCGGCGAATCGCCGGTGGACGTGATGAGCGCGATCCTTAAGGACGAGCCGCCGGACCTGAGCGAATCGGACCGGCAAATTAGCCCGTCCCTGCAAAAACTGGTCCGCATCTGTCTTGAGAAAAAACCGGACCGGCGATTTTATTCGGCGCACGATCTGGCATTTGCGCTTGAGGCCGTATCGACATCGTCAACTTCTGCATTTTCGCTGCTCGAATCCGGAGCGGTATTCCAGAGCTCGCCTAATACAAGAAAGGCGAAAAAAACGCGTCGCGAGCGACTCGGCTGGATGTTCGCTATATTGTTTGCCGTGCTCGCCGCCGCGGGACTCTTCTATTCGTGGAAACTGGCCGGAAACTCGAATAAGCAGCGAGCCTTTCGACAGCTAAATTTTCGGCGCGAAGCGATTTTCCAGGCCGGTTTTGCTCCCGACGGGAAAACCGTTGTTTACAGTGCCGCAGCCGACGGCAACACGCCCGAGATATTCACGGTACAGCCCGAATTCAATGTACCGCAACCTGTCGGAGCGCCGGGAATGAATCTTCTCGATGTTTCATCCAAGGGCGAGCTTGCGGTTTTGATCGGCGCCAAGTATTTGCGGCACAGAATCTTCACCGGGACGCTGGCCCGGATGCCGCTCGTCGGAGGAGCGCCCCGCGAGATACTTGAGGGCGTCAGACAGGCGGCGTGGACGCCGGACGGGTCTCAGCTTGCAGTTATCCGCGAGGTTGACGGTAAGGACAGGCTCGAATATCCGATCGGCAAAGTACTCAATGAGGTCAGCGGTTACATGAGCGATCTGAGATTTTCACGCGACGGCAGTCGTATCGCATTTTTCGAGCATCCTGTGAAAGGGGACGATCGCGGCTCGGTAAATTATGTCGATCTCAAGGGATCCAAAACGATGATCTCTGACGGTTACTGGAGCGCGCGTGGACTTGCCTGGTCGCCCGACGGCGCGGAAGTTTTTTTCTCGGCGAGTCTGACGGGCGGTAATTACATGATCTTCGCCGCGACCATTACGGGCACGAGACGAATCATGGATCAGTCGCCCGGCGGACTTATTCTTCAGGATGTGGCCGCAGACGGCCGCTGGTTGGCGAACCGCATCGACTATCGATACGGAGCGCTTGTTCATACACCCGGCATGGCGGATGACCGCGATCTGGCGTGGCTCAGAACTTCCAAACCGAAAGTGATGTCGCAGGACGGTCAATTTCTCGTGTTTTCGGAGGATTCCGTGGGCAACAACTATGCCGTTTGTCTCCGTAAAACCAATGGCTCGCCGCTCGTCCAGCTTGGCGAAGGCAGGCCGCAGGATCTGTCGCGCGACGGCAAATGGGTGGTTGCGGTGATCCCAACCAAGCCGCCCCAGTTGGTAATTTATCCCACCGGAACCGGCGAAACGCGGCACCTCGACCGCGGCAATATTGAAAGTTATGCGTCGGCGGAGTGGTTTCGCGACGGCAAGAGCCTTTTGATCGGCGGCAATGAACCTGGAAAAGGCCCGCGTTTTTATGTGCAGGACGTGAGTGGCGGTGAGCTCCGACCTGTTACACCGGAGGGCTCGGGCGACGGACGCCTTTCACCCGACGGCAAGCAGATCCTGGCCCGCGGTCCCGGCGGCAAATATTATCTCTATCCGATTGACGCCGGTGAGCCGCGTGTCGTCGAGTGGCTGACAGACACCGATTTTGTAATCCAATGGAGCGCCGACGGCCGTTACTGGTTTGCCTATCACGGTCTTGCAATTCCCTGCCGCGTCGAGCGTGTCGATGTCAAAACCGGCCGCCGCGAACCTTTCAAGGACATGGCTCCGACTAATCGGATCGGACTGCTCACCGTTCGACCGGTCTTTATCACGGACGACGAAAAATCTTACACATACACGACCTACAAGCAGGAATCCACGCTTTTCGCAACGGAAGCGAATTAAAAAAATGAACATTCCGCTGGCTGAAAGAGAACTGAAAACCAAATTCGGCATATTTTCAGAGATTCTTTATTACGACGGACAAGCCGAATCTATCGCGCTTGTAATGGGCGATGTTGCAGGCGGAGAAAATGTGCTTTGCCGCGTTCATTCAAGCTGCATTTCGGCACACGTCTTTAACAGCATCGAGTGCGAATGCCGCGAGGAGATGGAAACATCCCAAGCCATGATCGAACAAGCCGGAAAAGGCGTGATCATCTGGCTCGATCAGGAAGGCAAGGGTAACGGGCATCTCGCTTTGATGAAAAGTATTCCGTTCAAGAAAGCCGGATTTAGCCAAAGCGAAGCGTACGCAAAAGCAGGTTTTGCAGCCGACGCACGCAGCTTTCGCCCGGCGGCTGAGATATTGAGGGACTTAAGGGTGGCATCGGTCGTCCTGCTGACAAATAACCCCGATAAAGCAAAAGATTTGCAAAATGAGTCTATAATTGTGTCCAATACGAAACAGATCAGCCTATGAAACAACCGTTATAAAACAAAAGTAAGGAAAAGTATGTTAGAGTAAGGAATCGGAGGATTTGGATATGCAAAGCAATGCGAAAATAACAAGCAAGGGTCAGATCACGATTCCGTTGAAAGTTCGTCAGGCGCTTGGCGTTAAGGAAGGCGACAGATTGGTTTTTGAGCAGAACGGCCGCGAGATGGTCGTAAGGCCGGAAAAGCGAGAGAGCCGTTTTGCAAAATACGCGGGGATAGGGAATCCAGGTATTGGAAAGGGCCGTAAGGCGGTCATTGACTTTATACGTGAGATGCGGGATCCGGAATGATATCGGCTATCGACACGAACATAATTGTTGCACTCTGGGATGCCGACGAGCTTGCTCATTTAGCGGTGCTTGACATTCTTGATGCGGCGTCATCACGAGGCGGTGTCATCATATGCGGAGCGGTGTTCGGAGAACTGCTTGCGTGTCCCGGGCGTACTGAGGAGTTTGTTAACGGATTTCTAAACGACGCCGATATTACTGTCGATTGGTCAAGCGGCGAAGCCGTTTGGCGTGAAGCCGGAGCGGCATTCCAGAAATACGCCGCTCGCCGCCGACGGCGAAATGCCGCCCACCCGCGACGAATTTTGACTGATTTTTATATCGGAGCACACGCCCTAGTAAACGACTACGATCTACTAACGCTCGATGCGCGAATTTATCGTGCCTCTTTTCCGACATTGACCATTGTCAGTGTTTAAGGCTATGAAGATATGAAACGATGCCCGCAATGCGGACGTGAATACGATCTCACAATGAGCTTCTGTCTCGATGACGGTGCGGAGTTGCTTTACGGCCCGGCGTCGATGGACGAGCCAAAGACGGCTATCCTGTCAGAACCGGGAGCAGTAGCGACTGGGTTCCCACACGGTGAGGATCAGACCCGGCCACAAATCCATACGACCGATCAAACCGCCATCTTCCCACGTGGCATGGAGGCGGAGCCTCAAGGAAATTTAGGTGAGCATTCGGAAAGGCAGAGCCTTTCCGCTCATCGGGCGGCAAAGCCGCTTGTGATAATTGGTGTTGCGGTCGTGGTTTTGATAGGAGGATTCTTTGGCTATCGTTATTTTACCGCAACCAAACAAATCGAATCCATCGCAGTGATGCCGTTTGTTAATGAAAGCGGCAATGCCGATGTCGAATATCTATCGGACGGCATGACCGAGACGCTTATCAGCAGTTTGTCGCAGTTGCCGAATTTGAATGTTAAACCGCGTTCTTCGGTCTTTCGTTACAAGGGAAAGGAAACCGATCCGCAGACCATCGGCAAGGAGCTGAGTGTGCAGACGATTTTGAGCGGGCGGGTCGTGCAGCACGGAAACGATATTACACTGCATATCGAACTCATTGACGCGCAAAAGGAAATAGTTTTGTGGTCTTCCGACTACAGCCGTCAAATCAGGAATCTGGTCGCTTTACAAAGCGAGATCGCCCGCGATGTTTCGACCAATCTCAGAACCAAATTGTCGGGCTCGGATGTCGCCAAGGTAACCAGGACTTACACGACCGATTCCACCGCATATCAGGCTTATCTAAAAGGTAAATATAACACCAACAAATACACCAAAGAAGGGTTCGGCGAAGGCATTCAAAACTTTAATCAGGCAATCGCCGCCGACCCGAAGTTTAGCTTGGCTTACAGCGGTTTGGCTTACAATTATGTCAATCTGGATGACTGGTTTATGTCAGCGTCCGAATCAATTCCCAAGGCAAAAAATGCGGCACGAAAGGCTCTGGAACTGGATGATACCAACTACGAAGCGCACCTCGTGATGGCTATCACCGCCCATTGGTATGACTGGGATTGGGCGACCGCCGAGCGGGAGTTTAAGCGTTCGCTCGAACTAAATCCTAAAAATACCGAGACTTATCTCTATTATTCATGGTTTTTGTCCTCGATGGGGAGACATGAAGAGTCGCTTGCGATGGCGCGCAGCGGATTACAGATCGAGCCGCTCTCATCAGGCTCAAACTACGCCGTCGCCGCCGCCTTTTTCTTCAATCATCGATGGGATGATGCCATCCGCCAGCTTAACGAGGCGATCAAACTCGATCCGAATTACTGGTTCACCCGTTCCTATCTCGGACGCTCGCTGATGCAAAAGGGACAAATCCCGGAAGCCTTTAAAGAGTTCAAAGCTGCGCTGGAAATTGACAGCTCACAATCCGAAAATTCGGCGGGAATCGGTTACGCCTACGCCGTCATGAATCAAAAAGGCGAGGCGCAAAAAATCATCGAGAAACTGACAAAACAGTCGTCCGCAAACTCTTACTTTTCCCCGTATAACGTCGCCGTGATTTACGCGGGGCTGGGCGACAAGAATCAAGCCTTTGCACAGCTCGAAAAAGCCTATTCCGATCGTTCTTTCTATTTAGCGGTCTATTTTCCGACCGACGAACGCCTGGACGCTCTGCGCAGCGACCCGCGATTCGCCGGATTGCTCAAACGGATGAATCTGCCGGAATAGAGCTTATTTATGAAAAGATACCCTGAATGAAAGCGGGCAACCGCGTTTGCTTTTTAGGTTGCAGATATGCGTGCAAATTTGTTGACAAAATAAACGACATTTTATTATTATTCTTTCGGAGGTTTTTATGCAAAGCGTTAATGTTAGGATCAGCTCGCAGTCATATAAGGTTTTGAAATCACTGACGAAAGAGAAAGGACAGTCGATGCAATCGGTCATTGACCAGGCCATAGAGGATCTGCGCCGGCGCAAAGTGCTGGAAGCCACGAATTCCGCTTTTTCCGCCCTTAAAGCCGACAAAGCTGCCTGGAGTGAGGAGTCCGGCGAACGTGATCTATGGGAAAACACGCTTTTGGATGGGGTTGAACCTGAATGACAAGTGCGTCGCGCGGAGAAATCTGGCTGGTCGGCCTCGATCCGACCAAGGGACGAGAACAGGCCGGGATGCGTCCCGCTTTGGTCATATCGGTCGATATTTTCAACCACGGAGCGGCCGAACTAGTGGTTGTGATACCGATAACCTCAAAGGCTAAGGGCATTCCGCTGCATATTAGGGTCGATCCGCCTGAGGGCGGCTTGAGCATGGCGAGTTATGTCAAATGCGAAGATGTCCGCTCGATCTCGACTTCGCGCCTTATTAGAAAACTTGGAACTGTTTCCCATCAAACTATTGAATCAGTTGAAGATAGGTTAAAAATTCTTTTGGAACTATAAGAGACATCCACAAAGGTCACGAAGATGCAAGAAGGAAGAAAAGAATTTAATAAAAAGATAGGAGATCGTAATCGGACAGTCGGCCATGGATGAACTGCTTTTCAAAGATGAAGTTTTTCAGATAATTGGCGCGGCTATAGAGGTTCATAAACAGCTTGGGTGCGGCTTTCTTGAACCGGTTTATCAGGAATCGCTGGAAATCGAATTGGGTTTGCGAGGTGTGCCTTTTGCATCCCAAATAAGACTGGAGATTTTCTATAAGGAATTTGCCCTAAAGAAAGAATATGTCCCTGATTTTCTCTGTTTTGAACAGATAGTTGTTGAAATCAAAGCGCTTACTAGACTAACAAGTGTTGAAACTTCGCAAATACTGAATTATTTGAAGGCAACAAATCTGCGGCTCGGACTTCTTATAAATTTTGGTAGCACAGGGCGGCTAGAATGGAAGAGATTTATTCACTAAGATCGAATACGAAGCACAGGCAAGTTAGTCCAATTTCTTTTAGCGACCTTTTTAACTTAGTGTTTCCTTCGTGTAACTTTGTGGAAAGGTTTCCTATGACCGAAACTATCCAACATGATGACGGAAGAGTTGAACTGAACGAAACTGCTCTTGCAGAGATATCCGGTTCTGCTCTTTACAACGAAGACCTCGCACCGGTGCCGGTCGCGAAACGCAATTGGACGACTTATAACTACGCGGCGCTATGGATATCGATGGCGCATTGCATACCGACGTACATGATGGCTTCGGGGCTGATCTCGGCGGGGATGAACTGGTGGCAGGCGTTGTTTACGATCCTGCTCGGCAACGTAATTGTGCTCGCGCCGATATTGCTCAATTCGCATCCCGGCACGAAGTACGGCATTCCGTTTCCCGTATTCGCTAGGGCGAGTTACGGCACGCTTGGGTCGAATTTGCCGGCATTGATGCGTGCGATCGTGGCTTGCGGGTGGTTTGGCATACAAGCATGGATCGGCGGCCAGGCGCTGCATACTTTTTTCACGGCGTTCATTCCGGGTTGGGCCACATTATTTGGCGGGCCGATGGCGGGCCATACGCCGACGGAGTGGCTTTCGTTCATGCTGTTTTGGGGCTTGAACATCGTCATCATCTATCGCGGAATGGATCTGCTGCGGATGGTCGAGAATTGGGCAGCTCCTTATGTTTTGGTGATGACTAGCCTCTTGCTCGCGTGGTTCTTGTATCAAGCCGGCGGCATCGGGTTCCTGCTGAACGAACCCGGGAAATTTCAAACATTTAGCGAATTCTGGCCGATATTTGTTCCGAGTTTGACGGCGATGATCGGTTTTTGGGCAACGCTTTCGCTCAACATGCCTGACTTTACGCGTTTTGGCAAGAGCCAGCGTGAACAGGCGGTCGGCCAGATCGTCGCTTTGCCGACTACAATGGTTGTTTTCGCGGCGATGGGCATTTTGATCACGTCGGCGGCGGTCGTTGTTTTTCCGAATATGAACCACGGTGACGCGTGGGACCCAGTAAAACTGGTTGGCCAATTTTCACAGCCTGTCGTAGTTGCTATTTCGATGTTTACGATTGTCGTGGCGACTTTGTCGGTCAATATAGCGGCTAACGTAGTATCACCGGCAAATGATTTTGCCAATGCATTCCCAAAACTAATATCGTTCCGCACCGGCGGGCTGATCACCGGCATTATCGGCATCCTAATGCAGCCGTGGAAGCTGCTCGCCGACCCGAGCGGCTATATTTTCTCGTGGCTGCTCGGATATTCCGGCGGTTTGGGATCGATCGCCGGCGTATTGATCGCCGACTATTGGCTCGTCCGCCGGCGAAACTTAAATCTCGGTGATCTTTATCGCAGTAAAGGCATCTACGGCGGCTGGAATTGGCGGGCCATAATTGCCACGCTTCTGGGTTGCTTTTTTGCCTGGATAGGGTTGATAATTCCAAGTCTCAGAACGCTTTACGATTATGCGTGGTTTGTAGGATTCGGCGTCGCTTTTGTCGTACACTGGGTATTGATGGAGGCCCTTCCGCCGAGGGATTTTTCACCGCGCAGACGCGGAGGAGGAATCGCCAGCATAAAAATGTAAAGACGGTTTTTTTGTATCCCTTTCTCAGCGTCTCTGCGGTAAAATTAATTATGTCAAGAATAATCAAATGTGGACTAATTCAGGCGCATAACGTTGCGCCGACGGATGCGCCGATACCAGAGATCAGGAAGGCGAATATCGATCATCAGATGAAGTATGTCGAGGAAGCGGCGAAGGCTGGCGTACAGATGCTTTGTTTTCAGGAAATATTTACTACGCCGTATTTTTGCGCCGAGCAGCAGACGCGTTGGTACGAGGCGGTCGAGAAAATTCCCGACGGCCTGACGGTCAAACTGATGCAGTCTGTCGCTAAAGAGTACGGCATGGTGATGATCGTGCCGATCTACGAGGAAGAGCAGACCGGCATTTACTACAATTCCGCCGCCGTTATTGACGCCGACGGCAAATATCTCGGCAAATATCGCAAGACTCACATTCCGCACGTTAATCCCGGTTTTTGGGAAAAATTTTACTTCCGGCCGGGCAATCTCGGCTACCCGTGTTTCGATACGGCGTTTGCGCGGATCGGCGTTTATATTTGCTACGACCGTCATTTTCCTGAGGGAGCACGCTGTCTGGGCCTCAACGGCGCAGAGATCATCTTTAATCCGTCGGCCACCGTTGCCGGTTTGAGCGAGTATCTTTGGAAATTGGAACAGCCGGCTCACGCGGTCGCAAACGGCTATTTCGTCGGTGCTATCAACCGCGTGGGCATGGAAGCCCCTTGGAACATCGGTGAATTTTACGGCCAGAGCTATTTCTGCGACCCCCGCGGCCAGATCATCGTGACAGGCTCACGCGATCAGGACGAACTCGTGGTCGCAGACCTCGATATGGACAAGATCCGCGAGGTCCGCAACACCTGGCAATTTTTCCGTGATAGGCGTCCTGATGCTTACGGGCCGATCGTCGCAGATTAAGGCAAAAACACGACCGGTAGGGAGTGTGTTCTTAAACGTAAATGACACACACCCTACCGGTCGTGTTTCCGCCCTCAATTCTTATGTCTAAAAACTATTGCACACCGCTCGATATAACCCAGATCGAGCAAAATTTCGCGGAGATCAATCCGGCGATGACAGCGGCCGAGGCTGGTGTCGAAGCAAATCGCTGTTTATACTGCTACGACGCGCCGTGTATGCACGCGTGTCCGACGCATATCGATGTGCCGTCGTTTATCAAAAAGATCGCGACCGGCAATCTACTCGGTTCGGCACGCGTGATATTTGATGCTAATCCAATTGGAGCGACATGCGCACGTGTTTGCCCGGTCGAAGTGTTGTGCGAAGGTGCCTGTGTTGAAAAAACGCTTCTGCAAAAGCCGATCGAAATAGGACGGCTCCAGCGGTACGCGACTGATTATGCGATCAGCGGCGACAAGCAGATCTTTGAAAAAGGAGAGCCCAACGGAAAATCCGTCGGCATCGTCGGCTCCGGCCCGGCCGGGTTGTCGTGCGCCGCATATCTCGCCCGGCTCGGTTACGATGTGACCATTTACGACCGTCGTGAGCTTGCGGGTGGTCTCGACACGTACGGCATGGCCGAATATAAAATGCCGCAATCGGTCTCGCTCGACGAGGTGGAACACATCGCCCGCATGGGAGTCAAGTTTCTGCTGAATACCAAAATCGTCCCGGGCGGCAAAGGCGATCCGGAAATATTGGGCAAAGTTAATTGCGTGAGCTTTGAACTCCTCAAAGAGTGGCACGACGCGATATTTCTCGGCGTCGGTCTCGGCGAAACCAACAAACTCAACATTCCAGGCGAAGATCTCGAAGGCGTCTATGATGCCCTGGCATTTATCGAACACATTAAGAAACGAGATTGGATGAGCATACCGCTTGGGAAAAAGGTCGCCGTGATCGGTGCCGGAAACACAGCTATCGACGCCGTCACACAGGCCAAACGCCTCGGGGCCGAAAAGGTAGTTATGGTCTATCGCCGCACCGAAAATGACGCCTCCGCTTACGAATACGAACTTGAACTCGCCCGCAAAGACGGCGTCGAATTCGTCTGGCAGGCCGCGCCGATAGGCATCATGGCGGACGATGGTAACAAGCATGTGACAGGACTTCGCTGCGAAAAAACCGACGGCTCGCTCGAACTTTTCGAAATCCCTTGCGACATGGTCATCAAAGCCGTGGGCCAGCAAAAAATGCGTCTCTTTTTTGAGGCAGTCGCCGGTGTCGACATCGACGACAAAGGCCGCGTTGTCGTCAATGAAATTATGCAGACCTCAAATCCGCAAGTTTTCTCCGGCGGCGACTGCGCCAACGGCGGCAAAGAAGCCGTCGATGCATCGCAAATGGGCAAACACGCCGCACAGGGCATTCATTTGGCATTGTCGGGTGAAAGTGTGAAATTTGCCGGGGCATAAAGATTCTTACCGGCCGGTAATAGAATATGAGCGAAGAAAACTGGCAAGACAACTTGGATGCGATGACCGCCGCCCCCGATCATCACGAAGTTTTACTGGAGAATGAGCATGTCCGCGTTCTCGATTCAAGGGTCAGACCCGGCGATGTCACCCCGGTGCATACTCATCGCTTGCCCGGTGTTTTGTATATTCTCGGCACGAGTGACTTTGTTCGCTGCGATCGAGAGGGAAATGTCATTTTCGATTCGCGGACATCTGAGGCTAAGGCTGAGATCGGACAGGCTATATGGTCGCCTCCGCTCCAACCTCATTTTGTAAAGAATGTGGGCGAAACAGATATTCGCGTGATCAGTGTAGAACTGAAAGATTTGTATATATCTTGATATATCCATATATATCGGTATAATTGTAATGGAGTTCGAATGGGATCCGATAAAAGCAGAAGCTAACCAGAGTAAACATCGGGTTCGTTTTGAAGAGGCGATCGAGGCTTTCTTCGATCCCCATGCTGTGGAATTTCTTTACGACACTTATTCGGGTCACGAAATAAGATTTAGATTGCTCGGAATCTCTTCAAGGCGCTTGCTATTGGTCGGTTATACCGTTCGCGATGAGGATGTGTTTCGGATAATCACGGCGCGAAAGGCGACAGCATATGAAATGAGGTATTACAATGAATCAAAAAAATAAGGAAATGGTATATGTCCAAACTGAGAAGGAATATCAAAAAGGCCTTGCAAAAGGGTGGACGGACGAGGATATGCTTAGACCCGGAACCTACAAAGTTCGCCGCTCGCCATGGGCCGAAAAATTAAGCAAGGCCAAGAAGGTCAAGGTGTCGATTTATCTTGACGGTGATGTTGTTGAACATTTTCGTCTTCGTTCCGAACAGCCAAACGCCGCTCCGTATCAGACACAGATCAATAACGAACTGCGAAAAATAGTGGAAAACGGCTCCGACGACAGCAAGAGCGTCGAGAATGACATTTTGAGCAATGAGACGTTTCTGAAAGCGTTGAAAGAAAGGCTTGAGACGGTTTAAGAAACATGGCAGACTTGAACACAAATTTTGCAGGAATAAAATCTCCCAACCCGTTCTGGCTCGCGAGCGCGCCGCCGACTAATATGGGTTCGATGGTCGAGCGGGCGTTTGACGCGGGTTGGGGCGGGGCGGTTTGGAAGACGTTGGGCGAGCCGATCGTTAATGTCTCGTCGCGTCTCGCCGGCCTCGATCAATGGCCGGTGCGCATGATCGGGCTCAATAATATTGAGCTGATCACCGACCGGTCTTTGCAAGTCAATCTTAAAGAGATATACGAATGTAAGAAAAAGTACCCAAATCATGCTGTGATCGCCAGCCTGATGGTCGAGTCGAAACAGGAGGCTTGGCAAGAAATTGTCAAAAAAACTCAGGACACGGGCTGCGACGGGTTTGAGTTAAATTTCGGCTGCCCGCACGGCATGTCCGAGCGCGGTATGGGAGCCGCGATGGGCCAGGTGCCGGAATATACATGCATGGTCACGGAGTGGGTCAAAGAGGTCTCGACTCTGCCCGTCATCGTCAAGCTCACGCCCAATGTCACGCATATCGCCCCGCCCGGTCGTGCCGCACAGAAAGGCGGTGCCGACGCGGTGTCCTTGATCAACACGATCAATTCCGTGATGGGCGTCGATGTCGATACGCTCATCCCATATCCGAATGTCAACGGCATGGCCGCTCACGGCGGCTACTGCGGCACGGCGGTCAAGCCGATCGCTCTCAATATGGTGTCCGAATTGGCTCGCGATGAGGAATTTAACATTCCAATCAGCGGCATCGGCGGGATCAACACTTGGCGCGACGCGGTGGAATATATGCTGCTCGGAGCCGGCAACGTTCAGGTCTGTACAGCCGTTATGCATTACGGCTACCGCATCGTCGAAGACATGATCGACGGGCTGAACAATTACCTTGATGAGAAAGGCTTTGCAAGCGTCAACGATATCATCGGCAAATCCGTCAATCGCATGACCGATTGGGGCAATCTCGATCTGAATTATGACGTAAAAGCCCGTGTAAACAACGAGCACTGCATCCGATGCAATCTTTGCTATGTCGCATGCGAGGATGGCGCCCATCAGAGCTTTGAGTTCAGGGAGTCGAACGGGGTTAAATATCCCTTCGTGATCGAAGAAGAATGCGTCGGCTGCAACCTCTGCGCCCTCGTCTGCCCGTCGCCCGGTGCGATCTCAATGATCCGCGTCGACGAAGGCGGCCCGACACAGAGCTGGCGGGAACGAACGGCAACAAATTAGCCGTACTCTGCAATCTCTGTGTAAATCTCAGCGCGCTCTGCGCTAAATTGAGGGCAACGCAGAGCGCTCAGAGGTTTACGCAGAGGACGCTGAGAATGAAAAAATCCGGCTCGCTCTACTTTTTCTGGTACCAAACGATCGCATCGGCGTCACCTTTTTGTTCCGAATAGATCGTTTTTGAATATCCGACTGAGTGAATCGGCGTAAACGGAAACTCGGCCAAAGCATTGTTCGACAATAATATGCCACCGTCCTTTAGCATCTTAGCGAGGTTGCGCATCGCCAGCCCCTGCTCGAAGGAATTGTAATACAGGAAAATGTTAGTGCCCACAATCAGATCGTACCGGTCCTTTTCGGCAAGGGTCGGGCTCTGCAAAACAATATTCGTATCGACGGCGTGGATCTTGCTCAAAAACTCCCGGCGGATACTGACCGAGCGGAGATAAAGCTTAGTCGGGTCGGGATCCGTCACCGGTTTGGCGGGGAGCGCGATCAGGCTGCCGAAATTTTGCCAGTACTTGATAAATTCCGGGGTAAATTTTCGCTCGATATCGAGCGGGAGGAGGATCGTATAAACCTCACCGCGTTTGGACTTGACTGCGATATTGGCGATATGTGAATTGACTTTCGGGCTTAGGTCATAGGTGTCGATTTGCAGGCTGTTTTTATCAGCCAGACCTGTT
>JAYVER010000305.1:0-8738 GCA_043748725.1 Chloracidobacterium sp. | reverse complement strand
GATTCCGCGCGAATCGATCGTTGACGTTTGCAGATTCTTAAAAGAGAAACACGGTTTTGACATGCTCGCCGATCTTTGCGGATCTGATCGGGGGCCGGAGGACGATCCGCGTTTCGAGGTCAACTATCACCTGTTTGGCACGAAGCATCATGACCGATTGCGTCTGAAAGTGCTGCTTTCCGAGGACGATCCGCATGTCGCGACAGTTACTCAACTTTGGCGAACGGCCAATTGGCACGAACGCGAAACTTACGATCTTGTGGGCGTTATATTCAATGGGCACCCCGATCTGCGTCGCATCCTGCTGCCCTCGGATTTTGACGGTCATGCGTTGAGAAAAGATTACCCGCTGCGCGGCTACGAGCCGTATAGCATGAATTGATTTTGGATTTTAGATTTTAGATTGCTGAAAGGCGTCTTAATCCAAAATCCAACATCCAACATCCAAAATTGATATGAGTTCTGCGGTGCGAGAAATTTCAAATGTCGGGGTGCTGGACAGCGCGCTCGAGTCCGAGATGACTCTGTCGATGGGGCCGCAGCATCCGTCGACTCACGGCGTTTTGCGTCTTGATCTGCGGCTCGATGGCGAGCTTATTATTAAAGCAATTCCCGACATCGGCTATCTCCATACGGGGATGGAAAAGCTCTTTGAATATAAGAAATACCAGCAGGGTATCGTTATCACCGACCGGATGGATTATCTGAATCCGCTTGGAAATAATCTGGCGTATGTTATGGCAGCAGAAAAGCTGCTCGATCTCGAAATTCCCGAGCGGGCGCAAGTAGTGCGCGTGCTGATGTGCGAATTGCAACGAATCGCATCGCACCTGGTTTGGTTGGGCACAAGCGCGCTCGATCTCGGTGCGATGAGCATCTTTTTCTACTGCTTTCGCCACCGTGAAAAGATACTCAACCTGATCGAGGCCGCCTCCGGCGGGCGTCTGACGCCAAGTTACTTTCGCATCGGCGGTCTGATGATGGATCTGCCCGCAGGATTTGAGCGGCGGTGCAAGCAGTTCCTGGACGATTTTCCGGAGGCTCTGAAAACCTTTGACACGCTCGCGACCGGCAACACGATCTGGCAAAGCCGTACAAAAGGCGTCGGCGTGATCTCGGCTGAGGATGCGATAGATTGGGGTCTGACCGGGCCCTGCCTTCGCGGCAGCGGTGTCGATCTCGATCTGCGTAAAGCGAATCCGTACACCGGTTACGAGACATACGATTTCGATATTCCGACCGAGCCGGACGGTGACGTCTGGTCACGTTTCCTTGTTCGCATGCGTGAGCTTTACGAATCGTACAAAATTGTCCGCCAGACGATCGAGCGTCTGAAACCCGGCCCGATCAAGGCCGACGCTCCGAAAATCGTTTTGCCCGACCGCGACGATATGCGCAAGCATATGGATTCGCTCATCCATCATTTCCTGATCGTCGCCGAGGGCTTTAATGTTCCCGCGGGAGAGGTCTATATGCCCATCGAAGCCTCAAAAGGCGAGCTCGGCGTTTACATGAAATCGAACGGCGGGCCGAAACCCGAACGCGTGCATTTTCGCGGGCCCAGCTTTGTAAATCTCTCGGCCCTGCCTGTAATGAGCGAAGGCGAAATGATCGCGGATGTTGTGGCGATCATAGGGAGTCTGGATATTGTGCTGGGAGAGATCGATCGCTAAACGGAAAATGTAAAACGGAAAATGGAAAGTTAAGATCTGAGTTTTGCATTTTCCACTTCCATTTTCTATTGACAAATATGGCAGCAGCAGTCCCTACAAGTTACACGGATAAGGTTCTCGTTTCGGGTGAGGTGGCGGAGTTTTCGCCTTCGATCATCGACGAAATGAAGATGCACGTCGCGAAATACCCGGCGGATCGCACTCGTTCGGCGTTGATACCGCTGCTTATGCTTGTGCAGCGGGAACGCGGATGGATCGACAACCCGGGCGTGAATTTTCTGGCAAAGTTTTTGAACCTAGAGGTAACTGACGTTTGGGAAACGGCGACGTTTTACTCGATGTTCAATCTCCGTCCCGTCGGCCGCCATCACATCCAGATCTGCAAGACGCTGTCGTGCAAGATCATGGGCGAGCCGGATATCACGGATCACATTTGCGGCAAACTCGGCGTGTCACCGGGAGAGACGACCGAGGACGGCAAGTACACTGTCACTATGGTCGAGTGTCTTGGGAGCTGCGGCACGGCACCGATGATGCAGATAGGATTTGATTATCACGAGGATCTGACAACGGAGAAGGTTGATAAGATTTTAAATTCGTTGGCCTGAGCCGTCGGAAACGGCGATAGCATAAAGCCCCGTGCGTAAGCGCGGGATCAGGTTAATGAAAGGAATCGGAGCTATCGAAGATAGCGGCAGAGGAATAAAAATTAAACCTCTGTCGCCCCTTTCACGGGCTAACGGATTACAATGATATGCGTTCTCCACGCTCACACATGGGGCTTTATGCTGACGCTCGCTCCGCGAGCTAAAAGAGATATTTATGCGTTACAAAGTCGTTTTGCAAAAATCAGAAGAGGGCTACGGCGTCTCTTGTCCCGTACTGCCCGGTTGTTGGTCGCAGGGCGATACCGAAGATGAGGCTCTTGAAAATATCAAAGACGCAATTCAAGAATATAAGTTCGTATTGGAGGATAAGTCTCATGAGTAACGGTGAAATAATTAAAAGATTGTACGACGACTTCGCTAAGGGCGATGTTCCCGGCGTTTTGGGTGCAATGGATGCAAATATCTCTTGGACTGAGGCCGAAGGGTTCTTATACGGCGGGACATTCATCGGGCCGAATGCCATTCTTGAAAATGTGTTTATGAAGTTTGCGACCGAATGGGAAGGCTTTAGTGCCGTTCCGCACGAGATCGTTGACGGTGGCGATACGGTGGTTGGGTTGGGCACGTATTCCGGTAAATATCTGAAAACCGGAAAGAGCGTGACTGTGCCGTTTGCCCACGCATGGACGTTTGCGGACGGCAAGATCGTTAAGTTTATTCAATATACCGATACATTGGTAATAGCGAGGGATTTAGGGTTGTAAACGTGATAGGAGCAGGCTGGCAGCCTGCGTTCCGACATATATGGAAATCAAGGCAATTGGCTGCGAGCCTCTTCAGCTAAAGCGAATGCACATCAAAGATGGGCATACGCTCCCGGTTTATAAAAAAACCGGTGGGTATGAATCGCTCAAAAAGGCGCTGAAGATGTCTCCGGCCGAGATCATAGACGAGGTTAAGAAGAGTGCTTTGCGAGGGAGAGGCGGTGCGGGTTTCCCGACCGGCATGAAGTGGTCGTTTGTGCCGAAAGATTCGCCGAAGAATAAATACATCGTCTGCAACGCCGACGAATCGGAGCCGGGCAGCTTCAAAGATCGCTACTTGATGGAGCGCGACCCGCATTCGATGATCGAGGGGATGATCATTGCGGCTTACGCTCTCGGATCAAAGACCGGCTACATCTATACACGCGGCGAATACAATTATCTGATCGGCATTATGGATGTTGCTCTGGCCGAATGCCGCGAAGCGGGTCTTCTCGGCAAAAATATCCTGGATTCTGGTTTCGATCATGATATTCATACTCATACAGGTGCCGGTGCTTACATCTGCGGGGAAGAGACCGCGTTGCTTTCATCGCTCGAAGGCTATCGCGGCCACCCGCGAATGAAGCCGCCGTTTCCGGCCGTTGAGGGGCTTTATGCCAGCCCGACGATCGTGAATAACGTCGAAACATTTACCTCTGTGCCGCAAATTATCGAAATGGGCGGCGACGCATGGCGAAGCTTAGGCACCGAAAAATCCGGTGGGACAAAACTCTGGTCGATCAGCGGCCATGTAAAACGGCCCGGCGTTTACGAGCTGCCGATGGGCTACGCCGATATGGAAAAGTTCATTATGGACGACTGCGGCGGGATGCTCCGCGACGACAAAAAGCTGAAAGCCGTCATTCCCGGCGGATCGAGCGTTTACATAATGAACGCCGGCCAGATCGTAGGCCGTAACGTGACGCTGGATTATGAGGGACTTGTTGCGGCGGGATCAATGCTCGGAACGGGCGGCATGATGGTCATGGATTCCACCGTCGATATAATGGAATCGACCAGGAATTTGACCGAATTTTACAAACACGAATCGTGCGGCTGGTGTACGCCGTGCCGCGAGGGGACGGATTGGCTGGTCAAGATATTCAATCGCATCGCGGCAGGCGGCGGAAAGCCCGCAGATGCGCAGTTGCTGCTCGACATCTGCGACAATATCGAGGGCAAATCGTTCTGCCCGCTTGGCGATGCTGCGGCGTGGCCGATACAGTCGGCGATAAAGCAGTTTCCTGGTGATTTCAAAAAATGGCTCGTGGATAAGACGGGAACAAACGGCATCAGCCCTAATATTTAATGGTAAAGCGAGAATTTAGAAAATCTCTCATCATGCTCACGCGAATCGGCATTTTGCTTTTCGTGCTGAGCGTCTCGCTGTTTGCCCAGGGTAAAAATCCGGTGATCTTTATCCCCGGCCTGTCCGGTTCTGAGCTCAAACACAAGGAAACTGGAGAAAAGATATGGTTTAATCCGTTTAGGTCTAAATCCGGAGACCTGCGGCTGCCGATCTCGACTGACATCACAAAAAATCACGACAATCTGATAGCCGGCGACATCATTCGCACCTTTAAGATAGGCGTGCTGCCCATCACCGATATATACGGCGGCTGTATTAAGGCGTTGGAGCTTCGTGCCGGTTATCATGAAGAAAGTTGGGACAAGCCGTCGATGGATGGTTATGAGGATTCCATATACATTTTTTCCTATGATTGGCGGCTCAACAATGTCGAGAACGCACGGCTGCTGATCAATAAATTGGACGAGCTAAAACGTAAGCTGAAAAAGCCTGATCTGAAATTCGACATAATCGCCCATTCGATGGGCGGGATAATCTCGCGGTACGCGGCAATGTACGGTGATGCCGATCTCCCTGATGCGGGCGGCAAGCCGGTGCCAACCTGGGCTGGGGCTAGATATTTTGACAAAATAATCTTATTGGGGACGCCAAACGAAGGCTCGGCTCTTTCTCTGGATGTCCTAGTTAACGGCGTTACACTTGGCGGTGTGCGGATTGAACTGCCTTTCATACAGGACACTTCAAGATTCACCGCTTTCACGATCCCCTCGGCCTACGAGCTCCTGCCGGCACCCGGCACGCTGCGGAGCTTTAATGATCGGCTCGAACCTGTAAACATCGATATTTACGACCCTAAGGTTTGGTCAAAATACGGTTGGAATGCGATCGACGATAAAGGTTTTTCAAAAGTGTTCAATGTCGAGGAACAAAAAACAGCTCCGGGATACTTCGCTATGCAGCTTAACCGTGCAAAGCGTCTGCACGAGGCATTGGATGCCGCACCCGGCAAGAGCGGCGGCATCTCATTCTACACGGTGGGAGCGGATTGCAAGACGGCTCTCGATTCGATCGTTGTTTATCGTGACGAGAAAAACGATAAATGGAAAACCCTATTCAGGCCAAAAGGCTTTACACGGGCCGACGGCGTGAAAATTACGGATAATGAACTTAAAAAAGTAATGTACTCGCCGGGTGACGGCATAGTGACGCGGCGTTCGTTTAAGGCGATAAACGAATCGCGTGATGCCGGTGTCGAATCGATCCTTAAAAACGGCCCGGGCAAATTCATTTGCGAGGAGCATAATAAATTGGCGGCTAATGCCAAGATCCAGGATTACATTATTGGCGTCCTCGATAATTCTAAGGTAAAGAATGTTACCGTCAGCGACCCGGTGCATTAGAAATAATTCGAAGTTAGTTAAAGGAAGTACGAAAATATGGGAAAAGGTGATAAACGAACACGACGCGGTAAGATATTTGCCGGAAGTTACGGCAAAACACGACCGAAGCACAAAAAGGCGACGCACGTTGCCGTAGAAACGCCGGTCAAGAAAAAAAAGGCTAAGTAGCTGCATGCAAAGCGATCGACAGCGAGTTGACCGACCGGCGACGATGTGATTATCCGTTATCAAGCTGAGGAAATTACTGGTTTGACAATTTTGAATGTCAGTACGCGCAACGATTTTTGATGGAAGGAATGCCAACAGAACAGATAAAAGTAACGATAAACGAGCAGGAATATGAGGTCGATAAAGGCGCTCGTCTGATCGATGTTTGCCGTGAGAAAGGCTTTGGAATTCCGTCGTTTTGCTATTACCAGGACCTGGAATTGCAGGCTTCGTGCCGCATGTGTCTGGTTCGCATCGAGAAAATGCCAAAGCTTCAGACGTCCTGTACGATCATCTGCCAGGACGGAATGATCGTCACCACGCAGAGCGAAGAGGTCGAAAAGGCGCAGCGTGCGATGGGCGAATTTTTGCTTACCAATCACCCGCTCGACTGTCCCGTCTGCGACCGCGGCGGCGAATGCGAGCTCCAGGAAGTCATTTTCGATTGGGGCGATGTCGAGGAGCGATTTACCGAAAAGAAAAACGCCCAACCCGAAAAATATCTCTCGCCGATAGTCGCCAACGACCCGCAGCGATGTATCTTGTGCAAACGCTGCACACGTGTCTGCGACGAGTGGATGGGTGAGGATGCCATCGAGGCCGGCAACCGAGGCGTCAACATCGTCATCGGCACATACGGCGGCTGGCTCAACTGCTCGCAGTGCGGCAACTGCATCGAGGTCTGCCCGACTGGCACATTGCTCGACGGCGTTTACCGTCATGAAACGAGGCCGTGGGAACTCGAACAGACAATTACGACGGACGTTTACGGTTCGGACGGAATGCAGCTCAGCATCGGCTCGCGTTCGGGGCTTGTGCACCGAATTGTGGCCCGCGACCGATATGTAAACGGCCTGAATGGTGAGTTTCTCGATGTCAAAGCACGATTTGCCCACGGTTTTATCAATCACGCCGACCGCATCAAAACACCGATGATCCGCTACACGAAGGGCGGAAAATTAATTCCCGCGACGTGGGACGCGGCGATCAAGTTTGCAGCAGATAAATTCAAAGAAGCCGGTTCGGCAGTTGGTATTGTCGCCAGCCCAAGATTAACCAACGAATCAATATTTACGCTAAAGAAATTTGCGACCGAGGCGGCAAAATCAAATAACTTTGCGGTTTCTGATGTGAGCGATCTCGCTCAGGTTTTCGATAATCTCAGTGTTCCGCTTTGTACACATAAAAAAATCCGTTACGCGAAAACGATCGTCCTCATCGGCGGCGAACCCGAAGAAGAGCAGAGCTATACAGCCAAACAGATCCGCCAGGCCGTGCGTAATGGCGGAGCTAAATTTATTTGCGTCAACGACACGCCGATCAATCTGTCGCGGCGAGCGACGCAGTTTATTCATGTAAACGCGGGAACGACCGACGCCTTTGCACTCGCGTTAGCCGATGGATCAAATGATAGGTTGGCGGCCGAAAAGCTCGGCATTGATTTGTCGGAAATCGACGCCGTTCGCAAAACTATCAATGAAACCGATGGCGAAGTTATCATCATGTTCGGCCACGAGCTTTCGCCCGAGGCTCAAGCGGTTTTGGCGGCGTCGGCAGCAAGTTTTGCATCGGACAACCGGCGTGTAATGCTGCATCCGCTGCCGAAATACAATAATTCGGTCGGTGCGCACGATGTTACTGTAGGCCGCAAATCGGTTCACGATGTCGTCAAGAATTCAAAGACGCTGCTGATCGGCGGCAGCTTGCAGGACGCTGACGTATTGCAAGGCAAGGATTTCGTCGCGATGCAGGAACTTTTCCTGACCTCGACATGCGATCACGCCGATGTCGTGTTTCCGGCGGCAAGTTTTGCAGAGGTTGACGGCACATTTACCAATAATGCGGGCAATGTCCAACGCGTCCGCAAAGCTATCGAGCCGGTTCATCAATCGAAACCGGATTGGATGATAACCGCCTTGATCGCCCGTGAAATGGGTGTCGAGATCGCCGGCGATTTTTCGGCATCAAGCATTTTTCGCACGCTCGCCGACGCCGTCCCCGCTTACGAAGGTTTGCGTTACCCAGCACTCAAAGACGAGTCGAATCCCGTTCAGGCCAAGTATGAGATCAAAGCAAATTCGGACGTATCGAAGCCAATTAACTCACTGAAAGATGCGGTTGAAAAAATGTCATCCGGCGGCGAAAAAAATACTGACGTGCCTAAGGTTGGCCACAAACTTCACCGGCTTACTACGATGACGAGCAAGACCGATCAGTTTCATCTGCTCGCGCACGGGAATCCAAAGCCGGGAAATTTGCTGGTTTCGCCGCTGGTGCAGTTTGCTCTCGACGGTAGCCCGCGTATCGAACTAGCTGAGACGGCAACTGTTGGAACTGGTGATAGAGAGTAATTATGAAGTACAGAATTACAATTGAACAAGACGAAGACGGCGTTTACGTGGCCGAAGTGCCTTCGCTTCCAGGCTGTATTTCACAAGGCGCAGTCAGAAATGAAGCAATTGCGAATATTAAAGAAGCGATCGAGCTTTATCTGGAAAGTTTGAAGGCTCACGGCGATCCGATACCGCCGCCAATTACTGAGGAAATCGTCGAGGTCGCATTTTGAGTCAGATTCCTCGTGTTTCCGGTCGTGAAACTGTTAAGGCCTTAAACAAGATAGGTTATCAATTTGACCGGCAGCGAGGCAGCCATATGATTTTGCGACAAATAATTTCCCCGTTTCGGAGAATTGTTATACCAGACCACAAAGAGGTGGCGAAAGGAACGCTTCGAGG
>JAYVER010000304.1:0-23259 GCA_043748725.1 Chloracidobacterium sp. | reverse complement strand
TTTTCCTTCATGGTCGAATACTGTTCATCACCAAGAATAAATTTCCATTTTGGGTCAGGGTTTTGAGGGAAAATGTGTTCTACCGTGAAGGAAAAATACTTGAATACGCTCGCGAATCTTACACTCTCTGGTAACAATGGAAAACTTGGCAATCGCTACTTTACCGAAAAGCGCGATATGAATGACGAAGGTCGCGAGCAAGGCTATAAATTCAGTCGGCTTTGGCTCAACAAATATATTGGTTCCTTGGATAAATGGGATGTTGAAGAAGTCGAAAAACGTTTTGACCATATCGCGGATAGATTCCTAAAAATTTGGAAATTTCCGCCCGTGTCTTTGGTTGATGAGACAACCGAAAATGAAGAAGTGAATATATTCGACGCGGACGAGCCTACGTTTAAGAAGCTGGATTATGCAATCTTTTTTGACCAAAAACTTGACGTAAGCACAGTTACTGATCTTTATGCGGAAGTCATGAAATCATTGTTTGAGCTAAACCCGGAGGCATTTTTCGGTTCTGAGACTGAAGGAAAATTAGGGCTAACCAAAGACCGTGAGTCTTGTAGCAGCGCACTTCCGCTAAATGACACTTATTTTATTGAGAAGCAATTGGATTCGGTGAATAAGTTCGCGCGTATAAGATTTATACTTTCGATAATGGATTTGACGGACGAACTTTTCATAAAATACGCATCCGAATGAATAGCACGATTAAATATCGATGAACAGATAATGAGTGGCACACCAGTTTTTTTCGGAACCCGTGTGCCCATAGCGATCTTGTTTGATTATCTTGAGGATGACAAACTCGATTCGTTTCTCGAAAATTATTCCACGGTTACCAAGAACAGGTTGAAGCTGTATTGGAAACTGAATTCCTGCCAAATGAATAAAAAGAGTCATAGCCTGTCTTTGTTAGTGTCTGCTGTCATGATGTTGTGTATAAGCGGCACGGTTTCGGCACAGAACAAGACAATTGTCCTCGTCCGACACGCCGAAAAAAGTGCGACCGGTTCTGTCGCCGACATAGCAAAGGGTGTGACCCGGATCTTTCGACTGAGGGCCGCGAGCGGGCTGAGCGGCTCACCAAGGCGGTAAAGAAATACAAACCGCACGAGATCTTTGTGACCGACTACAAACGGACGCGTCAGACCGCCGAGCCGATCGCAAAGCTTCGCGGGAAAGAGATCCAGACATACGACCCGGCAAAACAAGCCGAATTGGTCGAAAAGATATTGGCGAGCAAGACCGATCACTATCTGATCATCGGCCACAGCAATACGACGCCGGCGTTGGCTAATCTGTTAATGAAAAAGGAAGTTTTTAAACAATTGCCCGACACCGAATATGGTGTTTTCTGGGTGATACGGATGAAAAAGGGAGTCGTTACTAAAGTGGAAATTTTCCCCTACTAGATCAAGGAAGCAAGAAATGGCCGGGTACTTTCATCCAGTGAATTAGCTATCTAGCCTACCAAAAACCTCGTAAATTGCGTTTTCCCCGCGAAAGCATCTACCAGAAAATTGTTTTGCCCACCGCCGACGATCCATGTTTCGATGTTTTCATTTTGGCAGAGCATCGCGGCTTCGAGTTTTGAGTTCATCCCTCCGGTGCCGAGACCTGAGTCGCGTTCTTCGACGAGCTTTCGAGCTTCGTCAATATTCTTAATTTCAGGAATTAGATTTGCGTCGGCGTGCAAATGTGGATTCTTGTCAAACATTCCGTCGATATCGCTGACGAGCACGAGCAGATCGGCGGCGATCAGCACGGCGACGCGGGCGGAGAGATTATCGTTATCGCCCAGGATGAGCTCTTCGACGGCGGTCGTGTCGTTTTCATTGATGATTGGAATGTAAGCGTATTTGATAAGCTCGGTGATAGTGTTAAGTGTATTTCGGCGCGATGTTTCGTTTTCAAAATCGCGATATGTCATCAAGCATTGCGCGGTCGGGATGCCAAAATCGCTGAAAACTTCGTTATAGATCCGCATCAAAAGCGGCTGGCCAATCGCGGCCATCGCCTGTTTGGATTCGACAGGTTTTCCGGCGTCTTTGATGTTGATGTACTGTTTGGCTGCAGCAATTGCACCTGACGAAACGATTACGATGTCGTATTCATCACGCAACACGAGAATTTGACGCCCGATATCCTCGATCTTGCCGCGCGAGATCAATTTCGTGCCGTTGGTCAGTGTCGACGTGCCAATTTTTAGAACCAGTTTCTTTTTCATTAATTCATTTTCACCGCAGAGACGCGGAGACGCAGAGTTTTTTAAACAGGATGGATCGTGTTGTAATTGCCATTATCTTATCCTGTCTATCTTGTTAAATTTTCTTCCTCTGCGTCTCCGCGTCTCTGCGGTTAATTTCTCACTTGTCCATCGCCAAAGACAAACCATTTATTAGTCAAAAGATGCTCGGTGCCGAGCGGGCCGCGAAAATGGAGTTTCTGCGTCGATATCGCGATCTCCGCACCCAGGCCAAATTCGCCGCCGTCGGTAAACCGCACGGAAGCATTGTGATAAACGGCGGCACAATCGACTTCATCCAAAAACCGTTGAGCCGTTTCGGAGTTTTCCGTAACAATCGCGGCAGAATGCCCACCCGAGTATTTATTGATCATTTCGATAGCCAGCGACGGATCTTCGATAACGCCGACAACGATTTTCGCGGATAAAAATTCTTCATACCAAATGTTGTCGTCCGCGATCGGCAGAACCGCTTTGTCTAACGAACTAACGCGATCATCACCGAACACCTCGATATTTTGGCCGCGCAACGCGTTGATAAGCCGCTGCGTTTTTGCTTCCAGATCAGGCAGATCTTCGTGGATCAATATCTTGTCGAGAGCATTGCAGACACTCAACCGCTTTTTTCCGTCGAGAGCAATGCGCAATGCCATTTCAAAATCGGCTTGACTGTCGATAAATAGAAAATTGTTGCCGCGACCGCTGACAATGACCGGCGAGGTCGAATTTTTCAGCACAAAATCGATCAATGTTTCGCCGCCGCGAGGAATTACGAGGTCAAACTTCTCGGTTTCGCCGCAGATCAACTCCCGGGTCTGTTCCCGCGAAATGTCGAGATAGCGGACAGAATTTTGAGCGGCTCCATTTTCCGTAAGTGCCATTTGCCACAGATTAGCGAGAAAAAGATTGGTGTTACGCGCTTCTTTACCGCCTTTGAGCAGGATCTTATTGCCGGCCTTCAGCGCAATTATCGCCGCTTCGACGCAGACATCGGGACGAGCTTCGAAAATGATCAGGATCGTGCCGAATGGTACTCGCCGGTTCTCGATCCGCAAGCCGTCGCCGCGAGTATGCGATGAAATGACCGCCCCAACCGGGTCAGCCGCCGCGATCATGCTTCGGACTGCGGCGATCATTTTATCGACCTTCGCTTCGTCAACCTTTAGCCGATCGAGGATTACAGCGTCATCCGGCGGACAGGCAGCGGCATCCGTAAGGTTAGCGGCAACGATGCCGGTTTTGTTTTCCGTCATCAGCCGCGCCAGGCTCGCTAATACATTGTTTTTTAAATTTGCCGTCATCCGTGATTAAAAGATTACTATATTCCAATGGGTTTTTGACCGAACGACATTTTACCTCAGCCGCAGTTGAACTCGCAGTATAAATGCGGATAATTTTAATCGAGGAGCAAATATGAATATACCGAAAGGATATCAGGCTGTCATGCCGTATCTAATGATGGAAGACGCGGCCGGATTTATCGAATTTACAAAGGATGTTTTTGACGCCGAATTGACCCATCACAGCATGCGCGACGGCATCGTCGGGCATTGCGAGATAAACATCGGCGGCAGCACGATAATGTTTTCGGCGAGCCGCGGTGAGTGGAAGCCGGCAACGGCTAATATGTTCGTCTATGTAGATGACGCCGACGCCAGATACAAAAAAGCGGTTGAGGCGGGTGCCGAAACCATAATGCCACCCGCCGATCAGGAATACGGCCGAAGCTGCGGCGTGACCGATCCATTTGGCAATGTGTGGTGGATCACGTCGGTTCCGCAGTAAACCGAGGCGGCCTCTCAAACTTCTTTGGATAGAATTCCTCTCCAAAGAAGTTTTTACAGTTCAATGAAAAGGAGAAAATCATGTTAAAGAAATACGTTATCGTTACGCTCGTTGCCGGTTTGCTAAATCTCTTTCTGGCTGCAAGCGCTTTTGCGGGCACAACTGAGGATCAGAAAGCGGCTCTTGCCGAAAAAGTTAAAGCCGGAATTGCTAAACTGGGCACCGGACCCAACGCCAAAGTTGAATTAAAACTCTATGACAATACTAAGATCAAAGGCTATGTCTCCGAGGCATTTGAAGATCATTTTGTCGTCATCGATGCAAAGACCGGGGCAGCAACCGAACCCACCTATCCTCAAGTCAAACAGGTGAAGGGAAATAATCTCTCGGGAGGGGTAAAACTTCTTATCGGAATTGGAATTTTTGTTGGAGTTATCCTTATATTGGCCGTTGCACTTCGCGATTAGCACTAGGGCTACAATAGCCACCGCCGGATGAATCTTCTGGCCCCGCAGTTTTCTTTTTTGCTTAAACCACGCATTACAATTCTTAAGGAGTATCAGAATTTTATGAAGAGACTATTTTTATTATGTGTATGTGTCGGATTGAGCGGTCTAGCGGCGGCTCAGAATACGGATGATTACAAAAAGGCGGAGTTTTTTGTCGGCTACTCAAATGAACAGTTCGACAACCGCCCCAACCCGCGTAATACGCTTAACGGGGTTGAAGCATCCGGCGTTTATAATTTTACGCGTTATCTTGGCGTTAAAGGCGATTTTTCTGTTGCCCACGGTAGTCATCGAGAAAGTTTTACCTTTGGAAATACTACCATCAACGAAAAAGGCACGCGAGATATTTATAACGTGCTCGGCGGCATTCAGGTTAAAAACAATTCCAACACCGGAAAATTTAAACCCTTTGCCCATGCCCTGTTCGGTGTTGCCAAAGAACGCCTGGTACTCAGCGATTTTCAGTGCACGCCTGCTCAACTCTGTTCTGCTTTTGCAAACGACATAAGAGATAGTAGAACGGGATTTGCCGCGGCACTGGGCGGCGGGCTGGATGTTCGCGTCAAAGGTCGCATTCAAATTCGCGTTATTCAGATAGATTACAATCCAGTCAGGACGTCTTTCGGGACGTTTGGCAGGAAGCTTTTCAGAACTGATCACAATATTCGTTTTGCGACCGGCATCGTTTTTTAATCCGGATTACGCATTAGCGTAATCAGGTGCGAAATTGCTCGCAAAAATGCAGAAGCCCCGCGTTTAGCAAGGGCCTAACATTCAATTTGCGAGTTAGGCCCTTGCCAACGCGCGGGTTTCTGCACTAGAAGTTGGAACTCCGAACGATTATTTTTTTGGTGCGGTTTTTGCAAAATAGCCCTGGCGATGCGTTACCTTGACCTTATCTTTTTGCAGCTGTTGATTGGTGAGCTCAATATTTATCTTCCGATACGCACCGTCGCGGTTTTGATTTGATGGCTCGTAGGCGATCAGATATTGCGACCGCATCTCTTCCTGGATTTGCTGAAAAGCTTCGCGCAGCTCGCGTTCGTCGCGTGGAAAATAGGCACGGCCGCCGGTGCGCTCAGAGATCTTGTTAAGCGAGCCTTTATCCACGCCGCTGTAAAAATTGTCACCGATGCCGACCGAGTAGATGATCGCTTCGGATCGCAGGGCGGCCTGAACGGCGTCGTCGAGCTTCTTTTTGCCCGATGTATTATCGCCATCAGTCACTAAAATAATGGCTCGCCGCGTTTTTTCTGGTGCCGGGCCGAGAATTTCGTCAGACGTTACCCATATCGCATCCCATATCGCCGTCGATCCCGCAACCGCTTGATTGTCGCCTGAAATCGGTGGTGTGCCAGCGATCACGCCTCCGCCAATGTAACCCGATGGCGGCACAAACTGCACGCGTTCGATGGATCGGCGGAGCCGGGCGAGATTATTGGTCATCCCCTGTTCGAGCGTCGTTTCGCCTGTAAAAGAGATCACGCAAACCTCGTCTTTCGCGGGTCTCATGACTGTTTCAAGAAAAGCCATGGCGGCCGCTTTTTCTTCCGGCAGAGTTCTCTGCTGCGAGACGCTCACGTCGATAAGGATGGCGAGGCTGAGCGGCAGATCGACCTGCCGCGAAAATGCCGTGACCTCTTGCGGGCGGCCGTCTTCCATAATGCGGACATCCGCCTGTTTGAGATCGGTCAGCAATCGGCGGTTACGGTCCTGGGCCGTAAAAAGTACGTTGACCACTTGGGAATCGACCTTAATAACCTCGTCGTCCGGTGAGGGCGTTGGTGTCGGAGACGCGGATTTTATGATCGGGCTCGGAGGATTTTGCTGGGCGTCGGCCAAGGAAAACCCGACCAGCCAAACTATAGATATCGCCGTCACTAAAACTGCCAGAAACCGATTCCTCGAAAACATTTTGTAACTCCTACTTCAAACTATCTTTGACCGCCCGATAGCTGGATTTGCTGCGGATCTTGTACTTTGCCGTTTTTTCCTTGTCGGTGAACCTGACCTCGATCTTCCGGTTCCGTCCGTCGTAATTCTGATCCGCCGGTTTGTAAGTGATAATATATTGCGACTTCAGTTCGTCAGATATTTTCCTAAATGCCCGCTCTAGAGCCAGCATATCACCCGTAAAAAAGACCTGGCCGCCGGTGTCCTCGCAAAGCTGCGTCAAGAGTTTATCGCCTTTATCCTTGACTGTTCCGGCCTCGACGCCCGGCACGGTTCCCAAGAAACCCGCCTTAGTAGAGATGCCGAAAATGGTGGTTTCAGTGCGCTGGGCGATGTCGATGGCGTCGTTTAGGTCGGCGCGGCTAAACGTGTCGTCACCGTCGGTAATGACAACGATCACACGCCGGCCCGGAACATTGCGGAGCTTTTCGTCCGAAAACTGCCAAACGGCATCATAAAGCGCGGTCTGCGATCCTGTTCTTTTTACCTTATCAACCGCACGGTCGAGCAGATCGAGTTTGTCGGTAAAATCCTGCCGCAGTTGGATCTCGTTGTCGAATGTCATAAACGCGGCTTTGTCTTTGCGCAGCCGCGTGACCGTGTAAATAAAATTCTTTGCGGCCTCTTTTGAAAAGCCGATCTTGCCCGCCGTTGACGGCGAAGTGTCCATTAAAACGCCGACATAGACCGGTGGATTGGTCTTTTCGTCGGAAAAGAATGTCACTTCCTGCTGCACGCCGTCCTCGAAGATCTGGAAATCGCCCCGAGTCAGGCCGGTGATAAGATCTTTCTTTTGTGTTACCGTGACCGGCAGCCGAACCTCGAAAACCTTGGTCGCGCCTGTGTCGTCCGGCGTTGGCGTCGGTTTTTGAGCGGACACCGTCACCGCTAAAGTAAGCGAGAAAATGAAAATTAATAAACTGCAAAATCCGGACGTTATCTTCATAAACGGCAATATTTATTTGCTAAATAGACGCATGTTTTCGATGCGAAAAGGCGACAGGCTGTTGCCTAAATGCAATTCGAGAGTATAGCAAAAATCACAGCCGTCGCGTACTCAATCATGCGTTCAGAGTGCGCGATTCATCGCGTTCTTTTATTTACGGTTTGAGATGTTTATAGTTAGCAAAAGAACGCGATAAATCGCGCACTCTGAACGCCAGCAATATGAATCTAAATATTTTCAGAGAATACGACATTCGCGGCATAGTCGGCGAACAGTTGACCGATGAGACGGTCGCGATGCTGGCCGAAGCGATCGGAACATTTTTTCGCCAAAACGACGCAAGGAGAATCGCGATCGGCTACGATGCTAGGGAAAGCTCGCCGCGATTTTGCGAATTGCTCACGACCGGTTTCAATCAGAGCGGCTGCGACGTGGTGCTGATCGGCATGGTGCCGACGCCGGTTTTATACCACACGGTTTATACAAAAGAGGTTGACGGCGGCGTGATGATCACCGGTTCGCACAATCCGCCGGATCATAACGGTTTCAAGATATGCCTCGGCAAGGCGACGCTCTTTGGGTCGCAAATTCAGGAAATAAAGGAGATCGCCATTGCCGGAAATTTTTTGAGTGGGTCCGGCACGGTAGACACTTTGCGCGTTCTCGACGATTATTGCCGCGATATAGTATCGCGAATCGATATGGGAGACCGAAAGCTAAAGGCCGTCGTTGACGCTGGCAACGGCATGGGCGGCGTGACCGCTGTGCCGATCTATCGCGAACTCGGCGTGGCGCTGGTCGAGCTTTTCACCGTTCCCGATTCAAGTTTTCCCAATCATCATCCCGACCCGACTGTTACCGAAAATCTGGCCGATTTGATCGACGCCGTTCGCGAAACCAAAGCCGATCTCGGCATTGCATTTGACGGCGACGGTGACCGCATCGGGGTCGTTGACGAAAATGGCCGCATCATCTGGGGAGACGAACTGATGGTGCTGCTATCGCGGTCTATTCTTGAGATGCTGCCCGGTTCGACGATCATCGCCGAGGTCAAATGCTCGCAAACCTTGTTTGACGACATCGAAAAACACGGCGGCAAGCCGCTGATGTGGAAGGCCGGTCACTCGATCATCAAAGCGAAGATGAAAGAAACCGGAGCGGCTCTCGCGGGTGAGATGAGCGGCCATATCTTCTTTGCCGATCGCTTTTATGGGTTTGACGACGCGACATACGCCGGTGCGCGCATCCTCGAAATTCTCTCGAAAACCGACAAACCGCTCTCGGCATTATTCGCCGACCTGCCAAAAACCTATTCAACACCCGAGCTGCGTGTCGAGTGCGCGGACGAAATTAAATTCGACGTTGTGGCCAAGATCGCCGAGTATTTCGCCCGCGAGCATCGGGTGATCACCATCGACGGCGCCCGCATCGTCTTCGAACACGGCTGGGGTCTCGTCCGCCCGTCTAACACGCAGGCCATCCTCGTCCTCCGCTTCGAGGCCGATACGGAAAATCATTTGATCGATATTCGGAATATTGTTGAGTCGAAAGTTGCCGAGTATATCGGGTAGGCGGATGTCTCGGGGTCAGAACCGGGAGCGATAGCGACTGGGTTCTTCTCCCCCATAAGAAATAGTCACGTCCTCGAATGTTTGATAAAATCAGAGTATGGACAATTTAGAAACTGCGACGCTGGCGGCGGGATGTTTTTGGTGTGTTGAGGCTGTTTTTGACGATCTGCGTGGTGTCGAGGATGTCGTTTCGGGCTATTCCGGTGGCAAAACAGACCATCCGACTTATCAGCAAGTATGCTCTGAGACAACCGGACACGCCGAGGTTGTCCAGATCAAGTTCGACCCGGCCGAACTCTCATTTGCCGACCTCTTGCGCGTGTTTTTCACCGTCCACGACCCGACACAGCTAAACCGCCAGGGCAACGATATCGGCACGTCGTACCGCTCGGCGATCTTTTACCATTCGGATAAGCAGAAACGTGTTGCCGAAGAAGTCATCGCCGAGATCACCGCCGAGGGAATTTACGCCGGGCCCCTCGTCACCGAGGTCACGGTGTTCGACAAATTCTGGCCGGGCGAAGATTATCACCAGGAATATTTTGTCAACAACCCGAACCAGCCCTACTGCACCGCCATCGTTGCACCAAAGGTCGCCAAATTCCGGCAAAAATTCGTCAGCAGATTAAAGCGACAATGACTTAAGGGCAAGCATCCCTGCTTGCCGTTTTTCCTTGTGAGCTTCTTGTCCTAACTTTGCGTTCTTTGCGTCTTTGCGGGAAACTGCCTTCCGCCTACTGCCACTGCCTACTGATCAAAGTTTACCAAGCAGCATCAACACCCCGATCACGATAAACGCCGACGCAACGATACGCTGTAGCCATACGGTCGGGATGTATTCGCTCAAAACCCCGCCGACCAGCACGCCTATAATCGTCACGACAACCAGCGCCGACGCCGCACCCAGAAACAGCGACACCTTAGACTCGGTGCTCGCCGTCATCGTAATAACCGCCAGCTGTGTCTTATCGCCAAGCTCCGCCAAAAACAAAGTCAAAAACGCCGTCCCAAATATTTTCCAGTCCATGGGAATAGTGTAATCGAAGTCTACAGAGTTGCAGAGTACCAAAGTACCAGAGTGCCGGGAGACCATTTTGTAATTCTGGTACTGCGCAACTCTGTAGACTTTAAGGGCTTGCATCTTTGAGGGAATTGGTTCAAAATTCGCTAAAAACATATGTTAACGTCGGACTTCCCAGTTTTATCACCGCGACACCGGCGCTTTGCAGACAGGTAAGCGATCAAAAACTATGGCAAATTCACTATTTCGCAAAAAGTCTATTGCTCAGATACAGTCCGATGCCGCTCAGGGCTTTGCTGACGCTGAGGCTGCAGGAACCGGGCTGCGGCGTTCGCTTGGGACGTTTGACCTGACGATGCTCGGGATCGCTGCTATCATTGGAGCCGGTATTTTCGCGATGATCGGCCAGGCGTCATTTCACGGCGGTCCGGCTGTTATATTGCTGTTCATTTTTGCGGCCGTCGCCTGCGGCTTTTCGGCTCTTTGTTATGCGGAATTTGCGTCGAAGATACCAATCGCCGGCTCGGCTTACACCTATGCCTACGCCAGCTTTGGCGAGCTGCTCGCGTGGATCATCGGCTGGGACCTGCTGGTCGAGTACGCCATTGGCAACATTGCCGTCGCCATATCGTGGAGCGGCTATTTCAACGGTTTACTGGTGGCTAATGGTATAAACATACCGCTGCATCTTACGACGGATTATCGTTCAGCGCATCTGGGGTTCGACGCGGTTCAAAAAGCAATTTCGGACGGAACAACGATCGAGACATTGCGCTCCGGATGCGGCCTAGTGGACGCCGCGATAACCTGCGACCAGCTAAGTGCCCATCAGGCGTGGCTGACCGCACCCCAAGTGGGCGGATGGCCGGTTATTTTAGATCTTCCGGCTGTTGGCATCGTGATCATAATTACCGCGCTCGTTTACGTTGGCATTCGCGAATCGAAACGAGTCGCAAACGTAATGGTTGCCCTGAAACTTGCGGTCATTTTGCTCGTGATCATTCTCGGTGCGTTTTACGTGAAGACGACAAACTGGAACCCTTTTATGCCCCATGGCTTTAGCGGTGTAATGTCGGGGGTTGCCGCCGTTTTCTTCGCCTATATCGGTTTTGATGCACTGTCGACCACCGCAGAGGAGTGCAAAGACCCGTATAAGACGCTGCCTCGCGGAATGATCTACAGCTTACTGATCTGTACCGTTTTGTATGTGGTTCTGGCGCTTGTTTTAACCGGAATGGTTTCGTACACCAAGTTGAATGTAAGCGACCCGCTGGCGTTTGTTTTCGGGCCCGAGGGCGTCAATATTCCGTGGGTTTCGGGCGTTATTGCCGTGAGCGCGATCATTGCTATCGCGACGGTCTTGCTCGTTTTCCAGCTCGGCCAGCCGCGTCTCTGGATGGCGATGAGTCGTGACGGGCTGCTGCCAAAGATATTTTCGTCGATACATCCGCGTTTTCGCACTCCGTGGTTTTCGACCATCCTCACCGGATTCATGGTCGCGATTCCCGCGCTGTTTATGAATCTGTCGGAGGTCACGGATCTATCGGTGATCGGGACGCTGTTTGCGTTTACGATCGTCTGCGCCGGCGTGCTGGTTAAGGACAAGGAGTTTGCGGGCGAGAAGCGGTATGTGCCATACATCAGCTCCCGCTACCTCTTTCCCGTCATTATGATCGCGGCATTTGGGCTCGTTTATTATCTGAACCCGGATTTCTATAGAAACCTCTTTGATTTCACGGCGACGGCCGATAAAACCAGCTTCGCGGTCTTTACTGAGAAGATCCCGTATCTCGTGTTCTTGCCGTTCTCTGTGGGAATGACACTTCTTTGCATTATCAAGCGATTGACGTTAATTCCCGTGCTCGGCGTGATGTGCTGCACCTATCTGATGACCGAGCTTGGTTGGACGAATTGGTTCCGCTTCGGCATCTGGCTGATAGTCGGCATGATCGTCTATTTCTTTTACAGCTACAGCCACAGTAAACTGCATAACGCCGAAGAATGGGTGCCGGAGGATCACGCAACATCTTAGAGACTTGGATTTGTCGCCAACGGCGACCGACATTAAAGCCTAGGGTGCAGGCGAAGCCGAAACCCTAGGTAGCAATGAATATAAGGACCCGTCGCTGAAAGCGACGAACAAATATGCCGCAGTCGTTGGTTAAGATATTGGTTCACATTGTTTTCTCAACAAAGAACCGTGTTGATCTAATTCACCCGGAAATCGAAAGCGAACTATATGGATATATTCACGGGATTGTTGCGAATAATAATGCGAAATTAATAACTGCAAACGGAACCCAGAATCATTCTCATTTTTTGGTGTCAATGGGTCGCAATGATGTCTCGGTATTGATTGGTGATATGAAACGCAGCACCTCGTTGTGGATAAAGAAGCAAGGCCCAGCGGACTTTTATTGGCAAAAAGGTTATGGGGCTTTTTCGATCGGCCAATCGCAGGTTCCCGCCGTCGTCAAATATATTAAAGATCAAAAGGACCACCACGCGGCGCAGAGTTATGAAGATGAATTTCGTGCTTTGTGCGGCAAATACGGAGTTGAAATCGATGAGCGATATTGTTGGGACTAAATATTCTTGACACAAATTGTTCGTCGCTTTCAGCGACGGGTTCGTTAATAAATCGTTTCCTAGGGTTTCATTCACTCCGCTCACTTCACCCTAGGCTTTAATGTTCGTCGTCGTTGGCGACCGAACTGAAACCCCGAATCGCCTTTTTCGATTTACAATTCTTTACATTTTCGGCGTGACTAGTTGGGTTAGAATAGCGTCTAAACAGATAGATTATTCAAAAATCTCAATTCAGACAGGAGCATTAATTATGAAAAAGAACTTAGTTTTGGCAGCGATCTTTTCGCTGTGTGTATTGGCTTTGTCGGCATCGGCCCAGAAAGCGCCAAATTTTTCGGGAACCTGGAACCTCGACGTGAGCAAGTCGAAGCTTGGCGACCGTAACAATATCGAATCACAGACCTTGACGGTCACACAGACCGATACGGCGATCACGGTCACCCCGGCAACCAAGCGCAAAGCGCCTCCCGCGGACGCACCCGCCGGCGGCGGACGAATGGGTTGCGGTGGCGGTGGCGACACTCCGATGACCTACACCTTGGATGGAAAGGAAGTCAAAACCGAAATGCAGGGCCAGCAGGGAAGCATGGCTAAACGCGGACGGAACTCTGACGGTCGAATCGTCGAGACCCAACCGAGACGGCGGAACGGATACAACCACAAAGGTCTTTACCAAGAGCTAGATCATTACAAGGCTAAAATGAAAGCGGGCTTATCGGCCCGCTTTTTTTTATTCTGCGAATCGGAGTTCCTCCATGATCTCTAGCATGTATCGTTTCCCAAGCTCCAAATCTTCGGGTTTTAGAGAAACCGCCCCGACCACGGCATGGCCGCCGCCGCCGTAGCGTTCGCAGATCTCGGCGATATTATGCGTCCTCGGACGCGGCGCCCACGGGTTTGAGCCGACGGATATTTTGGTGCGAAATGAGCTTTGACTAAGAGAGACGACATACGTCACTTCGGGATGGAAATAGTACGGAATAAATTTATTGTAACCCTCGATGCCGGTTCCGGTCAGGTCAAAGCTGACGACGCCGCGTTCGGACCGGGAGCGCTGCTTTATGATCTCAACCGTCGCCCAATGCTGTTCGAGGATGGGTTTGAGCTTTGCCTGTATCGCATCGCTCTCGACTATCTCATCGAGAGTCTGTTCTGTTAAAAGGCGAATGATCTGCTCGACAAAGGCGGGATCCTTCTCGCCCTCGATAACCTGCATTAATTTGAGGGCAGGTGAGCGCAGCTCGACGCACTGAGCTGGCGATTCGTACAAAGCGCCGTCGATGATGTGTGCCCAGTGGATCAATTCGGCAAGCGATTCGTCTTCGAAATCGAACTCTTCTTTCGCAATTCGTGCGATAAATTCCGCACAGGATTTGCTTGTAGTGTCGAGAAATTTTTTGCCGGAGCTGTCGGCCAGGAAATGCTGCTCATCCAAAGGCGACAGAAACGCCGACTGATGATGATCGAACCACCACGTCAGCCGCTCATCGGGGCAATATTTGAAATCGACGATAGCATTTTCATCGCCGTCAAATTGCTCGCGATCAAACGCATTTCCGGCACGGTGCATTGTCGGTGTGTAGGAAACATCAGCATCCGGATGGATCTTTGCCTGATAAAATTTTGTAAAGACAGCGGCCGACGAAACCCCGTCGAAGCAGTTGCCGTGATAAAGTATTCTGAGTTTCATTATTGATGTCGAGGCCCTCGTATTAGCAAGGTGTCACACTAAATTAGGATGTTACGCCCTTGCTCACGCGCGGGCTTCTGCAACAAAACTCTTTAGGCTAGAGGACGGCGAGGCTTTCGTCAAGGAAACGTGTGTGAATATAAGGATCGCAAATGCAAAAGACGTGGATTCGCTGGTTGAATTTAACCAGGCGATGGCGCTTGAGACCGAGGGCAAGCATCTTGACGGAACAACACTAAAGAATGGCGTCGAAGCCGTTTTTGGCGACGAAAAGAAAGGGTTTTACGTTGTCTGCGAGGTCGACGCCCAGATCGTCGGCGGACTGATGGTCACCTACGAATGGAGCGATTGGCGGAATGCGTGGTTTTGGTGGATACAGAGTGTCTATATTCGTCCCGAGGCTCGCGGGCAGAAAATTTACAGTCGGCTCTATGATTTTGTTAAGACTAAGGCAGCCCGGGACGGCAATGTGTGCGGATTCCGGCTATACGTCGAATCCGATAACACCAACGCACGAAAGGTTTACGATGCGGTCGGGATGCACGCTTCGCATTATCTGATGTACGAAGAAGAGGTATGACAAAGATAAGCGAGGCCGAGTTTGCACGAATCTGCGACGGCATCCGCGACGACCGCGAAAGTATAATCAAGCACAATCCGCTGGGCACGAGCGAAGAGATCCTGCTTTGGATGCTGTTGAGCTGTATGATCAGTTATCTCAATTTGGCGGAGATCGAAACACCGTGCTTTAGTGGAAAACCGAATGCCGCGACTTATCGTAATGCCATTCAATTTGTGTTGAAAGATCGAATGCTCGGCGATTTTGAGACGTTGGTATATATGGAAAGGTTGACGAGTTAAAACTCTCTCCGTGCTCTGCGAATCCTCTGTGCACTCTGCGTTGAAAAATGCCTTAGAGCATTTACAACGCAGAGAGCACTGAGAAGGACGCAGAGTTCCAGAGAGAAGAAGTGAAAAACCGAATGTTATGTTAATTGAACAATTTATTTTAACTCCTTTTCAGCAAAACACCCGTGTCGTCGCATGCGAAACGACGCGAAAGGCGATCTGCATCGACCCGGGCGAGCGGTCGGATGAACTGGTCAATTTCCTAAATAATGCCGGCCTCGAGCTGCAGGCGATCGCTCTGACGCATGGGCATCTCGACCACATCGGCGGCACGGCCGACCTTGCACATGCATTTCCCAACGCCGAAATCCTGCTGCATAAAGATGACGAAGACCTGTATTACGGCCTGCCGCAGCAGCCGCTTTTTATGGGTATTCCGCCCACACAGATGAAGGCGCTTGGGTTTGATTACGAGCCGCCGCCAAAATTAACACGCAGCTGGGTGCATGGCGAAATCTATGAGGTCGGCAATTTAAGATTTTCGGTGCGGCATTGTCCCGGACACACGCGCGGCCACGTTGTGTTGGTGGAAGAAAGTGAGCGAAAGGTATTTACGGGCGACTGTTTGTTCAGCGGCACGATCGGCCGGACCGATCTGCCGGGCGGTGATTACGATCAATTGATCGAATCGATCCGTGAAAATATCTTAAGCCTTGGTGATGATTTCACGGTTTATTGCGGGCATGGACCCGAAACTACAATTGGACGTGAAAAAGAATCCAATCCTTTTTTAACCGGTGTATATCCAATCACGAAAGGTAAAACTCAGTGACCTCTGCGTCCTACCCCTGCGTTCTCAGCGTTAAAATATTCTTAACGCCGAGAACTCTGTTCTGCTGTTTGGAAAATCCGTCACTAAGACACAAACGGACTGCCCAAAAATCTGCTAATATTTTAATGTTTTTCACAATCTACAACCGGAGAGAAAAAAATGCAACGGATATTTTTGGGATTTCTAATTATGGGCTTGCTGACATTAGGTGTTTTTGCACATGACGGCCATAGCAGCTATGAAGATCTACAGGACGTTACAGTCAAAACCACAAAGGTGAGCGTCAACGTTTATATGCTGCAGGGACGCGGCGGCAACGTCGGTGCGATCGTCGGTCCGGAAGGCATTCTGTTGATTGACGACGACTATAAAAACGTGAGCGAAAAGCTGCGTGATACATTAAAGGAACTTGGCTCGCCGTTTCCCCGATTTATCATTAACACCCACTGGCATGGCGACCACACCGAGGGCAATCTTTTTTTTGGTAAAGATTCGATAATTATCGCACAGACAAACGTGCGAAAACGGCTCTCGCAGATAAATACTGTCTTTGGCCAGGCCGTGCAGCCATATCCGTCGTATGCGTGGCCGATGGTCACTTATGATGAGAGCCTGTCGATCCATTTTGACGGCGACGACATCCGCGCGGTGCATTATCCGAACGGGCATACGGATGGCGATACTGTCGTATTTTTTGCAAAGGCCAATGTCGTGCATCTCGGCGACGATTTTTTTGCCGGCCGGTTCCCGTTTGTCGATCTCGACAACGGCGGCAGCGTCCAGGGCATGATAAATAATGTCACAACCCTGCTAACGCAGATTTCGCCGGACGCCAAGCTCATTCCGGGACACGGCCCCTTATCGACGGTCGAAGATCTCAAGACATATCGAGATACACTGAACGAGACGGCAAAGATCGTCCAGGACGCGATGAAGCTTAAAAAGACTCTCGATGAAATAAAGAAAGTAGGTTTGCCCGATAAATATAAAGAATTCGGTAATGGTTTTATCAAGACGGATTTGTGGATAGAGACGGTTTATAAAAGCTATTCGAAAAAGTGACGCGTCTCACGCTGACTATGGATTCGTCGCGGCTTTCGGTGTCAGTTCATAGACCTTAAATAAACCGGTCGATTCGCCGTTGTCTCGCTGATACCAACGGTCGAGATTGGTGAAATCGGGTTCGGCTTTAGCGGGCACGATCAGATAATCAAGAGGCGGATTCGCCGCGTCTGCCGCGCTGAAGGCTGCCGCGAAGTCCCCGTATTTCTTCGCTTCGGTGCTAATTTCTGTGACCGAGATTTTTTTATCCGGCTGACCTAAAGCTGGCAACGCACGGTCCGGCCCAAATATCGCTGCCGTCACCTCAAAAACATTTTGCCTCAAGCCATCTTCCAAATCGCGGCTCGTAAATCCTGAGTAATATAGATAGAGGTAAAACAGCCTTTTGTTTTCCGCGATGCTGACGCCGCCTGCGCTTGACGTGTGGGCATTCCACAGCGCCCGCATCCCTGAAATGGTCGGAATAAAATCGGATGAGACGAAATTTGTCGCTAATACGATATGCGTGCGATCTCGCGATGGATCGGACGCGACCCTTTGTTCGATCAATCGGACGGCCGGGATCGTATCATCGCGGATATTCGCAAACACCGCGTTTCGCGTAGTAGGCGCCGATGCCTCGATAAATCCCCAAACGACGGCAAGCGCAGCGACGTACATAAGGGCTTTCGAAAACCGCGGACGTTCGCTGACATTTGGGGCTTTTAGCAGCATAGCGATAAGCAAAACGGCGGCAATCAGCACCAAATAATTTGCGATAAATATTTCGTAATGAACAGGCTGTAGGACGCGACCCGTAACGACCTGTTGATTGAGCAATATCACAGGCGTGACTGCAAACGAGATGGCGAGCAAGACTCTTGGCTCACGGAACCCGAGGCGCCCTCTATACGCGAATATGCATATCGCCACGGCCACGATCAAGCCCATGATCAGCGATGGCGACGCAAGATCGGGAGCATGTGTATTTGTCAGAAGTTGGACGCTGTCCAGATTGGGAGTCCGGTTTGTTAGCATCACGAAATAGGGAATAAGAGCCGCGATGGCGAAAGCCGCAATTATTCCGGTACTCGAAAGAACACGGCTTCGATTTTCCTTATTACAGATCAAATTTATGGCTGTCAGGCACGCAAGCCATGCTGTTGCGGCTGTCCACAGATAAAAGTACGAAAATACGAGTACCGCAAAGGTTATACCGCCAAGAACCGCATAACCAACGGCCCGTTTCCACTCATTTTGCGTGAAACTCCGCCATACAAAAACACAAAAAACAAAAAAGATCGGGAACGCAAAACCGGGCTGATAACGCCGCAAAAACGGAAAGAAATCGATCAGGATACGTCCCTCGACTAAATATCGCAGCTCGCCCTGAAACGCGACCGCCGTGCCGAAACAAAATATTACCAAAGTCCCAACGGCTGAGAGGGCCAGATTTCCGGTTACCGTTTGAATTAACCAGAACAATGCCAACACCGAAAAAATAGCGGTAAAAAGGCCCAGGAAAATAAAGGCCGATGATGCCGAAAGCCCGAGTATTCTCGCCGGAGCAGCGATACTGTAAGCGGGAATAAACTGGATCGAGTAGAGCGATTCGTGAGCCTCGTCGTCAGTGTTAGCAAATGGATCGTTGCGTCTTGGTTTGCCGTTGATGAGCGCATTGACGTATGCGGAATATGCGACCTCGTCATAATTTGAGACAGAATATGAGCCTTTCCATTCAGAACCCTTGTTAACCCAGAGGCTAATCTGCGGATACATGACTAAAATTGCCATTGCTATCACGGGAATCAGAGCAAATTTCCATGCGGTCTTCGGGCTGACATTTTCCATATTTTGCGATGCTGCGGCACGACCTTTTCTGAAAAGTAAAAGGCCGGACAAATGAATATTTGGCCGACCTAATGTTAATACACACAGTTCAAAATCCGTAACTTAGGCTACTGTTATCTCCTTTGCCAGATAGACGTCCTGGACGGCGTTGAGCAATTCGACACCTTCATTCATCGGTCGCTGAAACGCTTTGCGTCCGGAAATTAATCCGGTTCCACCTCCGCGCTTGTTTATAACTGCGGTGCGGACAGCGTCGGCGAGGTCGCTCGCACCCTTCGATTCGCCGCCGGAGTTGATCAATCCCACGCGTCCCATATAGCAATTGGCGACCTGATAACGGACGAGATCGATCGGATTATCGGTTGTCAACTCGGTGTAAATTCGCTGATCCGTCTTGCCATAGCTGCTCTCCATGTTAAGAGCGTTGTAGCCGCCGTTGCGCTCCGGCAATTTCTGTTTGATGATGTCGGCCTGGATCGTTACGCCGAGGTGGTTTGCCTGACCGGTCAGATCTGCCGCCGTGTGCATATCGCCCTCAGGCGTTTTGAAAGCCGGATTGCGTAAGTAGCACCACAGGATCGTTGCCATTCCAAGCTCGTGCGCGTAGGCAAAGCCTTCGGCGACCTTGGTGATCTGCCTGGTCGATTGCTCGGAGCCGAAATAGATCGTCGCACCGACCGCGACCGCACCCATGTTGCTCGCCTGCTCAATAGTGCCAAACATTATCTGATCGAATTGATTTGGATAGGTTAGGAGTTCGTTGTGATTGATCTTTACGATAAACGGTATCTTGTGAGCATATTTGCGCGCGACCGAGCCGAGAACGCCGTACGTCGATGCGACCGCGTTACAGCCGCCCTCGATGGCGAGCTTAACAATATTCTCCGGGTCAAAATACATCGGATTTGGCGCAAAACTCGCACCGGCCGAATGCTCGATGCCCTGATCGACCGGCAAAATGGACAGATATCCCGTGCCGCGCAGCCGGCCGTTGTCATTCAACGTCTGCAAGCTGCGGAGCACGTTAGGGCTGCGATCCGAACTTGTCCAGATACGATCGACAAAATCACTCCCCGGCAGGTGAATGTTTTCCTTTGGAATTGTCGTCGAAACGTGATCGAGCAGTGTGCCGGCATCCGCGCCCAAAAGCTCCTGAATCTTACTGTAACCACCAGCCATCAAATCTCTCCTGAATGAAAATTTTTATTTTATCCAACCGATTTTTCTGAATTATACCACAAAAATCAGCGAAGGATTTGATGCCGTCAGCACGAGCGGAAGTTAAGTAGTGTCCTAATCCTGTGGAGTTCATCTTCTCTGTACTCTTTGTGTCTTCGCTTGGTGTCCTTTGTGATAAACATAATGTTAATCACAAAGGCCACCAAGTGAAGACACAAAGATCGCAAAGCAAAGCACACGACATTCGGGGGCACCACAGGAGCAGGACACTACCGGAAGTTACAAAAAAGCCGGAATGCGGTTTCCGACCTTTTTACTTAATTAAGAGCTGGATACTGGTTGGGTTTCAACCTTTGCGATCGCGGCCAGCTTGTCGCGTTTTGAAACTACAACACCGCCGGGTTTTTCGATCGAGATCGCAAACATTTCAGGCCCTTTTGCCTTTAATTTTGCGGTGATCGGTATTACGACGTCGCCGTCGGACGTGACGTCGAAAGTGCCGCCGTCGATAGGCGTCGCCTTGTCCTGCGTCTTGTCGAAGATCCACAGCTGGTAAGTCTCTTTGGCCGTGTCATTGACCGGCAGCCCGCGAAGCCGCATATATCCGGCTTGTTTCTCGTCGCTCCAGACTACGTCACCGCTAAGCTGCTTTAATTCTTTGACGTTGCCAACCGCCCAATTTGCCTTTATAAGACCCGGCGTCCGCAGAAGATCGTTACGCATATCCGCTGGGGTTAGAACGCGGGGTACTTCGACAAGCGGCTGATTTTGCGCAACCTCCAGCTTTGGCTGAAAACGCGTTAATCCGATATTAACTGCCAGAGCGATACACGCCGCTGCGGCCGCTGCCCAGCCAAACCATCCGAACCATGAACCGAAACTTTTGTTTTCCGCTGCAATTCGTCCTGTTGAACCCGGCCACGGAGAGGCTACTGGCGTTTCGCCTGCGGTAAAATACTGATCCGCATCGGTGAGTATTCTAGAACGCAGATGTGCGGGCAGCGGCTCGTCGGCCGAAAGACCAACCATGCTGACAGCGGCTGTCGCGATCTCAAACGAATCGAAATCTATTTCGGTGTTACCCCGGTCCAAATCGTCCAGATTTTGCTGTTCGGCCTCGTCGAGGCCGTAAACCGCCTTTTTTATCAGGAGGTCAAATAGCATGTCTTGTGTATTTTCGTTCATACTGTTGCCTCCCTTGAAATACTGTCGCCACCCAATCCTAAATTTTCCCTAACCTGCAAAAGTCCGCGTCGGGCATGTGTCTTTACCGTGCCGAGCGGCATTCCGGTTGCGTCCGAGATCTCCTGATGCGACATGCCCTGAATGATCGAAAGCCGCAAAACCTGTTGCTGCTCGGGGCGAAGTTCCCGCATTGCCTCGGCAGCCTGACCGGCCTCAATACTGATCTGCATGTCCTTATCCGCCCTGGTAAACGGCTCCAGCAGCACATCATCCAGCGAGTCCGCCGAAATCCTCCGTGTCGAGTACCTGATCCGGTCGATCAATCGCCGCCGTGCGATCATTGCGATAAACGTTGTCTCAGACGATTTCGATTCGTCAAACCTTTCGGCATTTTTCCAGATATCCACAAATATCTCCTGCACAGCATCCTCAGCATCATCCGAATTTCGGAGCATTTTGCGCGCAATAGACCAAACGAGGCCGCCGTGTTTGTCCAGACAATCCTGGACTGCGCTTCCGTCACCGTCAGCTATGCGTTGTAAGATGGCTTGAGTCACAAATTCGTGAAAACCGACTTGTTAATTACTTAAGCTACCTTATTTGCCGGGCAATTGCCAAGTATTGGCACTTCGCCCCGACGCCCTGACCTCCATTATAGATTTCGACGTTATGGGTTGTTTGGATTCAAACGAGTGTTGATTCCGTATGGCGAGGTTTTAGGAAAGATGAAATGAGGTAGATCAGGTAAAGCGTAAATGTCGAGACGGCCGAAAGGAGACAGTACTGACACCATGCGTGAATATAAAAATACTGGACATAGATAAGCCAAGCAGAAACCGCCGACATCAGGATCGTTTGGATGCCAAAAAATTTCCACATCCGATGATCGCCAAATGCTGTAAGCAGTGCAAGCGAGAACGCGGCAAAATATGCCACCGCGCCAAAAGCCGCAAGCGGAATACCGGCGACCTCGGCATACGCACTAGCCAAAACCATCTCACAGTCAAACCCCGCTCCGCACGGTACGGGCGTCGCGGTATAATGGTGAACTGTCAGATAGACCGAATCGGCAATGCCAAGCAAGGCTACGACCGCCGCCGCGACGGGCAGCTTGGGAAAAGTGTTTTTAGATTCGCTGGTTGTGTCGCCTAAGCCTGTCACTTGTTTGAGTTGCCGGTATTAGCCGTCGCCGGGTTTGCCGACTGGTTTTGCGGTGCCGTCTTTTGCAGTTCGGCGTCAATCAATTGGCGCAGACTCGCAACGTTCATCTGAGCGAACGGGACGTCAACGCCGTTGATATACAACGTCGGCGTCGAATTGATGCTCAACCCCTTTCCGCGTTTCCTGTCTTCGTCAACACGGCCCTTGGCGGCGATACCGGCAATATCGTTTTCCCATTTCGGCACGTCGAGCCCGATCTTTTGAGCATAATCCTTCCAGATCTGTTTGTATGTCGGATCGCTCGTCCAAACCCGCTGATTTGTGAACAGCAGATTTTGCATATCCCAGAATTTGCCCTGCATACCTGCTGCCTCCGCAGCGACGGAGGCGTCATACGATTTATCGTGAGCCGGAATATCGAGCGGATAATCGCGGTATATAAACCTGATCCGGCTGCCGTATATAGCCTTTACCTCGTTCATGATCGGATGCGTGGCGGCACATTGTGGACACTGGAAATCGGCAAATTCCTCCAGGGTGACGAGAGCGGTCGGCGACCCCGACTGGTTTGGCGGATTCGCTCCCAGCGGCGCATTTGCCGGTATTGTCGGCGTTTTTGTCGTGTTGGCGTTGGTATTTGTCGTCGGTGTATTTGCGTTTGATGTCGATTTGGCCGAACTAAATAACCACCATCCGCCCAATAATGCGACCACCAGAACGGCTCCGATGATGAGGATAGGAGTATTACTTTTTTTCTCGATTGTGTTGTTCATTATTTTAAGTATGCTCGGTGTCAGTAGCCCGACCGTAAGGGAGGGCTTCAGGGTCTAGGCCCTCCCTTACGGTCGG
>JAYVER010000303.1:0-3387 GCA_043748725.1 Chloracidobacterium sp. | reverse complement strand
GATCCCTGATCCGGTTGCCGAGGCAAAGGTAAAGGACCTCGATATTTTCAGCATGTCGACCGCCGAATTGTTTGCCAAATACCCAAATCCGGGTGCTCTTTTGCGTCAACTCGAAGGCGGCAAAAAAGCCCAGGCGGATGCACAAAATAAGAAGAACGTCGCAATGACCCCGACCGTGCCGGGTCAGGCGCAGCAGGATCCAAACCAATTGACCGACGCTGATAAGAAAGAGCGACGCGATAAGATACAGGCCCTGTACACTCAATACAACCTGAAACCGGCCGGACAGATCGTCCCGGAGATCGTCGCAAATCGAGTTCTGCGGGCGGTTTACTCCGAACGCCAACTACAGGAAGTGATGGTCGATTTTTGGCAAAATCATTTTAATGTATTTGCCGGAAAGGCTGCGGTTCGCTGGTACATCCCCTCCTATGAACGCGATGTGCTGCGTCCGAACGCACTCGGCAATTTCCGAGACCTGCTCGTCGGTACCGCACAGCATCCGGCGATGCTTTTCTTTCTCGATAATTTCGAATCGGTTTCGCCAAACGCCGCAATGCCCGGAAATGGCCAAAACGCAGAGCGTTTGCAACAGATAATTAACAACGGTGGCCAACTGCCTCCGCAGGCGCGTGAACGATTAAAACAGCAATATGGCATCAACGACGCTCAGCTAGACCAGCGTCTCATGCAAATGAAAGCCAATCCACAGCAGGCAAAGCAGCGGCAGAAACGGGGCATAAATGAAAATTACGCCCGTGAATTGATGGAGTTGCACACGCTCGGCGTGGACAATGGCTACACACAAAAGGACATTATCGAGGTCGCCAAATGCTTCACCGGCTGGACGATTGCCGACCCGCGCGGCTATCGCAAAGCCGCCGCAAGCGAAATTAAAGGAAATGAAGATAAGCGAATGAGCAGACTGCAGCGGCAGGACGGCGTGCCGGACGACGTCGAAAGCGGTGCGTTTTATTTCAATCCGCGGTGGCATGAAACGGGCGCTAAAATGGTAATGGGCCAAAAGATCGACGAAGGCGGTATTAAAGACGGCATCAAGGTGCTGGATATTCTCGTCAGCAGCCCGGCAACGGCAAAGTTTATTGCCCACAAACTCGCGGTTAAATTTGTCAGCGATAACCCGAGCGAAGGCCTTGTTTCCCGCGTTGCCGATGCATTTCACAAGTCGAACGGCGATATCAAGACAACGCTTCGTGCGTTGTTCGGCGACAAAGAATTCTTTGCCCCGGAAAACTATCACGCTAAGATCAAGACCCCGTTCGAGCTTGCCGTGAGCTCCGTCCGCACGCTCGGAGCCGATACGAACGCAAGCCCGGGAATGTTAGCGATGCTCAACAAGTTGGGCGAGGTTCCATACGCATACCAGGCTCCGACCGGCTACCCGGATATGGCCGAGGATTGGGTGAATACCGGCGCGCTACTCGAACGCCTGAATTTTGCCGTCGCTATCGCTAGTAACCGGATTCCCGGAACTAAGGTCGATCTAAAAAGCTACGAGTCGAAAGACAAGGCTCAGATACTGGACAAGGCTATTGCCTCGATCTTGAGCGACGAGATCTCCCCGGCAACAAGGGCTTCGTTGCTAAAACAGATCGAACAGCCTTTGCCTGAGGTCAAAGCGGGAAGCGAGCTCGGCGACCCGCAAATTGACGTGCCCAATATGCGAGGGCCGGGTCAGAAAGGTGGCTTGAACCGTCAGGCTCGACTTCTGAATCCAAGCGGAAATCCGGAAGTTTTCAAGGTAGTAAGTTTGGTGCTCGGAACTCCTGAGTTCCAGCGTCAATGACCAAGGGGTTGTGGACGAATGGCCGGAGATCAGCTAGTACTACTGATTTCCGGCTTTTTTATGAATGAAATTCGATTTTTTATCGAAATTACTGTTGGGTAATTGACGAAGTGTTCCGCCCGATCGAGAAGATCTTGATCAATGCCAACCCTGCAATAAATCCGCCGATATGGGCTGAATACGCAACACCGCCGCCGCCCGACGGCGTGAAAAAACCGAGTACCAATTGATATACGATCCAGATGCCGATCGCGACGTAGGCCGGAATGGTTGTTAGAAAATTGAATAGTATCGCTCGAACTTGTCGCTTTGGAAATAGTAAAACATAGCCGCCCAACACTCCCGCAATTGCACCGGACGCGCCAAGCATCGGGATAACCGAATCGGGTCCCATCGCGACTTGCGCCGCCGCTGCCGCCAAGCCGCAGAGCAAGTAAAAAACGGCGTACCGTATGTGCCCGATCTGATTCTCGATGTTGTCACCAAAAATAAACAGGAAAAGCATATTGCCAAAAATATGCACGATCCCGCCGTGCATGAACATTGAGCTCAAGAAATTGAAATATACCGGCAGCGGCGTCGCGTAATGCTGTATTTGAGCGGTGTGGCCGAGCGAATCGCGAACGATCTGAATGCCCGTCAGATCAACGCCGGTCGTAATTTCCTTTGGCACAAGAGCAAACGTCTGGGTGAAAGCCTCATTATTGCCAAGTTGCTGCAGCAGTACAAATACGAGGATATTGATGCCGATGATGGCATAATTGACCACCGGTTGAATCGTGCGGTCCGAATTGTCGTCGCCTATCGGAAACATTTTTGTTTAGGAAATTACTTCGTTGACCGTGAGTTGGAGATCGGGCAGGACGCTGGATTCGACGGATTCGCCCGGCTTGAAAACCCTGGCAATCTGATAAATGCCGATGCTCGGCCGTTGGTGAACTTCGACGACGTTATCGCGAAGATTTACTATCCAGACTTCCCTTATCCCGGCTTCGGCATACAGCGGAAGTTTTTTGTCGCGGTCGTATCTCAGGCTCGCATCGGCGACCTCGACAACGAGGATCGTTTCCTCCGGCCTCGGATGGCGTTTGCCGTCATACTTAGTCAAATCGGCGAGTACGATATCGGGCTCCGGCTCATTGAAATCACCGAGTCGAAGAGGATTCTGAACGCAAACGCGAACGTTGTCCGGCTGATTCTTAATAAAAAACTTGGCTAATGTGTCAACGGCCCAAGCATGTCGATCTCCGATAGTCATCTTTTGCACCATCTCCCCGTCAATAATTTCGGCCTTTTCATAGTTATCTATCATTCCCATCTCTATCATCTTGTAGTAATGATCGACGGTAAAGCGCAGCCGTCTCGGTTGTGGCCCTGGAGTCGTGGTAACAAGGTCGCCTCGCATCATAATGTTAATATTCTACGCCGAAAATCAGTCGATTCCAACATACCCCATCGTTTTCAACAATTCGCCGCCTAGGTTGCGACTATCGCACCCAGGCCTGTCACTTCCTCAAGTTCTGCTTCTTCACGACGCCATTCGTCGTTGCGGAATGCACCTTCCCATTTTGCGATAACAA
>JAYVER010000302.1:0-3397 GCA_043748725.1 Chloracidobacterium sp. | reverse complement strand
ACAAAAGAACGCGATAAATCGCGCACTCTGAACTCCTATTGCCAATTTGGGATAAATATATGGATCTGAAAATAGGAGACAGCTTTTCAACATCGCGGCTCGTGACCGACGAACTTATACGCAAGTTTGCCGAAGTTTCGGGTGATTACAACCCGATCCATCTGGACGAAGAATTTGCCAAAACAACCCGCTTTGGCCGCCGGATCGCCCACGGAATGCTGAGCGGAGCGTTCATCTCAGCCGTTCTCGGCTATGAATTCAAAGAGCGAAAGATCGTCTATCTCTCACAAACAATGAGGTTTACCGCTCCTGTTTTTATTGACGATACTGTTACCGCGACTGCCACCGTGACAAACATCCGCGAAGACAAAGGGATTGTAATACTTGAAACTGTGTGTACCAATCAAGATGGTGAAACGCTGGTTAAAGGCGAAGCGACGGTTATGATCCTGCCATAATGTTATGCCGGAAAACGCAGAACGCACCCCCGCTTATTCATGGTACGCCCTCGCGCTCCTGATGTTGATCTACGTTCTGAATTTCCTCGATCGGACGATCATATTTATACTTTTTCCGCTTATAAAAAAGGAGATGGCGTTTAGCGATACGCAGCTTGCGTTGCTTGGAACGACATCGTTTGTCATTTTTTACACGGTTTTAGGCATACCGTTCGGGCGTCTGGCTGATCGAGGTTCGCGGACAAAAATCATTGCCGTCGGAGTAGTTGTGTGGAGCCTATTTTCAGGTTTGACGGCGTTCGCCAACGATTTCTGGACGCTCTTTGCCTGCCGCGTAATGGTCGGCGTTGGCGAAGCGACGCTCGGCCCAGCGGCTATTTCCCTGCTCTCCGACTTTTTTCCGCCCCTGCGTCGAGCCACGGTAACCAGCCTCTATTCGATGGGAATAGCGATCGGAGCGGGCATGGCGGCTCTGTTAGGCGGAAGTTTAAGCCAATATGGGTGGCGGACGGCATTTATGCTGATCGGTTTTCCCGGATTGTTGTTCGGGGTGCTTGTATACTTGCTTCGAGAACCGGCCAGATCGTCGGTCACGGCAAAGAGTGATTCGGGTTATTCAAAAACTGACTGGAAAGCTTTGATCACGAACAAGTCTTTCATTTTGCTGTGTTTAGGCTATGCTCTGCTGGGTCTGGCGACCAATAACCTATCGATCTGGGGAGCCACATTTTATTCACGTCTGCACAAGTTCGACCTACCTACTATCGGTTTTTGGGGTGGAACACTGACGCTTGCGGCCGGCATTCCGGCAACACTTTTTGGCGGTGCAATTGCGGATTGGTTTCATCGTATCGGACGTGGACGTATGTTTTACGGTGCCTTATTAAGCCTATTTTCGGTTCCGTTCTGGCTTTTATTGATATTTACCGACAACGTCTATCTGATCCTTGCCGCTAATTTCTTTCTCCTCGCGGCGGCCCTCGCCTGGCTCGGGGGGGCGGCGGCGGATGTCACCGAAATTACAGGAGTCAACCTTCGCGGGCTAGGCATCGCGATCTATTTTTTCTCTGTCAATATCGCAGCATACCTGATCGGCTCGAATCTGATCGGTTATCTCAGCGACCGGTTCGGAGCTACCGACAATCCGGCAATGCTGCGCTACGCCCTTCTCGTCTGCCCCGCCGCATGTTTGCTTAGTGCCATCTGCCTTTTCGCCGGAGCCGCTTCGCTAAAACGCACCGTCAAATAATCATCAGCTAAACTTATCGGCTTTTCGCTCACTACGCGCGAATGTTATGATTCTGCGTATGTCGTTAATGCTCGAAGAAATCGCCGAACAGCCCGCCGTTTTGGAGCGGACGATCGCCGCCGAACGTGGAAAATTAACGCGGCTCGGTGATTTTTTTCGCCAAAAGGATATTGATCTGATCGTGCTTGTGGCACGCGGGTCGTCAGATAACGCTGCGCTTTTTGGCCGCTATCTGCTCGAGGTTACGACCGGGATCCCCGTTTCGCTTTCGGCGCCGTCGGTGGTAACGCTTTATAACGCCATACTGAATTTAAAACGAGCCCTGGTGATCGGCGTATCGCAGTCGGGCGAGGGCACGGACATTAATCAGGTTCTGGAGTCTGCAAAAGCGTCAGGAGCATACACGCTGGCGATCACAAACGAGGCTGATTCGTCGATGGCGAAACTCGCCGATGAAACGCTGCTGATCCACGCCGGTCGCGAAAAATCTGTCGCCGCGACCAAGACCTATACCGGCCAGATGCTGCATTTTTATATGCTTGCGGCCGCAATTGGCGACACACGTTTGAATTTCGAACGGATCCCCGATTATGCAGCCGCTGCACTCGATCTACGGCCACAGATCGAAAAACTCGTCGAACGATACGTTTTCATGGAGAATTGCGTCGTCGTGGGCCGCGGGATGAACTATGGAAATTCATACGAGATGGCCCTAAAACTGATGGAGACCTGCTACGTCGTCGCCGAACGGTTCTCTTCGGCGGATTTCTTCCACGGGCCGCTGGCTATCGTCGAACGTCGTTTCCCGGTGATTATGTTCGCCCCGACCGGTGTGACAAAATCCAGCAGCATTGATCTGTTGAACAATCTGCAGGGACTCCACGCTGATTGCCTTTCGATAACAAATGACGACGAGATCGCCGCCATGTCGCCCAACAGCCTGATTCTGCCGACGGACATTGACGAAATTCTGTCGCCGATACCTTTTATCGTTCCCGCGCAGTTATTCGCGGCGCTGCTTTCCGAGGCAAAGGGCCTCGACCCTGATGCACCGAGATCGTTGTCGAAAGTTACAAAGACAGTTTAAGATATTTGTCACAGATCAACACAGATAGGCACTGATAAGAAAACCATCCAAGCGTAATTGGCTTTCATATCCGTTTTGATCCGTGTTTATCTGTGGCCAATTTTTCTTCAGTTACCCCGAGGCTGCATTTAAGAGTGCCTCGCGCATTGCTCCGGCGGTGCGCCATCGCATCTCGACCTGTTTTGCGAGAGCGGTTTCGATCACGGCGGCGACGTGAGACGGTACGTTTGGAATGCGGCTCGCGATAGGTACGATAGGTTTTTCGAAGATCGCCTTAACTGTTTCGGCGATGCCGGCTTTTGGGCTGATATCGAGTGCATGGGCACCCGTTAAGAGGCTGTATGCCGTCATGCCGATCGCATAAATATCGGACGGCGGCCGGACTTCCTTAAAATCGCGTACCTGTTCGGGCGGCATATAGGCGATCGTTCCCGCAACGTCGCCAACCATCGTCACGCCGCTCATGCCTGTCTCTTTAAAGCTCTTTGAAAGGCCAAAGTCGGTTAATTTAGCAGTACAATTCGGAAAATTACCTTCGACCAGGATGTTTTGTTCCTTGATGTCACGATGGACAAAGCCCTGGTTATGGGCAAAATCGAGAGC
>JAYVER010000301.1:0-8869 GCA_043748725.1 Chloracidobacterium sp. | reverse complement strand
ATCACCAAAGTCTCAAACAAATAACCCCCAACTTTTCAAAAAAATCGCGATTCCTTCCAAACCGTGAAAAGATTCCGGTTATTCAAAGGACTCTAGTACAAGGGTTGAATCCGGCATCGCTTTAAAGCGAGAATGTTACTTAAATTTCGTGGTTTATTGTTTTGAGGGAATTGAGGGATGATGAACGCTTTACAACCGACGGCGGAGTGGAGTATATTTCTGTGCAAATCGAAATGGAGCATGATTATGCTGATTAAATGTCCTGAATGTGAAAGAGAGATTTCTAAATCCGCTCGTGCGTGTCCGCAGTGTGGGCGGCCAAACGTCGTTACCGGTTCCGAGAGTATATTCTTCGGGAAAGGTAACTTAGGGATTGGTTTTGCTATTTATTTAGGTCTTTTCGTTGTAGGTTTGCTAATGTTCCCAAATGACGGCCTGTTCAAGATTGTAGGGGTAGCATTGATGCTTTCGAGCGCATTGGGACTTGTTATTACTATTCTCCATGCTATCGTGAAAGTACTTCAGAAACTATGATCTCACCCGCGAATTGTTGATTTTCCGTACCGAAGATTGGAGTTATCCCCGCGCCCGCGACCTGTCGATCTCCCGTGTGAAAATGCGGGTTATATGAGCCGTATGCTCGTTGAGCTCCTCTCGAAACCGCTTTTCCGCTCCCGGTTTTGCACCGTTAATATTAACAGTTGGCGAATAATGCACAGTAGTTGCCGCAGTCTGCCCGCCGACGTTGGTGGGGGCGTCGATAAGATGATTTGGCAGAGATTCGCCGTTAGGACGGTTCGTGTTTCTGGCCAGCGTCATTAATTCACTAAAACCTTTCACACCTCGCGTTTGTCTTGCCGGTGTAATCATGTTTCCGGCGTGGACATAAGCAAGGCCGTCCGAGTGAATAAATCCGCCGACGGCGTTACCGCCCCCCAGCTTACCACGATATACAACGTCGGTTTTACCGCCCCCTGTGCCGCCGCCTCCGCTTTCCGGCGGTTTCCACGCCGCGATTGCGGCACTTGGACGAAAATTTCTTAATCTCAAAGCCTGTGAAAAAAAAGGGCGACCCGAAAGCCCCTCTCCCTTCACCTATGGCCCGCCGACGCTTCCTATACAGCCGAGGAGGTGTTGGTAAAGACCCCGGCCGGCTTCACGCTCGCCGGTACGCTGACGCTTCCTAAAGGCGCAAGCAAAGCAAAGCCCGTTGGGGCGATAGTCACCATCACAGGTTCTGGACAGGAAAACCGCGACAGCGAGATCGGACTGGAAGGATACCGGCCCTTTCGCCAGATAGCAGATTCGCTGGCTCGGAACGGCATCGCAACGCTGCGGATGGACGACCGTGGAATGGGAGGGTCGGGAGGAACATTCAAAGGCTCGACGAGTGCGGACTTCGGAGAGGACGCCCGCGCGGGGCTCGCTTACTTACGAACGCGGCCCGAGATCCGTTCCGACCGTCTCGGAGTGCTCGGCCACAGCGAGGGTGCGGTGATCACGCCGATGGTGGCCGATAAGGAACCTTCGCTGCGGGCCATCGTTCTGCTCGCCGGCGTCGCTGAGCCTGCGCGCAGTGTCCTTCATTTCCAGATGAAGAATCTAATTGAGCACAACACGAAGCTCACACCCGCTGAGAAAGAAGCCCAGATTGCTGAGATCCCCAAGAAGATCGACGCCATGATGGCGGCCGACCAGTGGATGAAGTTTTTCCTGACTTACGATCCGGCTGCAACGATGCGGAAGGTCATAACACCGGTGCTTATCTTAACCGGCTCTAACGACCAACAAGCGGCTCCCGAGCAGATTGCGTTAGAAGAGGCCGCGTTTAAGAACGGCGGCAACAAGGACGTGACGGCTCGCGTAATTCCCGGCCTTAACCATCTTTTTGTAGAGGACAGCGACGGCTTCCCGGGCAATTATGCGAAACTCCCGCCTCCCGTGATGATGCGAACCGACGTGGTCAAGATTGTCACCGACTGGCTCGTGAAACACCTCCGATGATGCCAATGTAGAAGAATTTGTTCCGAGCGTTATCTCACTCCACAACCAAATGTCCGCCCTCGGTCCCGACCTAGACGCGTTCGAAAAAGCGTCAAACGCGTTCTGGAACCGTAGAAACTCCAAGACACAATGGCTTTCATGTCCGAATCCCGCTACATCATACGAGCAATGAGAATTAAAAATTCCTGAGTGATAGTAATTATTGGTTCCTGCATAATGGGTCCTGATATGAACGTGTTTCACCCTTTAACGACGGCCGCGCAGCTTGATTCGGGAAAATTAGTCTATGGGCCGGCGAAGTGAAACTGAAATCTTTGTCTGGATCGGCACAACGCTCCGAAACCTATCCGACCGGCGGACTTGATGCATTTTATGTAAAGCTGCCTCTTACACACTCCTCCGGGGATATACCTAAAAAACAATCTGAGCTCAATATCGAAGGAACGACTTGGCTGTTGATCTCTTGGCACTATCATCCTGAACGTCCATGGAATCCACTTCAAGACGATCTAGAAAGTCACATTCAGCACTGTCGCGGGTTCTTTTTAACAAGGGGGGTACGGGCATGAACTAAGATTTTGTGAATCGAACTTAACAAAATTAACCAGAGTTATTCGCGAGTCCTTTACCAGTGATCCGCGACATGCGGTTGAGACCGGATGCATTTTGCTGTTAAGCGGAAATGACCACAGTTTGAATCCATCCCTGATGGTAAAAGAGGTGTTGGTTGCTAACGACGATGAGTTTGATGACCAAGAGCGAGGACATATCACCTTTTCAGGGCGATTTTTTCGCCGAGCGATGTTAAAAGTAAGAGCCAAAGGCTTGCTCGGATTCCTGACGGTTCACACTCATCCCGGAAGTGAAAATAGTGTCGCGTTCTCCTCGTATGACAATGCAAATGATCCGTCATTAATGCAAAACCTGGGTGACCAGCAGCCGACTGGCAAGTTTGGAAACATTGTAGCGGGTAAAAACGTCTTTCAAGGTCGCATATGGGATGTCGAACCCAAGGCTTTTCCCCGTTGACTCGAATGGTCGTCATCGGCGACAGCTTACGCGTCTTACCGTTGACGGGAAAAAAGCTCCGCTCCCGCTGAAAGCTGCTGCAATTTTTGATCGCGGACTGGTATTAACGCCTGAACAGGCGATGTCGGCCGCAGGTAGTATGCGGGTCGGCGTTGTCGGCAATAGTGGCACAGGTTCTCTCGTTGCCGAGTTGCTAGTCCGAGCGGGATTCGGAGAGGTCGTTTTGTTTGATTTTGATCACACTGACATAGCCAACCTGAACCGAGTGCTTCATTCGCGGATGATCGATGCCGAGAAAAAATCGTTGAAGTCCGCTAGGCTAAAAGAAGCATTGGACGAACTTGGTATGCCTACCATTATCACCGTTGTCCCCGGTGGCGACATCCGTAACGAATCGGTAGCCGCTGAGTTGAGACGGTGCGACGCGATAGTAGGATGCGTAGACAATTCGGATTGGGCTCGGCTCATTATGACCGAGGTCTCATATCAATACTTGATACCTTATATAGATATCGGAACCGAGATCGGCGTTGGTGAAAACCATATACAAAGTCTCGACTCGCGCGTGTCATATCTTAGGCCAGACCGTCCTTGCTTACTCTGTTCCGGCCTTATAAGTCTAGAACGCGTACGTCTTGAGGGTTTAGCATCGGAGGAATTGCAACGGGTGCTGGCTATGGGCTACGCAAAGAACCGGACTCTTACCGCTCCAGCTGTAATGGACTTGAACATGCGAGCCGCAAGCTACGGGGTTCTTGTGCTGCGTCATTTGTTACAACCGTTTCTCGATATGCCTTTACCTACACATATTATTGAGCCCGATCCAGAAACTCGTGATGCCACCGAGACTGGCACCCAACAAGGCACGTCCTTCGCGGTTCGCGATGGTGTGATAACGCTTGTCGATCTCAGGCACGACTTCGTTCGCGACAAAATCTGCCCATTTGTCGTTTGCCCAGTATTCTTTCATGCGGTCTTTTGGGTCAAGGAATACGATAATGAACGGGCTTAACTTTTTCGCCGCCACTAAGTTTGACCACACCTCAAGTGCCTTCCCTCGTTTTACATAGTCGCCTCCGTCTTCGAGATAAAGCACGGGCTGGTCGTACCGCTCTGTTTCGGTAACTATATCCGCAAATACGCTCACTTTCCGATTCTCGCCGAGGGCTCGCGATTGAATTTCAATCGTCTCCAGCGACGGTTCCAATCCCTTTACTTCCTTCGCCCACTCGGAAGGTTTGTAATCCGGCATCGTAAAGTACGAATTTTCGCCCCCGACGCCGTTGTCGATCTTGTTTGGATTGAGCGGATCAGTTATCCAATTGCCGTCAACGATGAGTTTATATTCGACACGGGCGGTCGGAGCGTACTCTTGCTGGAAACATCGAAGGTCGGCATTGGGAACCTTTTCGAAGACCGCAGTCGACGGTTTCCAGCTTGTAAAATCACCGGCTATATTCACTTTCTGATCTTGACCTCGAAAAAAGAAGATTGCTTTTCGTCCCCAAATAATCGGACTTCGTCGGATCATGAATTCCGCCACCGGTCCGTTCGAAGCAGCTGGTGAATCTGCCTGAAATACCCTCTTAATTAGCTCATATTCTTGTCCACATGGTCTTTCGGGCAGACGGGGGACTTTTTCACTAGCAATATTAAAGCTATCTTTCTTTCCCAAAACATAACGATCAAAAACAACCTGAGGCGTGTCGAGGTTGCGGCCGGCTTTAAGGTTGGTAGCAAGGCGTATGAATTGGGCCATCGACCAGGCGAGCGGCGTGGCTGAGCCGGTGCCTTCGCCAAATTTTAGTTCGGGGACAAATTGCTTGTCGGCGCTCTTTGGCATTTCCTTTTTGTCCCAGACCTGTTCGGGAATCATCAGGCCGTCGTTGGCGAAGCCAAGCATTGCGTCGAGACGCGTTTTTGGCAGATCGAGACATGGCTCTTTCCCGACGGGCACACTCCCTACCGGTCGTGTTCCCGCCTTCTCCGCGTCTCCGCGTCTCCGTGTCTCCGCGTCGCATCCTGCGAGTTCGTATTGTCCGCGTTCGCCGCTTAACAACGCCCACAGGCGGCCTTTTCCGGTGTATTTCCCATCCCAGTTCCAGCGGCGGCCGTCATCCATTTCACCGTAGCCGTCGTGATTGTAGCGGTAAAATCCGGGTCCGTTAGGCGTGTCCACCTTTATGAGTTGGTCAATGATCTTGACTGACTTAGCGATCAGCAGGTCGTCGGCCGGCTTGATGCCGAGGCGAACGAGTTCGAGAAAGCCGGCATCGACTATTTCGCGTTCGTCGAATGTTCCGGCGCCGTTATTAAGCTCGACCTTTTCGCCGGCGTCGGGTTTTCCGTTAGCCGTGATGCGAAGGTAGTAGTTGCCGTCACCGTATTTTCCCGTCTTAGTCGCCGTCCATTTTTCGATGTTCGCCTGCCAATCGTCGGCGGTCGCGAGGTATTTGTCAGCGGATACGGTGTCGCCATTATTTTTAGCGATCTCAGCCGCACAGACGAGTCCGGCGATCTCGGCGGCGATGGTTGACGGTGAATATCCGGGACGCTCTTCCCAACGTTCCTGCGGCGTCATCGGTCCATTCTTAACAATAAAATCGGCAGCCGGACAGACGTGCTTTTCATAAGTCGCCCTATCAAACCTCCCGAGCTGCCACGCCATTATCAGCGGATAACCGACCTCGTCAAGCTGCAGCGAGCCCCAAAAAGGCTTGCCGTCGAGAAACGAGTTTTGCGGCAAACTGCCGTCCGGTTTTTGCTGGACGTTGAAGATAAAATCCAGCGCCCGGTTCGCCGCCGCCGTGTCCCCCAGCGCCATGTAAGCAGTGAATACATGATAAAGATCACGCGACCAAACGAGATGATAGCCACCAACGTTGTTTTCGTTCGCATTTGCCCCGCCGCCCCAAGGAATCGTCAAACTCGCGACATTGGCCCCACGATGAGTCTTGTCCTCATTAGCCTTAAGCTGCATCGCCGCCATGTTGAACTGAGCCTGATATCTGGGATCGACTTTGGGAATGGTCTTGACGTAATCGGCCCATTCCCTATCGTATTCAGTCTGGCATTTGGCGAAGCCCTTTTTCTTAGCTGCCTCGCCATCAAGAACGGCCAAAATGTCGCTCGGAATTCGATATAAGCCCTTCATCAGTTTCGCGTCGTTCGCAAAGCTTAATACAGCAGTAAAACGCGTGGGATGCGATATTTTCGCAACTTGTACCACGTTTCCGTTTTCAGCTTTTCGATGGGGGTTGACGATTCGGCCGTTTTGTCTCAATTCCTGAAGACCGTCAGAGGATTGATAGAAGCCATTTGAACTCTCCTCAATTTTACTTGAAAACATCAAAGCAGCAGAGCGACCAGATTCCGTGGATACCAGAGCGTTCAATTCGCTGAGAGCGGTGTCATGCATACCACTATTTCCGATCGACGGGTCGAAATATACGTACAAATTCAAATCCTCGTTTTTAGTTTCGAACTGAACGTCAATCAAAATGGCATTGAGCTTTACATCGGAAGTATATGTCTTAGTAATCGACCATTCTTTCGATTTAGAAGTGTTGATTTGTTGAAAACTTAATGAGTCAGGCCGCAAAACTTTAATCTCGTGAGTTGCATCATCCTGCTCGGTCTCGACCTTTTTTGTCTTTGGGTTAACGACGACGAACTGCAGTAGATGAACATTAGCCGTCGTCACGTCCGGATAATAGACCTCGGTCATCACGCCCTGGGCGAGAGTGAACCATATCTTTGATTCAAGAGTGGCGGAAGTTCCGATACCCTGCTTTCCCGCGGTTGCCCATTGAGCGTCTTTGCCGGGTCCGCCCGGAGCAAGCGTCTGAGCAAAGCTCAAAGAAGTAAAAAGTAAAAAGGTAAAAGGCAAAAATATAGGTCTGGTTTTCATGGCACTTTAAAGGACGAGCGAGGATGCTTGACGATCAAAACTGTCTTCGGAATAACTAAAAACTTAAAAGTAAAAACGGAAAATTTAAGACAAGAGTTTGAAGTTTTCAGTTATTCCGGACAGTATTCCGTTTGAAAATCCTAAATCCAAATCCATCGAGACTGAGCGATGGCAAGCCGACATTTGCCTTGGTCGCAGCCTTTGCCCTCTCGTCATCGGGCGGCATTGGTTGGCCGATGTCGGGTGTAATGTCTTCGTAATTGCCGCCGGTCTCGACTGAGCCGAAAAACGGGCTGTTGGACATATTGATGGCGACGAGCAGCTCTTCGCTGCCTGTGCGGCGTGTAAATGTTAAAATGCGGTTCTCGTCCGAGTTTTTGAGCCACGTCAGATTGCCCCGTCGTAGAGCGGCGCTGGCATGACGCAGGGCGATCATCGACTTGTAAAATCGCGGAAACTCCGGTCTCCGTTCGGCAATCTGCCAGAAGATCGGAAGCTTTTCGAACAAAGCCGGAGCACCCGATTCGGCTGTGTCGCCGACCTCCATGCCATTGTAAACGAGCGGCACGCCATCGAGCGTAAAGGTGAGAGCCTGAGCCACTAACGCCCCTTTCTCGCCAAAGCGGACGATCGCGCGGCGTTCGTCATGATCGTCGGAGAAACGCATCCTTATCGCGCCTCGCGGAAATTGTCCGTTCTGCTCTTCCCAAACTTTACGCAACGCCCACGCCGGCTTGGCACCCTGCAGCACCTCGGTCAGGGTGCCGTGCATACTCCATGAATAGTCGATATCAAAGGCGTGGACGAGCAGATCGGGCTTTTCGGCCTCGGCCAGCCAGATGGTGTTGGGCTTTATCTTATCGACCTCGGCACGTGCCTGATCCCAAAAATCAGTCGGGATAAAGAGAGCTACGTCGCAGCGAAATCCATCCAGATCGTAATCGCGGATCCAGCTTTTGAGCATGTCGATGATGTATTTACGCAACTCAGGCTTACTGTAATCGAGCCCCGCAACGTCAGCCCAATCAGGCACCGGTGGGATGATCTCGCCTTTTTCGTTTTTTTTGTAAAACTCGGGATGCTTGGTGATCAGGTCGTTGTCCCAGGCGGTATGATTGACCACAACATCGATAATGACCTTCAGCCCTCGTTTGTGAGCTTCGGCTATTAGGCGCTTTAGGTCGGCGGATGTGCCGTAATCGGGATTGATGCCGTAATAGTCTTTGACGGCGTAGGGCGAGCCGATGGTGCCTTTCTTTTTTACCTGCCCGATCGGATTAATCGGCATCAGCCACAGCACATTTACGCCAACGTCTTTGATTCGGTCGAGGTCGGCGGTGATGCTGTTAAAATCGCCCTTTTGTGAATACGCCCGTTCCCATATCTGATAAATTACGGCGTCCTTAACCCAGTCTTGCAAGCTGCGAGCGTTCTCTTTCGAAACGTCCCGCGATGGCTGCTGGCCAAAAACACAGTTCGCAAGAAAGACCGTTATGATTAACGCTTTCAATCTTAAATTTTTCATAACATACTATGCCGCGATCGGACCTTCAATAGGTTCGGCCTCAGCTAATGTAGAGGGGTCGATATTACCCGCACCGATGTCTTTAACAACCAGTACGCTGGCGGCCGCGACGAGCATTACAATGCCGCCAAAAATGACCACATTTAGCGGGTCCTTGCCTAAGATATTCCCATAAATCTGCGGAATAACCAGACCCATTACGATTTGTGGAATAACGATGCAAAGATTAAATACACCCATGTAAACGCCCATTCGCGACGGTTTGATAGCACCGGCGAGTATCACGTAAGGCATTGAAAGAATGGACGCCCATGCAAAACCAACTCCGACCATCCCAGCCCAGAGGAAATATTTGTCATGTGCAAAATATGTCGAGATCAGCCCCAGGCCGCCTAAAGTGA
>JAYVER010000300.1:0-3414 GCA_043748725.1 Chloracidobacterium sp. | reverse complement strand
TTGCGGAAAACAAAGCCCGAGATGCCGCGACCGTTTAAAATGTGGCTTTATCCGATACCGGCGATCATTGCTCTTTCGGGCTTTTTATATGTGCTGCTGGCGCGGCCAAATTTTCAAAAAGAAATTAAATACGCTACAGTTCTGATACTTGTCGGATTGGTAATATATTTTGTGCGGTCTTATCGCCGCAAAGAGTTTCCATTTAGTCCTGTTGCAATTACAAATGAAAGTTAAATCGCGTAAAAGGCTTGTCAGAATCGTGTCGACGATCTCGTTATTATTCATTCTCTGCGTCTCAGCGTCTCTGCGGCTGGCCTTTCCGCCGGAAGCTAATGCGCAGGTTCGGGCTGTGAATGACTACGGGGCATTGGGCTTGGGGCGGTTACTCAAAAAGCTGAATACGACCGCGAGCGTGATGATGATCGGGGCTCACCCTGACGACGAAGATTCGGCACTGCTTGCATATCTGGCTCGCGGGGAAAATGCGCGCACTGCCTATCTCAGCTTAACGCGCGGAGACGGCGGGCAAAACATTATAGGTGCTGAGCTTTTCGAATCGCTCGGCGTGATCCGCACCGAAGAACTCCTTCAAGCACGAAGACTTGACGGTGCCGAGCAGTATTTTACGCGGGCATTTGACTACGGCTTTTCGAAAACTCTCGCCGAAGCCAGACAGAAATGGGATGAAAAAGTGATCGTTTGCGACACGGTGCGGGCGATCCGCACATTCCGGCCGCTCGTCGTGATCTCACGTTTTTCGGGAACCCCCGCCGATGGTCATGGCCAGCATCAATACTCCGGTTACATCACCCCGATTGCCGTCAAAGCGGCAGCAGACCCGAAACAATGCACAGATTCCGGTGAGCCGTGGCAGGTGCAGAAATTCTACGTTGAACAGGGTTTCGGTGGCAACGACACGGCCTCGCTCAAACTTAACACTGGTGCTTACGACCCGATTCTTGGCCGATCGTACTTCGAGATAGCAATGGAAGGCCGCAGCCAGCATCGTTCACAAGGCGAAGGCCGGATCGAATTTCACGGAGATCAGTTTTCGCGCCTGAATCTAATTGAAAGCAAGGCCATGAAGGTGATAGGTGAAAGTGGCGTCTTTGCCGGAATTGATGGCTTAACTGGGTTCGGCATCCCGGCGCTAACCGCATCTCGAGTAGACCCGACTACCGGTATGCTCATGAAACCCCTCCTTTCAACGGACCCGACATTCTGGAAGATGTTTGGAATCGCTGCATCTGCGGGCGATTTTGCCTTCCGTGATTTGCAGTTGTCGAGCATGCGTGACAGCAGACGAACCTTATTAGAGGGACTGAAGGCGATAAGAGGCGCCCGAGAAAAACTTCGGGATTCTATCGAGCATCAAGACGACGTGGCCGTCAGAACTGATTTTTATCTGGCTCAAAAAGAGGCAGAGTTTTCAAAGGCCATGCAGCTCGAAACCGGTGTAACGGTTGATGCCCTCGTCGATCAGGAAACCGTCGTTCCTGGTGATGAAATGATGATATCGGTCAAGGTATTTAAGCCGAGGCTTGACCAAGTAAAAATTGGCGAGATCTCACTGGCTGTTCCTGCAGGCTGGGAGGTAACAAAAACCGATCCGCCGCAGCAGAACAACGCAGCGTTTAGCGACCGCGAGAGTTCAGTTGCAGGAGCTGTCTTCATCGTGAAGGTTGATAATAATGTAACTTTCACGCAACCCTATTGGCTTAGAGAGCGGCGCGACGGTGATCTTTTTAGATGGCCGAAATCGAACGAGCAGACGCTGCCCTTTGGACCGCAGCCCCTTGTCGCCCAGCTAAAAGTTACCATCGAAGGTATAGAAATAACTATTGAGGAACCAGTACGATACCGATTTGCCGATCCGACCCGAGGTGAGATTCGGCGTGAGGTGAATGTCGTGCCGAGCCTTTCGGTCAGCCTCGATCAGAAGCTTCTGATCATTCCGCAAAGCGCCAAGGCGCAAACACGGCATCTGACGATGAGCATTACAAATAACTCATCAGTGCCGACAAAAGGTGTCGCGGATTTAAATTTCAATGGTGCGGTCGAGCTGAAATCTACTTCTTCATCAAACGCCTTTGAGCTAAAAAGTAAGGGCGAAAAGACTAGTGTTGGCTTTGACGTGACTGTTCCGGCCAACTTTAAGCCCGGCAATTACGAGATTTTCGGAAATGCGATAGTCGGCGAGAGCCATTTCAATCAGGAAATGCACATCATCGCCTATCCGCACACCCAGACGCACCGATTTTACACCCGGGCCGAAACGGTTGTTAACGTGATTGATTTACGGCCATTAATGGGCAAGATCGGTTATATAATGGGAAGTGGCGACGACGTGGCCGAAGCGATCAGGCAAATGGGGATCAATGTCACGATGCTCGGCGAGAAAGATCTGGCGTCGGGTGATCTTTCGAAATACGATTCAATTGTTGTTGGTATCCGCGCATCTGAAACCAGGCCGGATTTTGTTGCGAACAATCAACGCCTGCTCGATTATGTGAAAAATGGCGGCAACCTGATCGTTCAATATCAACGGCCGTCATTTGCCCAGCAAAACCTGGCCCCGTATCCGATCAACATGGCCGATACGCAGCGGACTGCGGCCGGCAGCATCGCTCGCGTGGTGGACGAAAACGCCAAAGTCACCATCCTACAGCCGAATCATCCGATATTCAATTTTCCTAACAAGATATCGGACGACGATTTCAAAGGCTGGGTACAGGAGCGTAATGCATATAATTTCACGACCTTTGACGCTCAATACACGCCAATGCTCGAATCCCACGACGCCGGCGAGCAGGAAAACAAAGGCGGGCTCGTTGTTGCTCGGTTAGGGAAGGGAACCTGGACATATTGCAGCTATTCGTTCTTTCGCCAGCTTCCGGCCGGCGTCAGTGGGGCATATAGGCTGTTTGCAAATATGCTCAGCCTTTCGCGCGCAAAAAAATAATTGACGAATAAACTACTTGACATGCCTATAATTTGACGTTATGGTAAGGATGTAATCATTACAGATTGCTTCAAAAATGAATAGTCGCAGTTTTTACAACTTCAGCTTTTTTAACTTTTACTATTATGGTAAAACGGCTGATGTTTGCATTGCGATAAGATAGACTTAAAGCAAATAGATCGAACGAAGCCGTGAAACTGAAAAAGTTCACGGCTTTTTTGTTTGGAGAAAAACATATGCAGATAGACGAAAAAAGACGAGAAATTGATGAGATCGATGGCGCGATCGTTGAACTGCTTCACCGCCGGGCGGACGTTTCGAGAGAAATCTCGGTTCTCAAAATGAGTGCGGGATTGCCGATCCGCGACGCTGACAGGGAAGCAGAAATACTCAGACGTTTGTGCCGCGATGAACATGGTGGAAACGAAAACGAGTCCATTTGCCGGATATAC
>JAYVER010000299.1:0-3435 GCA_043748725.1 Chloracidobacterium sp. | reverse complement strand
TTTTAAGAACCTCCTGGTTGAACGTAAAATTTCCAACCGGCGACGACAACCCCGGAACACCCGACGTTCGCACGTCGTTAAAATCTGCGCTTGTCGGATTAATATTGATCTCAAACTTTTTGTTGAAGTTTCGAGTCATCGTCTCCAGACTGCCCTGCGCGGCATAAAACGCTCGGGACTCGGCCGTTTCGTTACCGGTGGCCGCAGCCTCCGCCGCCGACCGGGATAGAGCTAATGCCACAAATACGCTGATAAGCGCCAGAACAAATAACGATATAACGATGGCCGATCCTCGTTGATTGGCATCGTTCGCAATATTTAGAATGCCGTTTTGCTCAAATTTTAGATTCTTCATCTTAGTTCTGTCCTAAACAAGTTTATTAATTTGCGTCATATCCTAAGTTCCGTGTGCTAAAGGTGGACGTCATGGTCTCGCGATATGGCTGTCCGGCCGAATTTAGCTCTTGTGATCTGACGCTCACCGTATATCGGATCTGGCGAACAGCCGCCAGATTTGCCTGAATATCATCGGAAGTACCGGCAATACCGTCCGGCCCGGCACTCGGATTGTCATTGATTGTACCGTCATCCATCACATACTGGATTTGAAAATTTTCGACGTTATAAACCAGAGGCGCGTCAACATACGCCACCGCAGGAACTGCCGGCGGCACATTTGCAAACTGTCTTCGCGTCAATGTTCCGTCAGAGGCAACAAAATAGGTCACCATGGTGACGCGCTGCATAAACGCGCTCGTAACCCCCGGGCTAGGAATAGTAGATCCCGCCTGATTAAATCCAAGAACGTCGCCATTGGCAAAACGAACCTTGTCGGTGCTACTAAGGGCCGTCGAGAGAACAAGCGAGGAACTTGAACCCGTTTTGACCAAATAAATATCGTTCACGCGGCAACATGAATTATTTCCAGAGCTTGGATCGATCGTCACCTCGTCAATACCAGGTACGACCGTTTGCGGGAGACTTGTTTTAACTGCCTTTGATACCGCCGCGGCTCCTACACCGGTCAGATTGAATGTCGAATCCAAAAAAAGAAATGTGACTTGGTCCGTTTTTGTATTTGCCACCGTATTATAGTTGTCAACGGTTATATTGTTACCGGCAATAATTGGCGGAATCGTATCGCGGGTGTTGTCAAAATCATTCGGAATTCCGATAAGAGCGGAAATCCGGTTATCGGGCAGGACAACCGTGTTTTTTAACGGATAACCAAACCCCGCATTATAAGTGTCGCGACCGATCACGTTTAACGCCAAACGAACGTTTTTCGTCAATTCCGTTTGCTGATTTATAACCGAACGGCTCATCTGTGCCGATCTAAGCACGCCCCACATCGAACCGGTCACAACGAGAAAGATCACCATCGAAACAATCAGCTCGAGTATAGAAAAACCTTTTTCGCCACTGCGGGTGATCGAGTTATTCGAGTTAAGCTGTAAAGAAATATTCTGCATATCGTCCTCAGTTCGTCACCGCATAATCGGTTAAAACGGTTGTTAAAACCTCTTGTCTTTGGAGTCCTCCGACATTGTAGATGATCGTAATTGCAACCGACCTTATCCGTACTCTTGCCGTCCCCGCCGGGTTGCAAATAATGGGCGAAGGGCGGTCCGGATCGCAGACATCCGTGATCACAATTTGGCGTTGGAGCCCTAAAACTTGGGGGCCATTATCATCCGCCGTTCCGATAACCTCGTCAGGCCCGGCATTTAAAAAGACGGGCTGGAGGCCGTTAACAAATATCCCTTGATTGACGCCGAGCGCGTTCGGATTGGTGCCGACGTTACCCACCGCAGGCCACCCAAGACGCGCCGGATCTGTTTCCTTCACCGACATTATCGACTCCATGGTAGATGTTGCGACCTGCTTAGCAAGCAGCTGCTGCTCATGACCTTTGGCCTGAAGGATCGACCCCGAAATGCCCGACAATAGGGCCAAAATACCCACCATCAGGATTACAAGCCCTGCCATCACATCTATATATGAAAATCCGGCTTCTGATCTGCGTTTCATAATTCCCTGCCTTTTCCTGTCTAATTCGCAACAAAATTTGTGCCATCGTGTTTCCAGTACCGAATAGCGCCGCTGCCGCCAAAAATAGTAATTAATCTAATCTCGGTCTTGTTTCGCGGCGTAGTGCTTCCGACCGTGACCGGCGGCCACGAGTAAATATTTGCACTGATGGGAATATCCGCCGCATTTGTGACCGAACCGTCACTCTTATATCGCGCGGCCCAAACATTATGTCCCGTAACGGTCGTCCCGCCGGCCAAATGTCCGGTCGCGTCAATCGCATATGCAGCATCGTTATAATTTGGAGGACTCGGTTTGGTCACGCCCGTCGGGATGACGTCCATGCGTACTTCCCTGGGCAACTCAAGCGGTATCTTTTTTAGCTGTACGTCGTTAGGCTCTGTAGGGAGTCTTTTTTCCTGTATTATCAAGACCGCGTTGTCCGTGAGGTCGATCTCAAAACGCATTGTCCGTCGTCGGGTTATAGACAACTGAGCCGCCTCGCGCATCACATTCATAACCTTCAACGCCTGATCCTCGGACTTGTATAATTTTTTGTAGTTATAGATATACGGTAACGAGATGGCAGTCATGACCACAATCACGGCTAAAACGATTATAAGCTCGATTAGCGAAAATCCCCGCTCTGACAGCTTTGCCTTAAGAAGTCCGTTTTTCATAAAGTTTTCTTAACCGTGTTTTGTTTCTTTTGTGCCGACAATATCTTTAATATATGGGGGCTATGGGATAGAAAAGTCTGAATGCACAAACTCTTCCAAAAATATTTTACAATGTTTAACTCACAAAAAGCAACAATATTGATTTACTTTTATTTATGAATGACTTCGGCTAGAATTACAGCAGATTTTTTTTAAGATTTGTGTTGAGTCGTATCCGTTAAATGGCTGAAAAAATACCAGTTGCAAAAAAAGGATTTTCAGCGGATTGGCTTCTCAGGGGTGCGCTTACAAAGATCGGCGATACCGTCGACCGCTTAACAGGCCGACGATGGATACCTTCGAGCAGCCTTGCGACGAGCGAATTGGTCGAACGCATAAAAAAATTATTGGATGCAGAGGCCAAACCGGTCCCCGGTAAAGGCACGGTCGTCCCGCATAATATCAAGCTAAAAATGCAGTGGGATAAATTCTCTACCGACGCCGAGGACTCGCTCAAAAAGCTAGAGCATGAATTGCTGACAGCCACCGTGGATCATATAAATGATTCGCGATACTACACTTACGCACCAATTTCGCTTGAGGTGAAACCAGACTATTTTATCGAAGGGGTAAAACTGTTGGTGAGTTTCGACAAGTTTGCGGACGAGGAGCGTGAGGTAGAACTGAATGTGACAGTTCCCGCGATCAGGGTAGCCGATCTCATTTCTCAGACCACCTCTAACGC
>JAYVER010000298.1:0-3435 GCA_043748725.1 Chloracidobacterium sp. | reverse complement strand
ACCGATATTCTTTTCTTCGGCAAACAGCTTCTGCACCTGCGGCGTATAAACGGCACGTTTTTCTTCGAGTTCGAGCAACGTTGCGAGACGGTGTTTCTTGGCCGAATGCTCGTCCTGCAATTTTTGCAGCACGCCCTCCGCCAACCTCTGGGCGTTGCGCGCGTCCGTCGTTACGGCGAGAAGCCCGTCTTTTTCGACGTTAAGATCGACAAGTTTTGCTTCCTCAGCACTCAGGCTCGCAGCAAGCTCATCGGCCTGTTTTTGATTGGCGGAAAATGTCTCGCTCGCTCGCTCGCCTTCCCTGTCGAGTCCCTCGGCACGCGCGGCAAGCCGCTCAAGATTGTTGTCAAGCTGGCGGGCGATCTCGCCAAACCGCTCAACCGCCGCTGTGTGCTGTAGAAGCTGAGCCCGAACCGTCTCAGCGGAAGCCTCGATAGCGGTCAACGCGTCTGACGCTGCGCGATATGTGTCTTCGGATGCGCGAAGCTCCGATTCAGCACTCGCATGCTCCGCACTCTCACGCTGCTCATCGGCCCGAAGCCGTTCAAGCTCCGACGCGAGCAATTTGAGCCGCTGTTCACTGGAAGCGATCTCGCCGCGTAGGTTTTCGCAGCGATTATTCAGATTTACGATCTGATCCGTTTTGTAGATATGTTCGCGCTCGGCGCGGTCGCGTTCGAGGACGTTGTTCGCGTGAATTTGGCGAAGCTCGGCGAGACTCTCTTCGGCGGCACGCGCGGCCGTGGTCGCCACGCGAGCAGCCTCCTCTTTGTCCGTAACCTGTCCGTGAAGATCAGTTTCGGCAGCCTCGGCGATAGCAAGCTGTTGTTTCAGATCGTCAGCAAGGTCGGAAAGAAACTTGCCCTCGGCGGCATACAACTGCCGCAGCAGGCCGCGAAACTCTTCCTGCAGGACCTTAAACCGCCGCGTTTTTGCAGCCTGTCGGCGAAGTGAATTTACGTGAGTCTCGATCTCCGAAACAATGTCGTAAATGCGTGCGAGATTAGACTTGGCGGATTCGAGCCGTGTTTCGGCGGCACGTTGGCGAGAGCGAAATTTTGAGATCCCGGCTGCTTCTTCGATCAAACTACGGCGGTCCGCAGGCTTTGCCGAAAGTATATGCCCGATCCTGCCCTGCTCGATGATCGCGTAATGAGCACCCGATAAACCGGTGCCAGCAAAAAGGTCGGTTATGTCACGCAAGCGACACGATTTCCCGTTAAGCTGATATTCGCTCTCGCCCGAAAGATACAGCCGCCGGGATACCGAAACGGCCTCGCCCGGTGCAAAATCCAACGCAAACGAACGGGGGCGCCAGTGGCGTTTCGTCTTTACTTTGGTTTCGATGGTTCTAGCCGTGCCGACCGCGGCGACCTGCACGGTCTCGACCTCAAATTCTTCTTCGTGAAACCCATTCTCTTCAATGCGGAGTGCGGAGTGCGGAATGAAGATTTCCTCCGATTCGGTGACAACTTGTATTTCTTCAAGTTCGTCAATATTAACTGCGTTTTCGTCGATGCCGCTCAGGGTTTCGTCAATATCCTCGAGCTCGTTTTCGTCCGATTCAAAAAATGTATCGTCGCGTACCAAATGCAGCACGACTTCGGCCATGCCGCCGGGTTTGCGGTTCTTTGTCCCTGCAAAAACAACGTCTTTCATCTCGCCGCCGCGAAGCGCCTTTACGCGCTGTTCGCCGAGCACCCACGAGATCGCGTCAGAAACATTTGACTTGCCGCAGCCATTGGGCCCGACGACCGCCGTGATGCCGCTGCCGGTAAAAACGATCTCCGTATAGTCGGCAAACGACTTAAATCCAGTAATTTCTAGGCGCTGAAGCTTAAACATTTTATAGTGCTTGATTCACGGGGAAGCACTATATTTTGTTGTATTTGCTGTGTGAAGTCAAATAAAAGAAGTGGTCGGTGGTCCGTGATCGGAATTTCCAAATGCTTTAGATAATCTGTCTTGAAAAGAAAGAACGCGAGCCAAAACGCTGACCACTGACCCCGTCCACTGCCTAGATCACTTCGCCACCGACATTTCGCAGACCTTGTTTTTCGGCGCGTTCATTATCGAGTTCTGTGAGTACGTCGAGGAGAAAATTGGTGTTGCTCGATACGGTAATAATGACCGGAAATTCGTGATCCGAGGTTGAAAATTCAAATGTACCGCTGTTGATCTCGATAATATCGCGAAATGCAACATGACCGTTATTGCCGTTGCATTCGGCATCGACGATCCTGCCCTCGTTGAACGCGACGCTGCCGAGATGCAGATCGGATTTGATAATCAGAAGACCAGTCATCTTGGAGCTTTCGATTACCTGTACGGCGTCAAAAATACTAACAAAAGCGAGATTCCCTGCAAAGGTCACATCGGTTCGCACCTTTTGCGGCGAACGGTCGCGGTTTGTCGCAAAATCCGGCCGTCGGGCACGGCGTATAGCCTCGAGGCCGGGAGCGACCGAGATTCGCGGATCGAGCAGCTTGGCCTCCTGCAGGCGGTCGTAGGCTACGTCAAAATCTTCGCGGGAAATGTAGAGGCTGACTAAAGCAAGACACTGTTTGGCCGCTTCGTTGAGATTCTTCTGCCTGACGCAGATGTCGCGCATCTTTTCACGCAACTGTATAGAGCGCGGGCTCCGGTCGAGCGATCCGCGCAGCAGCTCAAAAGCTTTTTCCGGCGAGCTATACTTTACAAAAAGATCGGCGTCGAGCAAGACCGATTCGATCGTGATCTCGCTGACTGGAACTGACGGCTCCGCTATTGCATGGCTCATACGCAGTACGTGAACAAAAATGTTCAACACTCTTAATTTACCACAGACTCGCAGATTGAGTCATTAAAATTTTCGCCGTAACAGAGAAAAAAGGATCACCATGGACCGGCGACCCAAATTTTTTCAAAAACGTAATTTGAACTAAAAATCCAGCCGAAAGCCGACGCGCATCTCCCGCTGGCGGTAGGTGCGGGTCGGAACGAGGAAGTTTTGCCGTGCCAGAGTCTGCGTGGCCGTGGGCGGCGTGCCGTCGTTACGCAATACCTGAAAATCTATAAATTCCGATCCGTAGCTGAAAACTGCGGCGTTGAGGATATTGCCCACCTCTATCACCGGTCTCAATCGCGTGTGCTCGGTGATCTTCCATTCCCTGGTAACACTAAGATCAAACGTGTAAAAACTCGGCCCCGTTCCCGCATTCCTCGGCAAGTTGCCGCTCTTTGCTCCGATCGGCTGGAGCGAAAATTGGTCGATCAACGTTTGCAGGACCGGCGAACCGGGATTTCTAAATACAATGTCTTTCAGGTTTCCGCTAAAGTTGAGACGGTCGGTGCTGACGTCGTCGAGATTTCTGTCCGTACCACCCGCGCCCAGATTAAACGGTGCCGAACTGCCGTATCGGAAAAGCGGTGAAAACTTTAGTTTGCCAAACCATC
>JAYVER010000297.1:0-3435 GCA_043748725.1 Chloracidobacterium sp. | reverse complement strand
GTGCGAATTGGGTTTTGAGCTGGAACGGATGATAAGTTAAGGCCAGATTCATTTTCCTAAACCGCCGCTTAAGTTTGATCTTGAGCGGCTTTTTTTATTTGATGCTGTGTCAGTAGCCCGACTGTTAAGGAGTGGCCCTCCCTCACGGACCGGCTACTGACACCAAACCATGATGGAGTATCCTTTCAAAAATTCAGACACGCCGACGGTAATTCCCGTGGTCCAAACGATGCCCGCCGATCTGCTGACGCCGCTCGCGGTCTATCTAAAACTTTCGGCAAATTCGGCCAGCTCGTTTCTGCTCGAATCGGTCGAAGGCGGCAAGAGTCTTGCCCGATATTCGTTTATCGGCGCCGAACCGGAAACTATTGTCAGCGGAAGCGACGCTCATATTGAGATCGAGGACAAGAATGGCCGCCGAACCGAAACATCCGGGCTATTCCCGTATTTGCGAGAGCATTTTGCCGTTAGAAATGCCGTTGCCGAAGCTGATCTGCCTGCGTTTATCGGCGGGGCTATTGGTTATCTCGGGTTTGATTGCTGTGAGTGGTTTGAGCCCGTCCTAAAGCAAGAAAACGAGAGTGACGACGCGGCGTTTATGTTTTTTCGATCGATCGTGGCGTTCGACCACGCTAAGCAGGTCATCAAGATAATATCGCTGGTTTTCACGGACGAGGCGGATGACGAAGCGGCTCTTGCAGGCCTTTTCAATACTGCAAATGCACGTAACCTTGAAATCCAAACCTTACTCGAAACGGGTCACCCTGCGGTTCTCAAAAAGAATCTGAATATTGTGCCGGCGGCGGTAACTTCAAATTGGGAGCGCTCCGATTTCGAACGTGCGGTTTCAGAAATAAAAGAGCTTATTAATGCCGGCGAATGCTATCAGGCTGTTTTATCCCAATGCTTCACAAGACCGACAAGCGCCTCGCCGGTTTCAATCTATCGTGCTTTGAGATCGCTAAATCCATCTCCGTATATGTTTCTTTTACAGTTTTCGGATAAGGCAATTGTCGGAGCTTCGCCGGAGATGCTTGTTCGCTGCGAAGATCAAAGGCTGGAATACCGTCCAATCGCCGGAACGCGTCCGCGCGGCAAAAATGGAGCCGAAGACGATGCCCTCGCCGAGGAAATGCGGCACGACAAAAAAGAGGTTGCCGAACACCAAATGCTCGTCGATCTCGGTCGCAACGATCTCGGACGTGTCGCCGAATACGGCAGCGTCACGGTGGATATGTTAATGAGTGTCGAAAAATATTCGCATGTTCAGCATCTTGTAAGTTCCCTCTCGGCGACATTGCGCGATGGCCTCGATCGTTTCGATGCTCTCGCCGCCTGCTTCCCTGCCGGAACGGTGTCGGGCGCGCCGAAAGTTCGTGCTATCGAGATAATCCGCGATCTGGAACCCACGTCACGCGGAGTCTACGCAGGTGCGGTTGGCTATTTTGATTACACTGGCAAGATGGACACCTGTATCGCGATCCGCACTTTGGTACTCGAAAATGGTGTTGCGAAAATACAGGCCGGGGCCGGGATCGTTGCCGATTCGGTGCCGGAGTTGGAGTTTGAAGAGACGGTTAACAAGGCAAGAGTGCTGCTAAAGGCGGTCGAAATAGCCGACAGCGGCGTGGTTTGAGCGATGAAAGCAAACATTTTAAAACATTACGTTGAAGAGTTCGGGGCCTGTCGCGATCTGGCCGGCGATGACACGCAAGCATTTTTCGATTGTCTTATTGCGGAACAGGATGAGCCGCTTCTCGGCAATATATTAACTAGCTGGGAGGCAAAAGGAACAACCGAGGACGAGATTTTTGCTCTCGCAAGCATCATGCGGTTGCGCATGAAACGTATCGAATCGCGAAACGCAAGCGTTGTAGATATCGTCGGAACGGGAGGCAGCCGTGCAAAAACATTTAATGTGTCGACCGCCGCTGCGCTTGTCGTCGCCGGAGCGGGTGTTTCTGTCGCAAAGCACGGTAATCGAGCCGCTACAAGCAGTTCCGGAAGCGCGGACGTACTAGAATTATTGGAGGTGAATGCAGATGTTTCCCCGGAAACCGCCGAGCGATGCCTGAATGAGCATGGCATCTGTTTCATGTTCGCTCCGCGATTTCATTCGCTTTCGCCAACGCTCGCGAAGGCTCGTCGAGCGTTCGGCAAACCAACTATCTTTAACAATCTCGGCCCGCTGTGCAATCCGGCGTCCGCTAAACATCAGGTTGTCGGAGTTTGGGATGAAAACTTGCTTGAGAAAACCGCAAATGTCCTCGCACGTCTTGGTACAGCCCGATCATGGATCGTTAACGGTGAAAATGGTTTGGATGAGATCTCGTTATTTGGAGAGACTCAAATCGTTGAAATAACCGAAGGTCAGATCGAGCATTTTGTAATAACGGCTGAGGATTTCGGGATCGGCTCGGCTAATGGAAATTTGCCTGCAAATTGTTCCGTAGAGGAAAGCGCGGCGCAAATACGCAAGATTCTCGGCAATGAGGCGATTGGCGAAAATCCTGAGAAACTTGTCCTTATTAATGCCGCCGCCGCTATATATCTTTCGGGAAAGGCTGCGACACTTCCTGAATCGTACAAACTCGCAGAAAATAGTATTCGGAACGGCTCTGCATCAAAAACCCTAAAGATTTTGGCGACCGTAAAATGAGATGGAGCAAACATTCTTAGATAAAATTGTGTTGAAAACGCGCCAAAGGGTCGAGTCAATAAAACGTGAGATCGGAACCGATGCCGTCAATCTGCCTGCGACTGCGGCCCGTAAGATCGCCACGCCTCATAAATTTCGAGATTCTTTGTCCCGAAATGACCGAACAAACATTATTGCCGAAATCAAACGGGCGTCGCCTTCAAAGGGCGTAATTAATGACAAGATCGACGTCGCCGAGATTGCCAGGAACTACGAATCCGGTGGTGCGGCGGCAATCTCGGTTTTGACCGAGACCGAGTATTTTGGCGGTTCATTGGCCGACCTCTCGCGAGTTTCTCAAACGGTTCGCATTCCGATCCTGCGGAAGGATTTTATTGTGGACGAATATCAGATCTACGAGGCCGCCGCCATGGGCGCAGATGCGATATTACTAATTGTGGCGGCACTGTCGGAAGATGAATTGACGAGCTTGCGAAAGTTGGCACAGGACGAGCTCGGCATGGACGCGCTAGTCGAAGTGCATAATCGCAAGGAACTTGAAATCGCCGCGAAAATAGGTGCTGGCATAATCGGCATTAATAACCGCGACCTCCACTCGCTCGAAGTTTCGCTCGATGTTTCGCGGCAATTGATCGCAGACCGGCCCGAAAATACGTTGATGGTCTCTGAGAGCGGGATCTCGAGCCGCGAAGAGATCGATGAACTGAAACGACTCGGATTTGATGGATTTCTTATCGGCGAGACCCTTATGCGGACGGCCAATGCAGCCGAAACTT
>JAYVER010000296.1:0-9002 GCA_043748725.1 Chloracidobacterium sp. | reverse complement strand
CACCAAAGTCTCAAACAAATAACCCCCAACTTTTCAAAAAAATCGCGATTCCTTCCAAACCGTGAAAAGATTCCGGTTATTCAAAGGACTCTTTTAGTTAATATTCGCCCCACCGGATAAACACCAACTTTCTGATTTAAAAAATACGGCGAGTGTTCGTAGAAGAATCGCAGACGGGCCTGCGGACGTCGGGCAAAGGCGGGTTCCAACAGTCTTCGGTCGAATTCTTCCTGTAATTTAGGGTCTTTGGCGAGCATTTCGCGGGCGAGCTTTTCGAGAACGTAGCTTTCGCCGTATTCCTTTTGCTCAAAGACCGAGTTGAAAAACCCCCAATATACAAAAGAATCCGGGCCAGCTGGTTCGAGCAGGTGGATCGCGACGTTTGCGGATTCCTGGGCCATCGGGACCAGCACGGAGCCGGCGGCGTAAGTGCGTTTTTCCTGGATCGGCACCGGTTTACACGACAGCGTGACGCGGTTCTCAAACGAAGTGGTTGCCCATTTCGGCTCGGTTAGCTGATAGCTTTCGACCTCGATGGTCATTGGTTTTTTAAGACGGGTGAATTTGACCCCGTGCAGCTGCAGCACCTCGATCACGTCTTTATATTGCGGCGGAATGATGTAATAGAGCGGCGGTGCTACGCTGGCGGTCACCTTTGCTTCGTCAAAACGCGGGATGGTGATGTTTAGCGGCGCGGTGCCGTAAACGATGCGTTTGCCGCCGGAGATGAGCGAATCCTCCATCTTGTATTCCACGCCTTTGAACGCGAGCGGCGTGGATTTGTCCGTGATGGAAAGAGTGAGCGGAAATTGTCGCTTTTCGTCATAGGTCTTGCCGCGTTCGACGGTCTGCGTGTCGGCAGTCACATTTGCTACAAAAAGACTTGATTTGGCGTTGCCGACTTCTTCGATCGTGTATCGAAGCACGTCGTAAGTGCCGCGAACGCGCGATTTGTAGGGCTTGTAAACGTGCGTTTCGATCAATAGACCGGCGCGGTTACGCAAAGGCGTGTAGCCGGTTGCGAATCGTGGCGTGGCGATAAATGTCGCGATGCCGCCGGTGACCTCGCGGCCGGCAAACTCGACGTAATGCGTCAGCAGATTGCCTTCTTTTTCGATCTTTGGCACGATCTGGCCGTCAAAATGCTCGTCCATCCACCCTTTGATCGCGGGCGAGACTTCCTGAAAATGGGCGTATTCGTACGTCACGTTGTATTGAAAATCGGCGCCGTCCGTGACGTGGCAATCGATAAAAAGATCGGGCCGCCATTCGTTCCACAGCTTGAGCCAGGCACGCGTTTCGGGGGCGTCGGCTTTCATGTAGTCGCGGTTGAGATTGAGATTGGTCGCGTTCGCCCGAAAACCCATCTCGTCCGGGCCGTTTTGGTTGATCCGCATAAAGGGGTTTGAGTTCTCGTGCCCGTCCACGTTGTAGATCACCTCGAAAACAATGACGACGTCCTTTAATAGATCAATGCGCGTTTTCGTGATCGCAATGTCGCGAAAGAGTGCAAACCCCGCGTCTTTGCCATCGATCTCGCCCGCGTGAATACCGGCCTGGAACAGCACGACCGCCTTGCCCTGTTTCCGCGCCAGCTCGGGCGTAAACGCCCCGCCCGTCGCCGCGATCAGCAACGGCATATCGCGACCCTCGCCACTCTTGCCGTAACTCTTATAAACGATCAACGGCGAAGCCGCGTCCAACCGCTTGGCGTACGCAACCGCCTCGTCATACGTCGAAGTCTTCGCGTAGCCCGTCTTCTCCGCAGTCGTCTGCCACTCCGCCGGCACCTTTCCCATCTCGCTCTGTGAATAAACATTCGTCATAAAGATAAAAACCAACGCCGCACAGCCAACCGCCAGCCGAATTTCTTTTACCATTTTCATGACATAAATTATACGATGAATTGCGAGCAGGCGAGACTCGCTTGATTTCAGTCGGCGAAGCCGACGATGTATCTCTGGTTAACGAAATAACAGTTGCAATTCCGCGACTAGTTTATAATAGCTTTAACCGAACCGAATATATGTTCAAAAACCTATTGATTGTAATTTTGATATTTACGGGCTTAGGCGCGTCCGTTGACAGCTCTTTTGGGCAAAAGTTCACGCTTCATCTAGGTAAAAAGAACTGGATCACACAACTCCAGTTTACGAAGGACTCAAAATATCTTATCGGTGCGGGGATCTCGTCAACTGTGGGCAAGTGGGACGTTGAGAGTCGGAAAGAGATTTGGACTCTTGATTTGGACGCTAATTCTAGAGCAGGTAATAAATATACAATTTCCGAGATTAGCGATCTGGATGTATCTGCGGACGGTGATCTAGTTGCTGTCTCGTACAGACAGTCCACGGTAGTTGGTGACACCGTTCAAGGAGAGGAGATATTTCCAATTGCTCTGATCGACGCAAAGACAGGACAAATATTAAAAAAACTTCTGAGACGGCCGACTCCAAAGGCCGCCGAAAATGTCTCGTTTTCTCCTGATGCCACTAGGCTACTTTCATCTGTCTATTCCGATAACGTAGCAATCCTATGGAATGTGAAAACAGGAAATGAGGAATTGAAGGTTAACCTCAAATCCCCTGGATGTTCGATAAAGTTTACTCCCAGCGGGCAAGAGTTTGTTACTGCGTGTGGAATCGAAGCGTACGAGAAATGGAACGATCCGAAGAAGTCTGATATTAGACTATATGATTTGAAAACCGGTGATGTCGTACGAGAATTCCCTCGTTACTATAGAAATGTTACCGGCATAGACTTTTCTGAAGATGGTAAATATTTGATTTTGTCGACGTCGGCTGGAATTGGCCTCGCCACCATTCGAACCTGGGATTTGCAGAATAATATAAAAACCCTACCGGAGAACCTTTTACATCAAGACGAAGATACCGTTCAACACCAAGTGCTTTCCTCCGACCGCAAATTATTGGCTTATGCGACGCTTGATTGGAGGAACGGGATAGTCGTTGCGAGATACATTGACGGAAAGGGCCCGAATAGAGTCTTCAAAACAGTTGGGGATGTTGTAACCCTCGCGTTTTCTCCCAATAGTCACTATTTAGCTGTAGGAAAGCGCGGCGGCAAGATACTTGTGTTCAAATTGTAATCTCTCCAGATCATCGCATTCAAACAGTATTCGCCATGTCGAATTAGTATTGATTTAAACCGCCCTCTTTTGTATCCCATGCGCATGTTCAAGGCTAAATTAACTCGGACACAGGCTTTCGCAGTGTTTTACAACGATGTTGTTATATGAAACATCATCGATGTAGAGCATGCGAAGGACGTTTTCATTGCTCAACATAGCATTTGCAGACCTCAGCATAACGTTTTTACATCACAACATAACGTTTTCATCGCTCGATATAACGTATTCACATCGCAACATAACATATTGACTTCGCACATGAATGTATTGCCGCTGGACAACGGCGTTGTTTTGGCATAATATGCTCTGTGCGACAGCGCATATATAACATTTGGAGGACAATTGACCATGGCAGATAGCAAAACCAGAGCACTTTCACCAAAAATACTTCAGGACGACCTCAATTCCTTTGCGGCGTTGCAGGCGATCGTGGGTTACAACCCGTCGAATTCCGATTTCAAGGTCTCGAACGGTGATGTAGCGAAGGCCGCGATGGAAGCCGCACAAACCAAGGCAGTGCAGGACGCGGCGGCCGCAGCCGCAAGCCGTGACGACTCCGTTGCGGCCGAATGGGCCTTTCATGATTACGTCACCGGCTCAAAAACACAAGTGAAAGCGCAATTTGGCGACAACTCAAACGAGCTCCAGGCCCTCGGCCTCAAGAAAAAGAGCGAGTACAAAAAGGCGAGCAAGAAGAAAACACCCTAGAGAAACTCGCGGCAAAAGAAGGGGCCGCGAAGGCGGCCTCTTACTAGCTCCCGAATTACTGTCGCCTTTTTGTCGTCCGGCGATAGCTCTCGTTGAAAATGAACTCGATACGCAGCGGCAGATTTCCGCTATTAAGGAAGAACGACCGCACTTCAAGCGTACCCACAGTCGAACCCTTTTGATATCTCATGTAGTGGAAATCGACTTTTTTCGGCGTCACACGAAACCCTTCGGACACGAGCCTACTTCGCAGCTCGGCGGCGAGGCCTTGTTCTAGATCAAAGACACCATAATTACTGGCTTTGTCACCGATCTCGACCATCCAAGTTGCTCTCAGAAAGACTCGCCCATCTAATTCGGTCCAATCCGCCGCGCCGCCGCCGCTTTCCACCTTATAAATCTTAGTCCCGGCGATTTGCCGGAGAATATCGACCTTGGGTGGCAACAATGCAAGGCCTCCAAGCTCAGTAATAAACCTGCTGGCCCCTTGGGGTGTAGGCTTCTGAGCAGCTCCCGAGAAAGTAATTAGGAGCATTGCTGCGAGCGTTAATAAAATCTTGTTCATATGTTATTGATGAGACTGCATCGGAATCTTAACATCATTCAACGACATTCATATTGCGGGCTTTAGCAAGAGCAAATATCGCTAGCGTTGGCATGAACGCGAAGGCGGCACAGTCCCGGAAAAAATAGGGTATGCGGTCGGACAAGCCTCACCGCACGTCCACGGGCATAGCATGAATGAACTGCGCACCTTCAAGGTCAAAGCGGTCTAGGGCGACCATTAATTCCCAAAGCTCCTTGAGTTTGTTAAGCCGTTCGGTAATTGCTTCGGGCGACATGTCGACGTCGGTCTTATTGTTTAACAAATAATCGAGATCGATCTGATGTCTTTTTCGACGTTTTTCATCATCATTCATATTTATATTTTTGCACATGATCCGGCGGTTTGATTGCGGGATCGAGTTTTGCGTCGGGGATCGGGGCGCCGGGGATGATGGTGAGTGGGATGACACCGGCCCAGACGTCCATTGCATAATCTTCGTCGTCATCGACCGGATCACCGGTGCGGATCTTAGCGGAGGCCTCGGTGATGGGGAGACGGAGAACGGTCGTGGCCTTGAGTTCGAGAGGGCTTGGCCAGCGGATCTCGGCCCATCGGCCGGGGATGATCTGATCGGTAAAGGCTTGAAGAGCGGCGTACTTTTGGTTTTCGTCGGTGACGACTTCGGCTTTGCCGAGGATGACGACCGAGCGGTAGTTGACCGAATGGTGAAACGCCGATCTCGCCAGTACCAATCCATCGACCAACGTCACGGTCACGCAGACATCAATCCCGTCCGCAAGATTTCGCATCATCCTGCTCGCCGCCGAACCGTGGAGCATTAATTCGTCGCCGATACGAGCAAAGCCTGTCGGGATGACATACGGCTGGCCGTTCACAACGAATCCGACGTGGCAAAAGAAAGCTTCGTCGAGAATTGCGTTGATCACTTCGCGGTCGTAATGTCCTCGTTTCGGCAGACGCTTGAGTGTGGTGCGTTGAGTCTTCATAAAATCTTTGCCCACGAAATACACGAAAAACACTAAATGAAGAATTTTTTCGTGTCTTTCGTGGGCAATCTCCTACTTCGCGTTCATCCAGTTGTCGCCGACGCCGACTTCGACGATTACGGGGACGTCGAGGGTGACGGCGGCTTCCATTTCGCGTTTGATAAGAGCTTTGGCGGCCTCAACTTCTGCGACCGGCCCTTCGAATAATAGTTCGTCATGGACCTGCATTATCATCTTGGTTTCGAGCTTCTCTTTTTTCAGGGCGTTGGCAACGCGGATCATGGCGATCTTGACGATGTCGCTGGCGGTGCCCTGAATGGGCATGTTTATGGCCTCGCGTTCGGAGCGTGAGCGGACGGCGAAGTTGCGGTCGTTGATCGAAGGGAAAAAGCGGCGGCGTCCGAAGAGCGACGTGACGTAACCCTTTTCGCGTGCCTTGACGGGCGTATCGTCCATATATTTGCGGATGCCTTTGTAGGTGGCGAAGTAATCGTCGATCACCTTGCGGGCCTCGACACGCGAGATGCCGACACGGCTGCTAAGCCCGAAAGCCTCGACGGCATAGGCGATGCCGAAGTTAACGATCTTAGCGAGACGCCGTTTTTCCTTGAGGTCTTTTTCATCGGTAGCGCCGAATACGAGTTTTGCGGTCTGAGCATGGATGTCCTCGTTATTCTTAAAAGCCTCGAGCATCCGCTCGTCCTGCGTGATGTGCGCGAGAATCCGCAATTCGAGCTGCGAGTAATCGGCTGAGATGAGCTTGTTGCCTTTTTCCGGGATAAAAGCCTTGCGGATGCGTTGGCCAAGCTCTGTGCGGACAGGTATGTTTTGCAGATTTGGCTCGGTCGAGCTTAAACGTCCGGTCGCGGCGACGGTCTGGTTCAGGCAGCCGTGAATGCGTCCGTCCGAGCCGACCATTCGCGGCAGAGCGTCGGCGTAGGTTGCCTTGAGCTTGTCCATTTCGCGGTAATCGATGATGAATTGGGCGATCTCGTATGTCAGAGCGAGTTCGACGAGCACGTCGTGGCTGGTCGAGATTTGGCCGGTCGCGGTCTTTTTGCCCGTTGCGATATTTAGCTCGCCAAATATCTCGCCGACCTGTTTCGGCGAACCGATATTAAACTCCCGCCCGGCGATCTTGAATATTTTTTCGCGAAGTTTTTCCAACTCTTCGGTGATGAAGGCCGAGAATTTATTGAGGCTGTCAGAGTCGATCTTCATGCCAACCAGCTCGATCTCCTCAAGTATCGGAATGAGTGGCATCTCGATCTCGGCGTAAACCTTTTGCAGTTGGTTGTCGGCGATCTTTTCGCGCAAAACGGGAGCGAGCCGCGAGGCGAAATCGGCGTTTTCCATTGTGCGGAACACGACTTCATCAAAGCCGTCGGGTACGGTGTGAACCGCGTCAACGTCCAGATAGACCTGTGCGAGAAACGCGAGCGGGTAATTTGAGCGGCCCGGATCGAGCAGATAGGCGGCGATCATCGTGTCGTCCCTGACACCTTCGGGGCGGATGTCGAGTTTGAGGAGCGAGCCGAAATTTCGCTTTTCGTCGTGCGTGGTCTTTTCGAGAAAGCCGTTGGTTAGTATGTCTTTGAGCGGTTTGACGGCGCTATCCCGTCCCTCGGCGAAATTGTCCAGATCAATGTAAAACGATTCGCCGTTACCTAGCCCAATCGCTACACCATGCGGAAATTCTTTCTCAAAGCAACTCGATTTCTCATTCGAACTGGCGTCGTTGACGTGATAGCTCCACTGCGCGGCTTCAAATAATCTCCGAACGAGTTTGTCGAGGCCACTACGCTCGTTGATGATCGAGTATTTCGTCTGGACAGCAACCGCGCCGCCGGTATGGGTCGGCAGGTTGTCGAAAAGTCCACCCGACGGCATCGCGTCGCTCGTGACCGAAGCCGCCGAGTCGCCAAATTCTTTGGTCAGGGCCTTAAATTCTAGTTCGCGGAAAAGCTCGTATGCAAGCTGTCGATCAGGTTGCTGAGCTTTCAGAGCGTCGATGCTCAGGTCGATCGGGACCTCGCAATGGACGGTCGCAAGTTCGAGCGACTGCTTGATGATGCCCTGATTGTTTTGCAGGCTCTCTCGCTGCGTTTTATGCGTGATCTTGTCGGCATTTTCCATCGCCGCTTGTGCCGAGCCCCATTCAAGCACCAGTTTTAGGGCTCCGACCGCCCCAATTCCCGGCGCTCCGGGAATATTATCGACAGCGTCGCCCATCAGCCCGAGCAGGTCGATGATCTTGTCGGGGGGCAAGCCAAATTTATTTTTGACCCACGCCTCGTCGCACCACTCAATCGGCGGCACAGGAACTTTTCGCCTAAGATTTTGCGAATTCTGCCGCATTGCGACAATGTACGGGTCACGGACGAGCTGGCACAGATCCTTGTCGTTTGAGACGATGACGGCCTGCATTTCTTTTTTTGCACATTCCTTGGCGAGCGTGCCGATAAGATCGTCAGCCTCGTAGCCGTCAAGTTTTAGGATCGGCACGTTGAACGCCTCGCAGACACGCACGATGTACGGAAGCTGGCTGGCAAGATCGTCCGGCATCGCTTCGCGATTTGCCTTGTAAGCCTCAAACGAATCGTGCCGGAACGTCGGCACCGATGTGTCCCAAACGGCTGCAATATATTCCGGATTCTCATCCTTAATAAGTTTCCGGAGCATGTTCGTGAAGACAAATGCCGCCTGCGTGACCTGCCCCTTGCTGTTGCGCATCGGCTCCTGCTTCATGCCCATAGGGGCAAAGAATGCACGGTATATATGCGACATCGCGTCGATAAGAAAGACTCTTTTCATGCTTTGCTTACAAGCTTGAATTTGGAGAAATTATGCACTTCCATCGTAATTCTGCTCTGCTCCGTTATTCGTCCGTGGAACGGACGACCGATAATAGCCCACCGATTTATCGGTGGGAAAGGTTGGAAAAGAATATTGAGTCCCGTCAGGGACGGCTGAACAATCGTTATCAATCAAAAACATCTTGTAAATCATACTCGATGAAATGCTTATCCAAAAATGAAATGAATTCAGTCTTGAAATCCTTTTTCTTGTGGTGTTCAGCTTGTCGGTTAATGTAATCAACTGTCCGATCAACCTCACCAATGCCGATTGAGAAAGCCCCGTAACCTTCTTGCCATTCAAACGTCTTATGCTCGGCAAAGGTGTCGTGAACCCATTTCGATGAGCCGCCTTTGACCAACTGCATTGCTTTTGAGATGTCCAAGACCTTTGGCAGCGAGATCAGCAAATGGACGTGATCCTCAATACCGCCCGCCGAGATCAAACGCATATTATGTTTCTTGGCAATTCCGCCGATGTATGGATAAAGACGTGTCTGAAGTTCGGGCGTGATAAATGGGCGGCGTTCCTTGGTACTGAAAACACAATGCATCAATTGACTGACGTATGAATGTGACATACGATTTCATGCTCCTGTTTCTATGGTTTTTCAGTCGTCCCTCACGGGACTTAAATCGGGTGTGGCATCCGTTCCCACCGATGAATCGGTGGGCTATTGACGGCAAGTCCCTGACGGGACGGTAAATCCGTGTGCGATCAAAGTCCGATGTCT
>JAYVER010000295.1:0-3461 GCA_043748725.1 Chloracidobacterium sp. | reverse complement strand
CCAATTGGGGTAACAAACGGGGGCTGGACAGGTTTTTCAAAGAACTCTAAGAATTAATAATTGGCAATTGATAATGAATGGTTAAATTTGCAGACATTCTAACGCGTAATCAGGGTCGGCGGGTCGATATTTGTTTTTGAACTGCGATTCGTTTTTTGTTTACTAAAGAAAAGTGGTACACCCGGCATGATTCGAACATGCGACCCCTTGATTCGTAGTCAAGTACTCTATCCAGCTGAGCTACGGGTGCGTAAAACCGAATAGTTAGACTAGCGGAAACGGGGTCAAAGTGCAAAGTCCCAAGTCCCAAGTCCCAAGTCCCAAGTCCCATGTCCCAAGTTGAAACCGTTGACGGCTCATTTGGCGAAATAACCTTGACGCGTTCGAGAGATCAGGTCTGGATTTTTTACGTCGATGCGGATCGCGCGCCATTTGCCGTCGCGTTTGCCGTTGGCTGGCTGGTATTCGATGGTGTAGAGCGTGCGGAGATCGGCGGCGACCTGTGCATAGAGTCGGCCCATATCTTCGAGGCGGTTGATCGAGTTGAGCGTGCCTCCGGTTCGGTCTGCGACGATCTGTAGGCGTGACCGGGCGGCCTTGAACATCGCTACCTGACGCGGCGTCGGGTCGGCGAGCTTAGCCGGGTCGCCGGTCGGCAGGGCAAGCGGGTATATCGTCACGCCTTGAGCGTCGGCGCGGTTGAGGACACGATTTAAGACATCGCTGGATTCGGGCTTGATGGCAGTGGCGATCTGGTCATCTTTGAGCGATTCCAGAGCTGCTCGATCTTTGTCCTGGGCGGTAGTATCGACGCCGTCGGTCAGAACGATTATGGCTTTCCGGCGGCTTTTTTCTTTGGCCAGCTTATCCAGAGAGAAATCAAGTGCTTTGTACAAATAGGTTTTGCCGCGTCCGTTGGCGACCGCGATCGAATTAGCGACCACATTGCGGTTGGTCGTAAAATCGTTTCGGAGGTTAATCTTGTCGTAAAACTCGATGACCGCGACACGGTCATTTGGCGACAGGGCATCGATGAAGCGAACGGCCGACTGCGCGATAACCTGCCGAAAGCCGAGTGTCGAGCCACTCATATCGAGCATTATCACCACGCTGAATGGAGCCTCGCTAGGCTCAAACCGCGAAATTTGCTGCTTGACGCCGTCTTCGAATATTTCAAAATTATTCTTATCGAGGCTCGTGATCGGGTGTCCGCGCTGGTCGACGACACCGACATTTAGACGAACGAGCGACGAATCTACGCGGATTGTTTCGTCGTCCTGTGCGGCGATAATGAAAAACCCTGTCAGTAAAATAGCGAGGAATAAAACTGCCCTTGGAAAGCTCATAGCGAAATGTTAGCAATTTGACGCGAATTGACGAAGTACGGTTGCACGACGCCGAGGTGCGATTAATGTCTTAACAGAAATCGATTTATGGTTTATAATCATTCTCGAATCTGAGCGTTAGAACCATCTGCCGATCCGCATCCCGTTTCGGTTAAGTTGCGGCGTTATTCGAATGGTGAGAGCTGATGCCTTTTCGGCCGAAATATTGTGCAAACTGCGGTGAAAAGATAGAACGCGTGGATTGGGGTTTGTTTACGAGCCGCCGGTTCTGTCCGGTCTGTGAGTCGGAGTTCAAAGGACAGGATCTGATCCCGCGTGTGATCGTCGGGCTTGGATTATTGATCGGCATCTTTGGTTTTGGCAGCTATTTGAAGAGCGGGACGGCAGTTCCAAACTCACTTGCGATGCGACAGCCGGCAAAGATCGCCGAAAAGCAGCCGCCTGCGAATATGGCGAATCTGCAATCCGCGATCGTCGATCAGGCTACACCGCAAACGACGGACTCACGGTCTACTATGACGAAACCCGTGACGCTTGCCGCTCAACCGGCATTGAACGCAGCGAGAAGGAACGCGTCGGAAAAGGACGGGCCGTCATATTATTGTGGTGCGGAAACAAAGAAAGGAACACCCTGTACAAGACGCGTCAAAGGAAATACTCGCTGCTACCAGCACCAGGGCATGCCCGCAATGCTGCCGGCGGAAAAGTTGAAGATAGGATGACGAAATGAGATTTGAAATATATGGCAATGCCATTTTGTAGGCTTTAATGAAACTACTAACACCGAACACGATGATCCAGAGCCGCTATTTAGTGGTTCATTTGATAGGCAAAGGCGGTATGGGCGAGGTCTATCTCGCTGTCGATCAGCGGCTCGGCAGCGCCATCGCGCTCAAGCGGACTAGCTTTGCCGACGATGCTAATCTCGCTGCGGCTTTTGAACGCGAGGCTAAGATATTAGCCCGTCTGCGACACCCGGTTTTGCCAAAGGTGAGTGACCATTTCACCGATAACGGCGATCAGTTTCTGGTCATGGAGCATATTTCGGGTGACGATCTTTCGTCGCGGCTCGAGAGCGGGGATAAGGCGTTTCCGCTGAGCTGGGTGATGTTTTGGGCGGATCAATTGCTCGACGCTTTGTCGTATCTTCACTCGCACGAGCCGCCGATCATCCATCGCGACATCAAGCCGCAAAATCTCAAGCTGACGGACGATAATCACATTGTTTTGTTGGACTTTGGCCTGTCAAAAGACACGAGTAACCAATCAATCGTATCGCAATCCGGTACGTCGGGCAGCGTCGTCGGGTACACTCCGCACTTTGCTCCGATGGAGCAGATTCGCGGCACCGGCACTAATGCCCGCAGCGATATATATGCCCTCTCGGCCACGCTTTATCAGTTAATGACCAATCTGGTGCCGCCGGACGCCCTTTCTCGTGCCGATCGGATGCTGAGCAGCCACGAAGACCCGATCCGGGCACTCTCGGAAGTCAATCCGGCGATCTCGCCGGCGGTTTCGAATGTTATCCTCAAAGGACTCGAAGTTAGTCAGGAAAAGCGGTTTGCGACGGCGACAGAAATGCAAAAGGCTCTTCGGGCCGCCTATGCGCAGGCGCAAACCGCGATGTCGGCGGATACTGCCGTTTTCAATATTGGTAATCAGGCGGGTGATGATCTGCACAATACGACGCCGCCGCTGGACACAGCGAGGGCTGTTGCTCCGTCGGAAATGCAGACGATGGTTCCCCCGGCCCAGTTTGTTACGCTCGGCGACGATCTAACGGTTGATCCGCCCTCGGCGAGCGAACACATTGAAGTTGAACCGACGATCGCGATGGGCGAACGTAATACGGACGCAGCTGTTCAGCAACCGGCAGTTGCGATGTTAGAAATGCCGAGCGAAGATATTCCTGCTCGGGCCCCATCAGACGGACCCGAAATTGAGACGAAGGTGCGGGCACACTCGGCGGCTGCAGGTGCGGCCGTAAACCCGGTATCTCCGGCAACCGCTCGTCCGGATTCTTCGGCACCTCCAAAAAAGAAATCTAAAACTGGTCTGATAGTTGGCGGATTGATTGGTTTGTTGCTGCTTGCGGGCATAGCGGGCGGTGGC
>JAYVER010000294.1:0-3464 GCA_043748725.1 Chloracidobacterium sp. | reverse complement strand
CAGCGGAACCGAAACCCGCGTCACGTTCGAATCCGCAGTCGCTGCATTCGAACGCGATCTGATCCAGGACTCACTGAAATCCACTCGCGGCAATGTGGCTAAGGCGGCGAAAATGCTCGATTCGACCGAGCGAATCTTAGGCTACAAGATAAAAAAGTACGGAATTGATACAATTCGTTTCCGAAGATGGAACGCGAAGAATTTTTGATCAAAGACCTGCCTGACCCCGAGGCAGCGAGGCGTTTTCTCGGCCAATTGGCCGAGGCTCACCCGTCGCAGCACGCCAAACTTTTAAAAAAAGAGGGCTTGTTGTCTGACGTTTTAACGCTCGTCGCATTTAGCCCTTTGCTTGCCACGACGCTGCTGCAAAATTCGGATTATTTCTGGTGGCTGGGTCGCAAACGTGCCGAAACCGCCGTTCGCAGCTCCGAGGACCTGATCGAATCGCTCGCCCGGTTTTCGCTAACTAATTCTCAGCTTGAGCCTCAAGTTTTGTTTGCACGTTTTCGACGCCGTGAACTGCTGCGAATCTATCTGCGGGATATCCGGCGGCTGGCGACGATAGCCGAAATTACCGAGGAAATCTCAAATCTGGCCGACGCGGTACTCGAATCAGCGTTAAAGTTGGCACGCCGGGAAATGGACAATCGCTTTGGCTCGCCGCTCGAAAACGACAATAAAGGCCGCTCGCGGCCCGCTCGATTTTGTATTGTCGCGCTCGGCAAATTGGGTTCAAAGGAGCTTAACTATTCGTCCGACATCGACCTCGTTTTTCTCTATTCCGACGAAGGCATCACGTCCGGCCGCGGCACTCGCGGCCAGGTTACAAACCGTGAATACTTCATCAAACTCGCCGAATACGCGACCAAACTCGTCGCCTCGCATAGTGGCGAAGGTGCAGCCTACCGCGTCGATCTTCGATTGCGGCCGCATGGTACGCTCGGTGCTCTTGCTTTGGCCGTCCGTGAAACCGTCCGCTATTACAAAACCGAGGCCAGGGGCTGGGAACGACAGGTGATGATCCGTTCGCGCGGCTGTGCGGGCGATACCGAGCTGTTTCGTGAATTCTTTTCGGCGATTGAAAGCCTTATATTTTCAAAAAAAGAGACGCCTCAATCTGCTCTTCGCAACGTCCGGCTTTCTAAGGAGAAGATCAATCTTGAGCATCTCAACAGCCGTGGTTACAATGTTAAGCTCGGTCACGGCGGCATCCGCGAGATCGAATTTATCGCTCAGGCATTGCAGCTCGCCCACGGCGGCCGCGATAAATGGCTTCGCTCACCGCATACTCTGATCAGCCTCGACCGGCTCGCCGACCGTCATCTTCTTACCGAAGCCGAGTTGACCGGTCTCGCGTCCGCTTACGAATTCTTGCGCCGCACCGAGCACATCCTGCAAATGGAAAATGGAATCCAGACGCACACCGTCCCCGATGATCCCGAAAAACGTAATGTGCTCGCCCGACGGATGACTTTTGCCATCGGTGATGATTTCGAAAACGGCCTGCAACTCCATACGATGGGTGTCAGCAGCGTTTTCTCGCGCGTGTTTGGCGAAGCCGCAGAACTTGAGTCAGAACTCCCTGCATTAGCGGGGGGTTCTGACATACCGAACACCGGTGAATGCGTCCGATCTCACATCCTGGCCTCGATCAGGAAGTCCGGCGCCGCCTTTGACGCGGGCGAAAATAGCGTTACGGTACTCAAACGTCTGACTGAGGTCTCGCCGCATTTTGCCCAACGGCTCGCCGCCAATCCGAGCCTTGCTGTCTCTCTTCCCAATGCTGTTGCTGACTTGTCCGGCATTGATTACACGAAAAGTCTTCTGAATGCCGTTGAAAGTGCCAAAAACCTCGGCGGCCAACTCTCGGCTCTCCGTCAGACATGGTCCCGGCATCTGATCGAGATCGTCGTGCTCGATGTTTTTGAGCGAATATCGATCCGCGAGTCCAAGCGTTTGCAGACAAATCTTGCTGAGGCCAGTATCACCGCCGCGCTTTGTGTCGTCAGGGAACAGCTTGCCGAACGATACAACGCTCTTGCTCCCCTCCTGCCAGAGGAGGGGTGGCCGCGTTTCGCGGACGGGGTGGTGGGAGGAGAACGGGGCTTTCTTAACCTCGCCATCCTGGCCCTCGGCAAACTCGGTGGACGCGGCATCGACTACGACTCCGACCTTGACCTGATCCTAGTCTACGACGACGAACATCCAGTCGTCGGCGGTGTCACCAACCCCGAATTCTACAGCCGCGCAGTCGAGCTTTTTGTCAATACGCTCTCGTCGATGACCCGACACGGCAATCTCTACCGCGTTGATCTGCGTCTGCGGCCTTATGGCTCAAAGGGGATGAGTGCTATGTCGGCGCGAGCGTTTCTAGAATATATGCGTGAAACCGCCGCCATCTGGGAAATGCTGGCATTTGTAAAATTGCGTGCCGTCGGCGGCGACACTGCCTTGGGCACGGCCGTCGAAAACGAAAGCCGATTTGTCATCCATAATCGCGCTCTGGCCGTCAACGCGGACGAATTTCGCCAGGAAACCCTTCGTATCCGCCTCGCTCTCGAACAGCAACGGGCTCATACCCGTCGCGGCAAAGAGATCGACATCAAGTACGGTTCCGGCGGCATGCTCGATGTATATTTTGCTCTGCGTTATCTACAGCTACGCGACAACATCCCCGATGGCGTTCCTCCCGGCTCCCCTCCTTACAAAGGAGGGGTGGCAGCCGTTTCGGCTGACGGGGTGGTTCTCTCCGACCGCTCCACCACCTTCATGTTAAAAAAACTTTTCGAAAACAAATCACTTTCAAAAACCGTTTTCACCGATCTACTAGCGGGCTATGCGTTTCTTTCCGCTCTCGATCACAATCTCCGCCTGACCGTCGGACGCACAAACCGCGTTCCGCTAGGGAATGAAACCGCTTTGAAAACGATCGCGGCACGTATGAAACTCGCCTCACCCGCCGATCTGCTCGAACAATTGACGCTTCACCGCCTCGCGATCCGCTCCGCTTTCGACAGTGCGTTAAGCTAACATCTTTATTTCTTGCTTTCGATCTTTTCTTTCAGGTGTTTCGCGCAAGACTCAGCAGTTGTTTTTTTTCCGTGGTTGGAATTGGATTTGTTAACCGAATAAGCCCATACCGCTACGCCGCTCTTTAGGTTGACTATTGTAATGCTTGCCTGTTCGGCGGAATGCCATGAGCCCAAAAGAATGATCTTTGCGGCCCCGGCTTTCTTCGATTCCGAAGTCCCGGTCAGATCAAAGTCAGCCTTTTCCTTGTCGGTCACGACTTCGAGAGGAACCTTCTTGGATTCGAACGCAGCGAGCAGGAATTTTTCGAACTCGTCTTTCATCGGGTTGATGAAGATCTTAGAGTTGGCGGGAATTTGATTGTCTATCTCCTGCGCCAAACAGTTTACGGTAGCGACAAGCACTAAAAAGAACAATATACAAAGATTCTTTCT
>JAYVER010000293.1:0-9027 GCA_043748725.1 Chloracidobacterium sp. | reverse complement strand
GCGGCGAGTTTACTTTAACCCCGCGAAATGCCTCAGTGGTAAAGAACAATTCAAGTTTGTTCGTAACGCCGATCTGGAAACTAAGGGGCACCGATGTGAAATCGGCATTTCCCGGATCCCGGTCGTAATTACTGTACGCCGCACTAAAGGTGTATTCACCCTTTCTCAGGGTGTGTCCGTCATATACCGTGAAAAGTCCCGTCGGGCCGCCAACCGGGCCTCCGGTTCCAACAGTCGGTGCTGTGTTTCTGTCGTCTTTATCCGACAATTTTTGTGCCGGTACCGCGAACACGAGCATTAACAAAATAAGCGTTACAAAGTACGCTTTGATAGCGAGTTTCATCACATTCCTCCGCCGAAAATAAAAATTTAATTTCAATCCGCAGCTAATGAGAACATCAAACCTTTACAAGCCCTCTCAAATAGCTACCCAATTATCACACACGTCAAAAACATTGCCAAATGGCTAAACCAAGCAAAGTTTCGCGTGGCCACAAAAGAATAAATCCAAACTAACGTTAATATATAAAGGAGTACAGCGATAAAGTCAATAATTGCAATTAGAAACTTTATAACTCCTGACTATGACCTTATCGCACATCTAAATCAAAATCAAGCAAAATCTCCTAATTAATTAAGACATTTATGCATAAATTCCGCGCATCCTCGTGTCATAAGCGACACGGTCGATGGCCAGCATATACGCTGCCGTCCTGGTATCCACTTCATGTTTCGTTGCGTAGTGGCAAAGTTCGTTAAAACTTGCGACCATTTTGTCTTCCAGCCGGGCGTTGACCTCGGCCTCCGACCAGAAATAGCCCATCCTGTCCTGAACCCATTCAAAGTACGAGACTGTAACGCCCCCAGCGTTAGCCAGAATATCCGGAATGACGAAAATTCCCTTATCGTGCAATATCTTATCCGCTTTCGGCGTCGTCGGGCCGTTGGCTCCCTCGGCGAGGATCTTGCATTTGATGCGATCCGCATTTTCTGACGTTATCTGATTTTCAGTAGCACATGGAGCGAGTACGTCACATTCGATCTCAAGCAGATCTTTATTTGAGACCTGCTCCGCGCCCGGATAGTCCTCAAGTGTGCGATTTGCCTGCAGAAAGGCGAGCACATTTGGGATATCCAGCCCATCGGGGTTGTGAATGCCGCTGCCGACATCGGATATTGCAACCACCTTGTAGCCTTGTTCATGAAGCAGTTGGGCACCGATACCGCCGACATTCCCCGACCCCTGAACCACGACACTCGTCTTTTCGGGCGTCAGGTCAAATCGTTTAATGGCTTCGTTTATACAAAATAGTACCCCGCGTCCGGTTGCTTCGCGCCGCCCTAAGCTACCGCCCAGCGCAACCGGTTTGCCGGTCACTACAGCCGTGACGGTGTGCCGAGAATGCATAGAATACGTATCCATTATCCAGGCCATCGTCTGCTCGCTGGTATTCATGTCCGGTGCGGGCACATCCTTATCGGGGCCGATAAAATCTATCAATTCTGCCGTATATCGCCGCGTCATTCGCTCAAGCTCGCCCTGAGACATTTGGAGCGGATCGCAAATGATGCCGCCTTTTGCACCGCCGAACGGGATATTCACAACCGCGCATTTCCAGGTCATCCATGCCGATAATGCCTTAACCTCGTCGAGACTTACGTCGGGCGCGTACCGGATCCCGCCTTTTGCCGGGCCGCGGGCGAAATTGTGTTGGACGCGATAACCCTCAAAAACCTGTATATGGCCGGTATCCATTTTCACCGGGATATAAACCTTCAATTCGCGTGCCGGCACCCGCATAACGGCGTACAGATCGTCTTCCAAACCAAGAAGTTTTGCCGCCCGGTCGAAACGCTCGCTCATTGCCTCGAACGGGTTCTTTTCATCACTTCCGCGAAATCTCCGCATTTCGTCAGCCATTGGATTTGCCATCGTAAAAAATCTCCAATTCTAAAAATTTGTTAAAACCTTGAGTCTTCTTAATTTCCCTAAATATTTTCGACCAACATCAAGCCGTATTGCAGCATCCTATATGACCTAACGGAAGAATTTTCGTCCGCTCGGTTCATCTTCCGACGCTCGTCAATTCGGTTCGCGAAGTGTGATCATTTTTGGCAGGAAAATACCATCTAAAAGACGCATATTATGGGAAAATCTTAACTTACCATAAATAGAGAACGCAAATGATAGTGGGTGAAAAATTGCCTTTGGCTCGGATCGCTTGCATAGACTCCGCCCATCGCAGATGCTAATATTTTCTTCTTCCGCAAACTCAATGGGTTGTAATTTAACATCTCTTATCCCGGATATTAGACGGCTCGTCCGGCTGGCTTTAACAGCGATCGTCATTGCGGGATTTTTGGCGTTGGTCGGCCTGGCCCAGGGCAATGAGGACACCGGTGATGCGGTTGCGATATTCAATCAAGCCCAGAACGCCCACGAAAAGGGCGATCTGCCGACAGCAATAAATCTATACGAAAAGGCCTTAAAAATATTGCCCGAGTTTCCGGAAGCTGAATATCAACGCGGCACCGCTTTGCTTGCTCTTGGCAAGACAGACGACGCCGAAAAGGGTTTCCGCCGTTCCGTCGAGCTTCGGCCCGATTGGACGCTCGCCCTCACAAGCCTCGGCTCGCTGCTTGTCCAAAAGGAAAAATATGCTGACGCCGAATCTATCCTGTCAAAAGCTATCGAACTGGAACCGCAAAATCCGCCCGCTCTCGTAGCTATGACCGATCTGCGTTTGAGGACAAAGGCTTCGCAGAACGTTCTTAAAGATCTGCTTACAAAGATCGCCATATTGACGTCAAAAGCAAAACCAACCGCAGCGTTGTGGTCGGCAAAAGCAGCATTGGAAACTTCGCTTGGAAAAACCGATCTTGCAAAATCGAGCCTGCAAAGTGCGATTGCCATCGACCCGAACCTTTCGTCGGCGCTTTTTCAAATCGCCGATATTGCCTTGACCGAAGGCGATATTGAGCGGGCCAGGAATATTGCCGCGATCATTGAGAAAACGGGACAGGGCAAAGACGAATTGATCATTCTGAAAGCGGTGATTTACGCTCACGAAAACAACGCTGACGAGGCCGTCAAACAGCTTGACTCGATCAGCCGCCCCAATGCGGCCGCTATCGATCTCCGCAATAGAATAGTTGCAAGCCGCACAACCAACCCGGCAGAGCTTGAAAAGCAACTTGCGGTCGATTCAAAGAATCCTATTTTACTCGGTAAGCTGTGTTCACTTTTTCGAAAGGACGATCCGGCAAAGGCTCTCGACTACTGCCGCCGGGCGTCGGAGGCAGAGCCCGATAATGTCGGCCATGCGGTCGGTTTTGCGGCGGCGCTTGTACAGGCAAAACAATTCGATGCCGCAGTCGCCCTGCTCCGAAAGATCATCAAAATTGTTCCCGAAAATTGGACCGCTCATGCTAATCTTGGAACTGCACTCTTCCAATTGAAAAACTATCCGGAGGCAAAGGCAGAGTTCGAGTGGCTGACCGCCAAACAGCCCCGCGAAGCCGGTGCGTACTATTTTCTGGCTCTCTCGCATGATCAATTGAGCGAGTATCTGGATGCGATGGCTAACTACCAGCAATATCTGAGGCTTGCCGATCCGGTCGAGAACAAACTGGATATTGAAAAGGTAAATCTCCGTCTTCCGCAGCTTCAGCGGCTGATCAAGGAAGGTAAAGGGAAGAAGAATGAATGAATAGTGAATAGTGAATAGTGAATAGTGAATAGCCGATGATTGACGATCCGAACGTAATCGCAAAACATATTTATTGGAAAACTCTCGACCGGGTGATAGTTCGTCGCGCTGCTATTCTTTTCTTTTCACTATTCACTATTCACTATTCACTATTAACTGCTATTTCGGCGCAGGACGAACAAACGGAACTCGCGCCGCCGCCGCTCAGAACGATCACCAAAGACGAAAAGGTGCGTCTGGGCAATGAGTCTGATCTGAAGGCTCATACAAAGCTTTCGATCGAGCTGATGAATGAGCGGCTCTCTCAGGCTGAGCAGCTCAATACGGCCACAAATTACGACGGCGTGTTTCGCGAACTTGGCGGCTTTCAGGGCATTCTTGACTATACGCTCGATTTTCTGGAAAAGAGCGATGCCAACAATGGCAAGGTTCTGGATAATTTCAAACGGTTTGAGATCGGGCTTCGCGGATTTGTGCCGCGCCTCGAAACGATCCGGCGCGATCTGCCGCTGCGATATGAAGATTACGTCCACAAGCTCATAAAATACGTTCGCGAATCGCGCTCAAAGGCTATCGAGCCGCAGTTCGGGAATTCGGTCATCCCGGGCCAAAAGCCTCACTAGGGGGGGTAGTTTCGACTAAAAGTATTAAAGTTCAAGACTTATCTTCTTTTTCTTACTTCGCGATCTTTGCGGCTTCGCGTGAGAAAATCCAATTTCACGCAAAGCCGCTAAGATCGCAAAGAAGAATTAAGAAAGAAATAGTTAAATAATAAACTGATCCCCTACCCACTGGGTTAATAAATATGAAGTTTGGGTTTATGCTTTTTTGCCTGATAGTCGGCGGCGCGGCTCTGCTTCCTTTGGCGACGCTAGGTCAATCGCGCGATTTTCTCACGGATGATGAGGTCGAGATGATCCGCGATGCACAGCAGATCGATCAACGGATCGACGTCTTGACGCACGCCATTGATCGGCGGTTGGGAGTGTTAAAGATCAACGCCGGTGACGCCTCTAAAAAAGAATCTGAAAAATGGGGTGCATTGCCGGCGGGCACTCGGCTCCAACTTCTCAACGACGTCAAACGCATCCTGCAAAAAGCTATCGACGATATCGATAACCTTGCCGAACGCCCCACGTCAATGGTTGCCGATGAACCTGAAAAAGGCAAAAAACCAAAAGGCTACGCCGAGCTTTTCCCAAAAGCGGTGCGCATCCTTGCCTACGCCACCAGCCGTTACAAACCAGCTCTCAAAGCCGAACTGGACAAAACCACAGACAACCTGGAAAAAGGCGTCATCCTCGCCTCGCTCGACATGTGCGAAGAGATCACCGCCGCCGCGACCAAACTAAAAACCTGATTGCTGATTGTGTCGGCTATATGGTAACCGTCGAAGACGGTGTTATATATGTAGCCCACTTCGCCAGATGTGGGTGGTATTGATAAAAACGACGCGAACCGTCGAAGACGGTGACATATGCCGCCGTCGTTGACGGCTCCGATTTTTTGGGTGGCATCGTTCCCACAGTTTGCACTGTGGGCTATAAATATACCGTCCGCTTCGCCGACTGGAATTCGAAAACACCTTTTCGTTGTTCGGAAACACTTTTTTGCCGTTTGGAAATATATTTTTGAACATTGGAAATGCTCTTTTTGCCGTTTGGAAACACTGCTTTTGCCGTTGAGAAATTTGCTCTCGGACCCTACGAAACAATTTTCCGTCTAATTTATGGCACTTTACAGCCATGTAACTTTTGTGCTGTCCATTGTGCCGTCCATGGTGGTTAGACGCGCAAATATGCCGTTGCACACTTGATACAAATTCCTTTTTGTGCTACATTCGTTTCTGATGATCAAACGAAACTGGCAAGAATCGAAATTCGAAAGGGTGTCGGGCCGATGGGGAGCCATTTACGCCACCATGAACCCGGCCGGGCATATTTTCATCACTCGCCGCACGTTTGAATTGCTCGGCGAGCCGGAGGCGTTTCATATGCTCTTTGACAAGGTAAATACAACGATCGGTATGCAGCCGACCAGAAAAGCAATGAAGAATGCCTACCCCGCATTGTGCCGCAGCGGGCACGGCGGGCGTGTTGTTCGGGCATTCAATTTTACCGAGGAATTCGGCATCAAATTGCACGAGACCGTCAGGTTTTCCGGGGCCGAGATCGACGATGACGGGATCCTAGTTCTCGACCTCCGGACGGTAAAATCCGCGGCAAAACCGAAGAAACGCGGTGGAAGCGCGGTTAAGTCATAACCGTCGAAGACGGTGAAATATTTGTAGCCCACATCGCCAGATGTGGGCGTTATCGATAAAAACAACGCGAACCGTCGAAGACGGTGTCATATGCCGCCATCTTCGATGGCTCCGATCTTTTTGGATGATCCTTCCCACGGTTTGCACCGTGGGCTATAAATATATCGTCGACGTTGCCGACTCAAGAAAAGCAGACCATTTCCGTGAATGGAGCCACAGAGTCTTATTGCCTTATGTGAACGCGGGCGGCGACGGCGTGGGTGCGACGGTTGCTGCTTTCGCCTCGCTACCGCTCTCTGTACTGACCCAATCCACGGCAATTCGAGAGTCTAAACTTGTGCGCCTAAAACGGCTAAATTACACTGCTTACTAATATGTCTGAAACAGAACTTAAACAGACGCCGTTGAATGCGGTTCACCGGAGCCTCGGCGGCAGGATGGTGGATTTTGGCGGTTGGGATATGCCGGTGCAGTATCCGGCGGGGGTGATCGAGGAGCATATGCGGTGCCGGACGCGGGCAGGGCTTTTCGATGTGTCGCACATGGGCGAGATATGGGTCGACGGGCCGGGTGCGGTCGCGTTTGTAAATCGGCTGACGACAAACGCCGTTACACGGCTGATCAATGGACAGGCTCATTACTCGGCCCTGACCAACGATAAGGGCGGAGTGGTGGACGATCTACTCGTCTATCGTTTTGCCGAACAGAAACTGCTGCTCGTCGTCAACGCCGGAACGACGGAAAAGGATTGGGCTTGGATCACGTCGCACCACACGGACGACGACAATTGCGAACTGACAAACGCGAGCGGTGACTTTTGCCAGATCGCCGTTCAGGGACCCGATGCTCTCGGCATCGTCCAAAAGCTGACCGAGACGGACCTATCGGCCATCGGCTACTATCATTTTACCGAAGCCTGGGTGGACGATGTCGAATCGATCATCTCGCGTACGGGTTACACGGGCGAGGACGGGTTTGAGATCTACGCGGCTCCGGAATATGCCGAACAGCTTTGGAATAAGTTTCTCGAAGCGGGCAACTACGGATCCGCTGACGGCATACTTCCCTGCGGCCTCGCGGCGCGAAATACGCTCCGGCTCGAATCGGCAATGTCGCTATATGGTCACGAACTCGGCGACGACATCACCACACTCGAAGCCAATCTCGGCTGGATCACCAAGCTCGACAAGGGCGAATTCACCGGCCGCGACGCTCTCGTCGCGCTTAAAGAAAAAGGATTATCACGTAAACTCGCCGGGTTTGAGATGACCGAACCGGGCATCGCCCGCGATGGTCATGACGTGTATATTGATGATGCTAAGGTCGGCGTCGTCACATCTGGCAGCCCCGCGCCTTTTCTTAAAAAGAACATCGGTCTTGCATTTTTACCGCCGGACTTTGCAAAAATCTGCCAAGAAATTAGAATTGATGTCAGAGGCAAGCATCTCACGGCGAAGGTGGTACCGACGCCTTTCTACAAGCGGCAAAACTAGCTTTTGTTTTTAAATTTTCACGAGGTCATACTAAATTTCTATGTCTAATATTCCTGAAAACTTGCGCTACAGCAAAGACCACGAGTGGGTCGGCGTTGATGGCGATATTGCGACGGTTGGCATCACCGATTACGCCCAGCATGCGCTTGGCGACGTAGTGTATATCGACATGCCGCGTGTCGGCGATAAGCTTACGGCTCATGAGGCCTTTGGCTCGGTCGAGTCGGTCAAGGCAGTGTCTGAGATATTTATGCCCGTTGGCGGCGAAATTACCGAGGTCAACGATGGTCTCAATGACACGCCCGAGGCCGTCAACAACGACCCGTACGTTGCCGGATGGATGATCAAAATCAAAATGGACAACCCCGGCGAAGCTGACGCAATGCTCTCCGCCGAGGAGTACGAAGAGTATTTAGCGGCAAGCGCCTAACACGTCCTTATCATTGCGATCCGTTATTATTTGATCGAGATAGACAGACATTAGGAGGCTGAATCATGAAATCTTTTCGTTATTTATTCACAGTCGCAATCGCCTTGGCTTTTTCAAGCGGCGTTGTGCTCGCTCAGAACTACAAAATAAAACAATCGACCTCGATAAGCGACCAGAACATATCATCAACCGTTTACGTCAAAGGCTCGCGAAAACGTACCGAGAGCAGCGGAATGATGGGAATGGGCGGCGATGTTGCCGACATCGAACAGTGCGATCTGAAACGTACCGTGAAGGTCAGCGACAAGAAAAAGCTGTACTTTGTCGAGCCGTTTGCAACCGAACAGGCTGAGACGGCTCCGGCAGCGAGACCCGTCGTGACGACGACCAACGGAAACGTTACCAAGGGCGGTACAATCACGATGACCTCTGTGATCACCGACACCGGCGAACGCAAGCAGATGTTTGGCCTTACGGCGAGACATATCAAAACGACCATGACCATGCAGTCATCGCCGGACGCCTGTTCAAAGGGTGATATGCGGATCGATACCGACGGCTGGCATGTCGATCTGCCGCAGTTTTCGTGTCCCATGAGGACACCTCGAAATCCGATGGCTGGAATGCGCGAACCGACACGCGGCTGTATGGATCGAACTATTGTTAAATCATCGGGCAGTGGAAAACTGGGATTTCCATTGCAATTGACACAAACGATCAATACCGGCGGCGGAGAAGACGCGAGCTTTTCGCAGACGATCGAGACGCTCGAATTTACGAAGGCAACACTCGACGACGCTTTGTTTGACGTGCCTGCGAGCTATACGCTTGCCCAGTCGTCACAGGATCTCTACGGCCGGCCCGATTTCTCGGCGATGATGCGCGGCGGCCAATCGGGGAGTGACGACGAGGAGAAACCAAACTCGAACCCGGCTAAAATGAAAATGGACAGCATGCCGCAAAACGGTATGCCTAGTTCTAAAAGGGCGGGCGTCATCCGCATCGGTGTACTCGCGCCAACGAACAGAGGCGGTGAGAGTATCTCGACCACGAATATGCAGACCTATCTCGCTCAACGATTAACGTCCGGCAATGTCGAGGGGGTCGCCGTTACCAGCGAGGCAGATGCGC
>JAYVER010000292.1:0-3467 GCA_043748725.1 Chloracidobacterium sp. | reverse complement strand
CCGTCGTCCTCGAACTCGGCGGCAAAGACCCGATGATCGTCTTCGCTGATGCCAATCTCGAACTCGCCGCCGGAGCAGCCGTCTGGGGAGCGTTCTGTAATTCCGGCCAGTCGTGCTCGTCCGTTGAGCGGCTATACGTACAGGAAGGCGCGGCTGAGGAATTGACGCGAAAGATCGTCCAGAAAACACTGGAGTTGAAACAAGATACCGGCGATAAAGAAACGACCTCGGTCGGAGCGATGTCATCCGAACGGCAGATCAAGATCGTAGAGGATCACGTCGAGGATTTCCGCGCTAGTGGTGCAAAGATCGAAATCGGCGGACAAAGAAACCCAACGCTCGAAGGCCTCTTCTACGAGCCGACTGTCATCACAAACGCCAACAACGATATGCTCGGTATGCGGGACGAGACGTTCGGTCCGACGCTGCCGATAGCGACATTCTCGACTGAGGCCGAAGCAATCCGCCTTGCCAACGACAGCGAATTTGGCCTGACAGCGAGTGTCTGGACGCGCGACCTCGCCAAAGGCAAACGCGTCGCGGAAAAGATCGAGGCCGGCTCAGTCTGTGTTAACGAAGTCCTCTACACCCACGGCATCGGCCAGACACCGTGGGGCGGCTTCAAAAACAGCGGCCGAGGCCGCACCCACGGTCGCGAAGGCCTGATGGAACTCGTCCAGCCGCAGCACATCCACGTCAACCGAATTGCGATATTGCCTGACGCCTGGTGGCTGCCGTACTCGCCGACCGCGGTTGAGACATTTCGCGGATTCGCCAAATATTTTGCCAGCGGCTCTGTGTTTCAAACCGCGCGGATGTTGCCTCAACTCCTAAAACGCATCAAGGAATTGTGGAAATAGAGTTCTCTTCGAACTTCTTATTTAGCGGCTCCTGACGGTATCTTCTCCGCCCGCATTGCCGCGTGATACGCGAATGACGCGAGGACGATGGCGCTTTGCTTAAGATCCTGTTCTTTCACACGTTCGAAGGTATCCATGTTCGTATGATGGACGCGGGTGTCGTAAAGGTCGTAGTCCTGTACGGCGTTGAATGCCGGGACGGAGGCTCCGCGGATAAAGCTGACATGGTCGGTGTTGCCGATTGGTTGGATTATGTTTTTGCGGGCTCCTAGGTCTTTGAATGGTTCGAGCCACGCGTCGAATATCGGTTTTACCGCGCTGTTGTTTTCGAGATACCAGCCATATATCGGCCCGCTGCCTGGGTCCTGATTAAAATACACGTCAAATTTTTCGCGGGCGGCTTTATTTTGGTCGCCGACTAGATTTTTCTGGACCCATTTGCTTGAGCCGAGCAAGCCCTCTTCCTCGCCGCTCCAGATGGCGACTCTGATTGTCCGGCGCGGCTTTGCTCCGATGGCTTTCAGGATGCGCATCGCTTCGAGGGCCACGGCCGAGCCGTCGGCGTTGTCGGCTGCTCCGGTTCCGGCATGCCACGAGTCGATATGTGCGCCGAACATTACGACCTCTTCACGCAGGTCCGAGCCGGGCAGTTCGGCAAGCACGTTGTAGCCGTTTTTGTCATCGGTCAAAAATTTGGTTTGCACATTTACCCGCAGCTTGACCTTGACGCCAAGCTCGAGCATCCGCGCGATCATATTGTAATGCTCCGCACTGAGGATCACGCTCGGCAAGGCCGCGTCGCCGTTATCACGGCCCAATACAAATAATGTGCCGTGCTCGCCGCGATTGGGCCGTAGAATTACGCCGGCACCAGTCTCAAACAAAGCCTTGTTCATCGGCATGGGTGAGATCATCGGCGATGATCCGGTTGGCCGGCTTGGTTGACCGATGGGTACCGGCTCGTCGAAAAGCGTCGGCTGTTTTCGGTCCGTCCGCTCGAACGAATCCTGTATCGGCTGGCTCATGACGATGGCGCCTTTCAGCTGGCCCTTCATCTTTTCAATATCAGCCTGCGTCTTGTTGCCCACAAAGACGGGCGTCGCGACGATCTCGCCAGCCGTGGATGCCGACCACGCCTCGGGATAGCCGATCAGCGGCATATATCGCGGCTCGACCATTTCGACCGTCGATTTTTCGAGTGTCCATCCACGTCCAAAATCCCACGCCTCAAGCCGCGGATCGCTCAATCCCCAATCCTTTAAAAGCCCGAGTGCGTAGTCGTCCGCTGCCTTTACCGCCGGCCCGCCGGTCAAACGCGGACCGATGACCTCGGTAAAATGCGCAAAGGTTTTGAGCACCTGCGAACGATTCAACCCTTCGTCGCGGATCTTAGCGTTGATGGCGCCGTCAACGGGCTCCTGCGCCAAGGCCGCAAATGGTGAAAACAGCGAGAGGGTCAAGACCAGAGTGAAATATATTTTCTCCATAATAGTTCGGTGTTTTAGGCAAGTTCTTTCGCGATAGCGGAAATGGCTTGGTCTATATCACGCTCGGTGTTGAAAATGTGCGGCGATATTCGGTTACCGTTAAACCACCTATTTTCCGCGACCTTTACGACAATTTGATATTTTTTGAGCAGCGTATCCCGGAACGTTCTACTATCGACGCCATCGGGCAGCTTGAACGCGACAAGCGCGGTCGCAAGGGGACCCGGCGGCGGACTACACAGCGTTATTCGCGGAATTTTGGCTAATCCGGCATAGGCTCGGTTTCGCAGGCCGATAATTTTCTTTTCCACTCCCCGCATATCTCTGGCTTTCATCGCCCTCGCAGCCTCGCCGAGGCCAATTATTAACGGCAAACTGCCAACACCGGTCGAACCATTTACGAATCTAAATCCCTGCTCTCGCTCTGCCGGATGGATTAATGACGCTGAGTCTTTCTTTATGTAGGCGAATCCGGTACCCTTCGGCCCCATGATCCATTTGTGGCCGGTACCGACGTACGCATCGCATCCGATCGCTCTGACATCCACATCGATACCGCCAACCGCTTGTGCTCCGTCAATGACAGACAGGATGCGATTACGTCGCGCCAGAGCCGATATCTCCTTAACCGGAATCCTGAGACCGGTTGAACTGATCACATGGCTGACAACTATCACTTTGGTTTGTTTTGTAATTCCCTTTTCGAATCGAGATAGGATGGCGGCCGTGTCATATTCGGTCGGAGGTATGGTTATCAGATCGACCTCAACGCCGTGATGCTTTTTCAGGTAAAACCAACCGTTAGTGCCACCTTCGTGTTCGACATCGGTCGTCAAAACGTGATCTCCTGATGCGAGATCAATACCGAAGGACAGGCTATTCATCGCCGCTGTCGCACTTCGCGTTAGCAGAAGCTCATCGGCATTGCAATTGATCAAAGCCCCGAGATGTTCTCTTGCCTTGTCCGTGGCCACATGCACGGCACCATCACCGTAGGCCATCATTACCGGATCCGATTCGAGTTGATACCAAGCCGCAAGAGTCCGGTCGAGTATAGAGCGTGGCGTCGGCCCCAGGGCGGCTGTATTCAAATAGTTGAGCCCAGGCTCAAACATGTACT
>JAYVER010000291.1:0-3500 GCA_043748725.1 Chloracidobacterium sp. | reverse complement strand
TTTTTCAGGACGTAATCGCGGCTGATTCGGTCAAGAAGGAAAATGCCATAGCCGTAATCAGAACGATTTGGGAAGATTAGCGCGAATTCATACAGATCAGGCGCATGGGTTTCTGATGCCGCAACTGTCGTGCCGCACAACTTCGTTTCAGGCGAATTATTAGCGTCGAAATTACAGGTTGTTGTCTTTAGAATTCGCCTGTCGCCCTTACTATCAACAACCAACAGTTCAAAGGCCTGGGCGACCCCCTTATCGTGCAAAAAGTTCCTTTGCAAAACAAAATAGGAATAGCTGAAAACGTGGTTAGGCTCATAAACGCCGCCACGAGAGACGCCTTTAGAAATAATTGTAATCACAGGTGCTCCGCGCGATTTGATCCAATTATTTGCCCATTCTTTCAAATCTTGCCCGCTTGCAGCCTCAAACTCCTTCACCAGATCTTCCCAGCCGGCATTCGCGTACTCGTGCTTCTTCAAAAAGGCGCGGACGGCGACCTGAAACTTATCTTCACCCAAATAAAATTCCGCCTGTCGCAAAAACGAAGGCGCTTTGCGATAGACGATGTTGCCGTAGGCGGATTTTGCGGATGAGAGATTGTCGATCGGCTGGTAGATGGGCGTCGTGCCTTTGGTGGAGTCGGTGAGGTAGGCGGCCTGTTTGTTGCGTTCGTAAAAGACCTTCCAGGCATTGTACTGGGGCATCACTTTTTCGAGCGTCTTGTACGCCATAAACTCGGCAAAGCCCTCTTTCAGCCACAGGTCGTCAAACCATTTCATCGTCACCGTGTCGCCGAACCATTGATGCGCCGTCTCGTGAAAGATGACATTAGCCCGTGAGATATAGTCGTTCGCCGTCGGCTCGGTCGGGAAAATAACCGACGATTCGCGCAAAAACGTCGCCCCGGCATGCTCCATCCCGCCAAACGGAAATTCGGGGATCAGGACAATGTCGTACTTCGGGAAGGGAAATTTGTAGTCGAAATAGCCTTCGAGATACTTGATTCCCTCACGAGTGAGGCGAAAGACCTCCGCCTTGTGCTGTTTGAACTTCTCGGCCTGCGATTTGCGAACGTACACATTCATAGAGAAGAAATTCGGATCCACTGGTCTGGTTAGGAAAGTATCGGAACTGTTCTTATAATTTTCGCCCATCTGATATGCAGATTGCTGAAACGGCCCCGCCGCGAAGGCGAAGACGTAGGTGCTGATGGGTTTGGTTTCTGCAAATGTTATTTCTCGTGTGTCAGGATGTGTCGTTATATCGGGCAACGCAGCGTAATCATTAACACCCCAACGTATTAATGGTGAGTTTGAAACGACTTTCCACGTGTCGGGATACGTAACCTCAAGGCTAAACCGCGCCTTCACATCCGGCTGGTCGAAGACCGGGAACGCCGTGCTCGCGTCGCTGGGGACGAAGAGTGAATAGATGTATTCCGCGCCGTCCTCTTTGTCGACATAACGCGTGATCGCCGACCCGCTCGTCAATATCGGCGAAGTGAAATCGAGCTTGATGACATTCTCGCCCATCCGCACACCGTCGTGAAAGATGATGTGGTCTAAGCGTTCAACAGCAGCTGGCCCGGGCGGTGGTGTTCCAGGCAGCATTTCAGGATGCGGGATGCTAATCATCGTCCCCAACGGCGGTTCCATTATCACCGGCGCGGTTTTTCCATTGATGTTTACGTTGCTGACCGTCGAGTCTTTTTCATGCCCCGGTATCTTTCGCCAGTCAAGCACAATATACATCGGCGGGCAATCAGGCTCGGCGCACGCGACGGCGGCATACTGCAGGCGGATCTCGATCGTACCTTTCAGCACCGGCGACATTTTTTCGAGGGTCAGGTTCAGCTTGTATCGCACATCGGAATACCGTGCGGCCCGCCATTTGGCCAGATCGTGCGAAACGCCCGGCTCCATTGGCGGAGCCTGTGAAAACGCGAACGAGGCCAGCATGAGAATAAAGATCAGGTATCGCATAAGAAGATTTACCGCAGACACGATCGTGCCGCCGAGATATTTAAAACAGAATAAACAGTATCCCGTGGCGCTTCAGGTGCTTCATCTGCTTCAGCGCTTCAGAAGCACCTGAAGCGCTGACAACTCAGACAGCGAACCTCGCCAAAAGGTTGCCGCCCGCGAACCACCCCGGCCTTCGGCCACCCCTCCTTTCCCAAGAGGGGAGCTATTCTCTTACAACGAGAAATTAAAGCTCACAAACCCCATCGCCTTGACCGGCTGGCCGTCGCGGACGAATGGTTTGAATTTCCATTTCCTGATCGCGTCTTTTGCCGCGTTTTGCAGCATCGATGGGCCGCTTGTTTTTTGGACATCGGAGACGTCTCCCGTTTCGTTGACCGTAACCTCGACCTTTACGATACCGGTCGTCCGCATAGTTCTGGCGGCGGGCGGGTAGATGGGCTGCGGCTGTTTGGTGGCATAAGCGACGAGCGAACCGACGTCAATCGGATCGTTGGATTTAACCGGCTCGGTTTTTGGCGATTCCGCAACAGGTTTTGGTTCTTCTTTTACGGGCTGCGGCGCGGATGGTATGTAAACCGGCGGGTCGATTTTAGCAACGGCAGTCTCAAGCGTTATTTTCTCTGCCGTCTTTGCCTCGCGGTCGCGTGTCGCGTTTGTTTTTGTATCCATAACCGGCTGCATGACAATAGGCGGCTGCTCAACCGGTTTTGTGGTTGTGGCAACCTGATTCGGAGTAATTTCATTGACGGCGCTGAGGACAACACTGCGGGAATTGGTCATCTGCTCGCGCGTGTCGGCAACCTCATCCTTCCAATGGCGGGCGTCGTAATCGTCGCGGGCAAGCATCGTGCGCGAATTTGTGGCTTCTTCCAAAAGCCCCATCGCATCCGCTGATCTGGCTGGCGTCTTGCCGATCTCTTTTGATTGAGTAATAACAAGTTCGAGCGTCTCGCGCATCTTTTCAAGATCGTTTAGAGCCTCAAGCGGAAGCGTGCGATCGGTTACGCTCAGGCCGAGCGCATGGTAGCGTCCGGCACGGTTGCGGGCGCTTTTTACGACCTGACCGGCAACAGATGCGTATGAAGCGGCAGCGTTTGGTTTAGTTGTTTTTTGGACGGAGTAGAATTCATTAAGGAAATCCTGAGCGCGTTTGTAATCGCCCTGTTCGAGATAGCTGTTCATCAGCAGAACATTTACCACGCTGTGAACGGCCGTGTCGCCCGATTCGCGGCGAATGTTTTCAAGCTCATAAATTGCGGCGTTGTAGTTGCGGACGGCGATAAAGGCTTTTGCCTTGGAGATACGATCGCGCATTACATCCCCGGAGGTAGGAGCCTGCGGCGGAGCGGCAACCGGCGGAGTGACCGTCTGGGCTTGGGAGATCAGAATAAAACTAACAAAAACCAGTAACGCGGAAGTGTAAAACCTTCTGACATTTAACGGCATTTTCAGTCCTCCATAACTGACTTAAATATTCCGTAAAGGTCAAGCGAACATGCCTTTTGAAGGCTCACTTTA
>JAYVER010000290.1:0-23955 GCA_043748725.1 Chloracidobacterium sp. | reverse complement strand
GGCAGAAAATTCCTAGCCGGCCGAGGCCGACTTTAGATCAAGCAGGCTGTCGAGAGGCGTGTATTCGAGGTTTTGCGATGTTGCGACTGCTTCGTAGGTCAGTTTGCCAGCGTAGGTGTTTACCCCTTCGGCCAATCCGGCATCGTCGGCGATTGCCTTCTCAAATCCTTTGTTTGCAAGGTCAAGCGCATACGGCAGCGTCGCGTTGGTTAAAGCAAACGTCGATGTGCGCGGCACCGCTCCGGGCATATTTGCGACGCAATAGTGCAGCACGCCTTCTTCGTAATAGGTCGGGTTCGAATGGGTAGTCGCATGGGTAGTCTCAAAACATCCTCCCTGATCGACGGCCACATCGACAAGCACCGCCCCTTGCGGCACGAGATGCAGCATGTCGCGGGTAACGAGTTTTGGAGCCGCTGCACCTACAACAAGCACCGCACCGATAACGAGATCGGCGTGCGAGATAGCTTCTTCAATGGCGTATCGCGACGAAGCGAGCGTCTGAACCTTTGACAAGAAAATGTCGTCTAGCTGACGCAGGCGGTCAAGATTGCGGTCAATGATCGTGACCTTGGCACCGAGTCCGACAGCCATCTTAGCCGCCTCGGTTCCGACGATGCCGCCGCCAATGATGACGACATTAGCCGCCGGAACGCCCGGAACGCCTCCTAGCAATATGCCGCGTCCGCCATTCATTTTCTCTAAATAAGTAGCACCGACCTGGACGGACATACGCCCGGCAACCTCAGACATCGGCGTCAAAAGCGGCAGACGGCCGGCACTGTCCGTAATAGTCTCGTAGGCGACGCCGGTCACCTTGCGGTTAAGCATTTGTTTGGTCAATTCGAGTTCCGGCGCGAGATGCAGATAGGTGAAAAGCAATTGATTTTCACGCATCCGCGGATATTCCGGCGCAACCGGCTCCTTGACCTTGACGATCATATCGCCGGTCTGCCAGATCTCATCCGCAGTATCGAGAAGCTGTCCGCCAGCCTTTACATACTGCTCGTCCTTAAAACCCGAGCCCTCGCCGGCCGTCTTTTGCACAAAAACACTATGGCCCGCATGAGCCAGTGCCTGAACACCTGCCGGCGTCAGCCCGACACGGTATTCGTTATCTTTTATTTCCTTCGGTAATCCGATTTTCATGAATAATTTCTCCAAATAATTAAATTGCGATAAATAAAATCTATGTATTCATAATCTTAACGTCGATTAGCATTTATCGCCAAAGCGATAGATTAAAATGTCGCGGGTTTGGTCATCGTGCGGCTCCGTTCCATTTGAAATAGTTTCTCTGGATTCTAGACCCGTTGAGCTATTTTCTCAACTGCCCAATCCTTGACAACAGCATACGTATCATACATACTGATATGTATGAGAACCACGGTAATCATTAAAGATGATGTATTAAAAAAAGCGACGGATATGACCGGAATACGTGAGAAGACAGCTCTGATACACGCTGGCCTCGAGGCGCTGATCGAACAGAAGTCTCGTGAGCGTCTGGCGGCACTTGGCGGTTCGGCACCTGACTTCAAGCCAGGTCGAAGGCGCCGATGATCTTGATCGTCACGTCAGTTTGGGCAGATCATTTGCGGCGCTCCGAGCCCGGGCTGATCGAACTCCTTAACCGGAAAGAGATCCTTACACATCCATTGGTGATCGAGGAACTCGCCTGCGGCCACTTACCCAATCGGGTAGAATTTCTGAATATGATCCACGCGTTACCACAAAGTCCGGTAGCGACTCATGCTGAAGTGCTCGGCCTCATATCGAACGCAAAATTATATGGCACAGGCCTCGGGTCGGTAGATGTCCATATTATTGCGTCGGCTATGCTTGGAAAGGCAAGACTATGGAGCAGGGATAAAGCCCTCGCTCGCGAAGCCGCTCGTCTCGACCTACATATCTAACTTTATGACTATCCGTGACCGCTTGCTCTAAATCTCAACCGCGTCGATCTGGGCTTTCTGCAGTTTACCCGAATAATCGATATAGAGCGATTTCCACTCGCTGAATATGTCGAGCACCTGCGTGCCGGCTTCGCGATGGCCGTTGCCTGTGCCTTTTGTACCGCCGAAAGGCAAATGCACCTCAGCTCCGATTGTGGCCGAATTTACATAGCAAATGCCGGTGTAAAGCTCCTGCATCGCGTAAAAAGCGCGGTTGACGTCCTGTGTATAGATCGCCGACGAAAGGCCGTATTGAACGCCGTTGACGATATCGATCGCCTCATCGAGCGTCGAAAATGGAATGACACTCGTCACCGGGCCGAAGATCTCTTCCTGCTCGATCCGCATTCCCGGTTTTACATCTGTAAAGACGGTCGGCTCGATGAAGTAGCCATTTTTAAAGGCACCCTTGGTCAGCCGGTGGCCGCCACAGGCGAGGGTGGCCTTGTCATGATTTTTGCCGATCTCGATGTAGCCGAGTATCTTGTCCATCTGGCGCTCGTTAATTACCGGACCGACCTCGGTTTTTTTGTCAAGGCCGTTGCCGACACGAAGTTTTTTGACACGCTCGACCAGCTTTTCGCATAATTTCTTGTAGATTTTCTTATGAACGACGAGCCGCGACGACGCCGTGCATCGCTGTCCGCTTGTACCAAATGCTCCCCACAACGAGCCTTCGACGGCGTTATCGACATCGGCGTCATCCATGACAATAATGGCGTTTTTGCCGCCCATTTCGAGGCTGACGATTTTGTTCTCACGCGCGCAGGCCTCGGCGATAATGCGTCCGGTCGAGGTGGAGCCGGTAAACGAGATCAGCCGTACGTCTTTGTGATCGACGAGAGCCGCTCCCGCATCGCCAAACCCATTAACGAGATTTATCACACCTTTCGGAATGCCGGCTTCTTCGCAAGATTTGACCAGATTGATCGTTGAGAGCGGCACGTCTTCGCCGGATTTGATAACGACCGTATTGCCGCAGACAAGAGCCGGAATGAGTTTCCACGAAGGGATAGCCATTGGGAAATTGAACGGCGTGATCAGCCCGCACAGACCGACCGGCTGGCGGACGCACATCGCAAATTTATTCGGCATCTCGGCCGGAGTCGTGAAACCATGCAGTCTGCGGCCTTCGCCCGCCGTATAATACGTGCAGTCGATCGCCTCCTGCACATCGCCGCCGGCTTCCTTGAGCACCTTGCCCATTTCACGGGTCATCTGATGCGTAAATTCGTCCTTATTTTTGCGAAGAATTTCGCCTAGTGTGAACAATAATTCGGCCCGTTTGGGCGCCGGAGTCCGCCGCCACCGAGTGGCCGCTTGTCCAGCCGCCTCAACCGCCGCGTTCACGTCATCCTGATTCGACGCCGGAAATCGCCCGACAATATCCGTTGTATCCGCCGGATTCACATTATCAAACCACTCACCAGATGAAGATTTGACCCACTCGCCGCCGATGTAATTCTTGTATTTCTTGATCTGTGTTTTAGGCATGTATTAAAAGACTACCAACTCAGGAATGAATTCAAAATGTTTCCTGTTTTTTGTAAATAGATAAAGATCGTTAGCAATGCAGGTGGACGCAATCAGAGCGTCTGGAAAATCAAGTCCGTTAGAAAGCTTGAATTTTCTCATTAGTTTTATGGCCAATTCGCAAGTTTCAGTATCGAGATGGATCAACTCATAATTTTGCAGGTATCTCTCACGTTTAGCATACTGCTTTTTATCCGGCTCACCCCGAATCAGTTCAAAATATATGATCGTGTTGATGAATGTATGATCGAAACCATCGATAACATTCTGAAGCTTTTCATCCCCATTGCGAACTATCTCGATAAAGATATTTGTATCGACAAGTACGGCCTCAGACATTCTTTCTTATCCAACTCTCGCGAATTCCGTCGGCCTCGGCTAACGCTGCCTTACTTTCGGGTCGATTGGCGATGCTGTCAATATATTTACTAGCTCGTTTTAGCTTAGGATTGAGCCCTTTTGCTCCGTTTTTCTTTACAGCACCCGATCTAGTCTCTAGTTTCGACACAAATTTTCGAACCGTTTCAACAAATTCATGAGGTTCGTTAGCCAAATCGATCACGAACCGCCGTGAAGGATCGGTAATTTCAAAAATGATGGTACTCATAAATCTTTCTCCTATTTAACCGTGAACTGCACGATCTTCAATTCCGGTAACCGCTGTGCCGGATTATATGAGATTACATGCAGGACGACCGGGTCGCCAACCTTTAATTTTGAAACAATTTGGGTAAAGGCTTTCAGGTCTGTGACGTTCACACGATTGATCCGCTGGATGAGATCGCCCGCTCCCAACGCCTCGTTGCCGTTTGAATTTCGCACATCCGCGATGAAACTTGCGGGGTTTATTTCGGTCACCAGCAAGCCTTTTTGGCCTCCGAACTTGTTGGTCGCTGCCAACGCAGGTGTAAGTTCGTTCAGTGTCAGCCCAAACGGTTTTTGTTCTGCGGTTGTAACGTCAAGCGGCAGTTTTCTGCGTTCGCCCGGGTCGTCCATAGCCCGATCGACGGTTGGTCGTTCGCCAAGTTTCGCCGATGCGGTCTTTTTCTCAAGATTTGCTCCGTTCTCGCGCAAATAGACAATTGCGACGGTTTGATCGGGTGTCGCTGCGGCGACTTTTGCGATTAGATCCTGAGCGCTTTCGACCCGCTGGCCGTTAAATTCCACGATCACATCGCCGGTCTGCAGCTGCGCAACCGCCGCCGGGCTCAGTTTGTCCTTGATGTCAGTAATTATAGCCCCCTTACTGTCGCTCAAACCATAAACCTTGGCAAACTCAGCCTTTACCGATTCGAGATAAGCCCCCAGATAACCGCGCCGCACCTTGCCGTTCTTGACGATCTGACTGTAAACATAAGACGCATCACGTGACGGCAAGGCAAAACCGACACCGTTGTAGTCGCCTGTCGAAGTCGCTATCTGTGAATTTATGCCGATTACGTCGCCGTCCAGATTGACGAGCGGGCCGCCCGAATTGCCTCGGTTTATCGCCGCATCGGTCTGAATAAATCGTTGAAACGCTTTTGCGTACGGCGTTTGGCGTTGCTTCTGCGAGATTATGCCGGCGGTCACGCTTTTTGAAAGTCCAAAAGGTGAACCGATCGCGAGCACCCAATCGCCGACCTCAGCCGTGTCCGAATCGCCAAATTTAACAAACGGCAGATCGCGGCCTGTTTCAATTTTTAACACTGCAAGATCAGTCTCGTCATCCGTGCCCACAACCTTGGCTGTAAATTCCTCGCCCGAATCGAGCCTCACTGTGATTCTCGCTGCATCTTCGATGACGTGTTGATTGGTAATAATATAACCCGACTTATCGACGATAAAACCGCTGCCAACGGCGTAGACAGGCCGCTGCGGTAATTGGTGGCGAAAGAACTCCATAATATCGTCCGAGTCGCTCGGTGCAGGCGTTCCCTTTGCAACCGGCTGCGACACCTTGCTCTTTGTGTCGATATTGACGACTGCCGGTTCGACCTTTTTGGCGATCTCGGCAAACGATCTGATCTGCCGCTCAGGCTGCGCAAAAGCCGTTCCGCCAGTAATACCAAGGGCAATGACGAAAATTACCGCAAGACGAAATGTATGAAAACCGATACGATTTGTAAACATAGCTGCTTCTCCTAAAAAGCGGGATATCGCTGTCATTTCTCCAAAAATTATATCAAAATCAATTTTCTTTTTCTTTGATGCAGGAATTTACCTTGCGTTTCGGATTTTCGCTTACTCTTCTCACTTTGCGTTCTTGGCGGCTTTGCGTGAGACGAGTTTCACGCAAAGCCGCTAAGAACGCAAAGTAAGGCCAAGAAAAGTTTCTATCGAAAAATTTGCTATCATGCCCGCAAAAGAACCTTCAACGCACCTTTTTCTGTGGCCCGTGTCATCGCGGCGACGCCGTCACCAAGTGGAAATTCCTCAGTGATAAGGGCTTCGACATCGACCGAGCCGGTTGCGAGTAAATCGAGCGCCGGTGCAAAACGTCCGCAGCGTGAGCCGACAATGGTTATCTCATCAACCACGACACGCGAGGCCTGCCATGCGGGAGTGCCGTGAAACGTTGATTTCAGCACGATCTTGCCGCGTGGACGTACCAGATCAAGAGCGGTCGCAAAGCCCGATTCCGAGCCGCTTGCCTCAACAACGACATCGAAACGCCCGTTCATCGAAGCGGTTAGATCATTTAATTGGATCGCCTCGACTCCGCATTTTTCGGCGATCGCCATTTTCGCGCGATGCTTACCGACAAGCGAAACGTTTTGCGACTTTATCGCGAGGCTCATTGCACACAGCAAACCTAATTTTCCGTCGCCTATCACCGCGACCCGCGTTTCGGGTGTCAAATCAACCTGCTCGGTGATGCCATAGGCAGCAGCCAGCGGTTCTACAAAAACGGCCTGTTCGTCGGAAACACGATCGGGAACTTCGAGCAAATTACGCGACGGCAGTTGCAAATACTCGGCGTGCGCACCATCACGGCCGACGATGCCGAGCACCGTTCGCGTGAGGCAATGACGCGGGTCTCCGGCGACACATTTATCACATACACCGCAGCCGGCATTTATCTCGCCGACGACCCGTTTGCCGACCAGTTGCGGAGCATCGTCGGCTTTTTCGACCACACCGACAAATTCATGCCCGATCGTCCCCTGAAAACCTGCGTAGCCCCGCACAATTTCTATATCCGTATTGCAAATGCCCGACCTTGTAACACGTATAAGTGCCTCGGTTTTATCCTCTGGTATTGGCACTTCGGCGAGCTTAAGTTGGTTGGCGGCGAATCTGAGGGCTTTCATCTTAATTTTTATCGTATTGATAATAGAAGAGTCACAATATTTAGTATATTTAAGCCCGCCGCCGGACAAAAGTTTGCATTTCCGCCTTGCGTTAATATACTCTCAAAATACTTATACAAATAGTATAAAATATCGTAAATATGCAGAGAATTATTTTATTGATGATCGCACTTTCGGCCATTTCGTTTGCGTTTGCGTGCAGTGGGCAGGATGTGTCCGGCGGCGGTAACAGCCCGACAGATGCGTACAAACGGCTCTTTGCCGCCGTCAAGAGCAAGGACGTTGAGGCTATCAAGAAGCAGTTAACGAAAAAAACGATTGAACTGGGAAAAATGTCGATGGAACGCTACAAAAAGACGCCCGAACAAGCCTTTGAGAACGGGTTTACCGCGACCACTTACTCCGAGGCTCTGCCCAATATTCGCGACGAGCGCATCAGCGGCGATATGGGTAACATCGAGGTCTGGAATTCGAAAGAAAGCAAATGGGAAGATCTGCCGTTTATTAAAGAAGACGGTTCTTGGAAACTCGCCATGGGCGACCTCTTTGCCGGCTCGTTCAAATCGCCGGGCCCGGGGCGCGATTTCCTCGAAAAACAAGCCGCGAACGCCGTCTCGAATACAACGGTGGTGTTGGGATCAAATACAAATTCAAACTCGAATTCGCCGGCGGTCACAAACTCGGTTCCGGTTCCGCCAAAATCGAACAAGAACACAAAATGATAGCCGCTAATGAGATCGGCGAAATTATCGCGGTTTACAGGAAACACGGCTGGATATTACGCCGCATTTTATTATCTGCGGCTCTGAAAACACAAATCGGTGGCGATTTATCGCATCTCATTGACGGCGTTCAGGTTATTGATTCCGACATTGACGCTGCGTGGTTCTCGCGACCACCAAAACCGGGCGGCGTCGCCTGGGAAATACGTCATTTGAGCGAGACGCCGTATGCGTTGCTTGAGAAAGTGGACGAGGACTGCATTGATTTCGAAGCGACGCTTCGCGCTGTCGAATCGCGGCTTCGTGATACGGTTCTTATCAGAAAATCTGCTTGACAAGCGAAGCTTCCCGTCGCAAACTTAATGAATTGACATGATGATCAAGGAATTCGGCGGATCCGTTGCAAGCATTTGGGAAGGTTTGCGGCCGATCACCAAAAAAATGCTTGTCGGTGCCTTGCAAGCCAGCAATTCGGGCCCGGCGATCTCCAAAACCCCAAAATTTTCTTACGATGCCCACGCAGATTGGGAAGTGAGCCGTCTGTTGGGCGCTCTCGACGAGCAGTCAAAAACCTCCGAGGTTCGTAAGAATTCAGCGAAACTTACCGAAATTACCAACCTCGCAGATACGTGTGTGCGTGTTCTGGAAGCCCAATCTGCGTCGGCCGAGGTCTTTATTCAACTTGCGACGCGTGCCATAAAAGATAACGATTACAACCGACTGGATAAGCTTGCCGACCATCTTACGGAGCGGTATTCGTCAAGCGAAATCGCCGAGATCGTCCGTCAAACCGAATTGCCGCAAATACGCGCCATAGCCTATGAAACCTTAGCGATGCTGCCGATTCCCGTTATTCTGCCGTTGCTCGACGACCCCCTATATGCTGGCATCGCCGCCGCGTCGCTCGAACAAAAAGCCTACGAATTCGACTCCGACGAGGCTCGCGAAATTCTGGATGAATTTGATTCGGAAAATGAAACGCCCGGCGATTAAACTTCTGACTGATGACTGCTGACTGCTGACTGCTGACTGCTGCTGCTGCCGGGATACATCGGAAATTTTGCTGTAAGCTCGGCAACATCGCGTCTCACTTTCGCTTTTACTTCCTCAGATTCGGGATCATGAATAATCGCGGCGATCATGCCCCCGATTGCCCGCATATCGTCCTCTTTCATCCCGCGCGTCGTCAATGCAGGCGTTCCAAGTCTGATGCCTGACGCCACAAATGGTTTATTCGTATCAAACGGGATCGTGTTCTTATTAACCGTGATCTGAACATCATCGAGAGCCTTTTCAGCCACCTTGCCGGTGATGCCTTTACCGTCCATAAAAACATCAACGAGCAGCAAATGATTATCCGTGCCGCCCGAAACGAGCCTCAGTCCCGCGTCACTCAACGTGCTTGCCAACACCTTAGCATTATCAATGATCTGCTGTTGGTAGCCACGAAAATCGTCCTGCAGAGCCTCGCCAAACGACACCGCTTTTGCGGCTATTATATGCACGAGCGGCCCGCCCTGAACGCCGGGAAAAACGCTGCGATTCACATCCGATGCAAATTCCTCACGGCACAATATCAACCCGCCGCGCGGCCCGCGAAGAGTCTTATGCGTCGTCGTCGTAACAAATTCACAATGCGGCACCGGCGATGGATGCAAGCCAACGGCGACAAGCCCGGCTATATGTGCAATATCAGCCATTACCTTTGCATCAACACTGCGTGCGATCTCGCTTATACGCTCGAAATCAATAATTCGCGGATACGCCGACGCACCGCAGATCAGCAATTTCGGCCTGCTTCCCTCGGCGATTCTCTGCAATTCGTCGTAATCGATCTGCTCTGTCTCGCGATTGACGCCATAGTCGGCGACCTTGTAATTGATCCCGGAAAAATTGAGCGGATGCCCATGCGTCAAATGCCCGCCGTGCGACAGATTCATCCCCAAGATCTGATCGCCATGATCAAGTGCCGTCATCAGCACCGCCATATTCGCCTGCGCCCCAGCGTGCGGCTGGACATTGGCGTGCTCGGCTCCAAAAAGCTTCTTTGCCCGTTCGATCGCCAAATTTTCGACAACATCGGCAAATTCGCACCCGCCATAGTACCGCTTGCCCGGATAGCCTTCGGCATATTTATTCGTAAAAACCGTACCCATCGCCTGCAAAACGGCTTCGGACACGAAATTCTCCGACGCGATCAACTCAAGCCCATCCGTCTGCCGCCGAACTTCGTCATCAATCGCATTGCTAATTAGCGGATCGGCTTCCGATATATTTGCTGTAAAAAAATTGTTCATTGGTGATTCCTTAATATCGCTTTAACTTCAAGCACTCGAACATCTGAACAAGTAATATCCCAGACGATCTCGTCTGCGACATCATCATATCCGTGGGCAAGTAAATTCCGAAAATCAATTATCTTGCGGCCATCAGTGATGGTCAGAAAATTCGACCGGAACCGAACCTCCATTCGTTTAAGAGCTTCACCGATAATCTCGTAATCGCGTTCGACAGCCAGTTTGACAACTCGATTCTGCCTGTATTTTTCAAAATCGAGGTCTCTGGTAAATGTCTTGATATCATCGATTGCCCGGAGAATATCAAAACATAGCTTTTGAATGTTACGCCGCATAAATCAACTGTCTAGTCTGATCGACTGCTTGACGGAAATATGGATTTTTGATTGCTGAATCGACGACCAAATCAACTTTTCTTCCGAATAGGCCTTCAAGTGCGTATTTAAGATCAAAATAACGATGAAAGTGGTTCCCACCATCTTTGCCGAATTCGATAAGGCAATCGATATCGCTTTCGTTATCGAACTCATCCGACAAAACCGAACCGAATAGCTCCAGGCGTACTATGCCGAACTCTCCGCACAGCTTTTCTATTTCGTCTTTATATCTGTTGATCTCAAACATAATGCAAAAACCTTTGACGCTATAATTCACTTCGCTGTAAAAGCTAGACTTCTACAGAAATTATGAAATAATGATAATCCGAATCGGTGAACAATGGAAATCCTGGAGAAAGTCGAAAATTTAAAGCTGGAACTCGATGCCCTGCGCCCGCTTGATCCTGAATTAGAGGCTCGGATATGGCAGAAGCTTCGCCTCGATTGGAACTACCATTCGAATAAGCTAGAAGGCAACACTTACTCGTTCGGTGAAACGAAAATGCTCCTCCTAAAAGGACTCACCGCGGGTGGCAAACCGGTCAGAGATCACGAAGAGATTTCCGGACACAACGAAGCGATCAACGTAATTATTGAATACATAAAACAGGGTGAGCCTCTGACCGAGATATTCATAAGACAATTACACACATTGATTTTGGTAAGGCCATTTCTGGCAGATGCAAAGACAGCAGATGGAGTCCCAACAAAAAGACTCATAAAGGTAGGCGAATACAAAACAGAGCCAAATCATGTGGAAACGCTGACGGGCGAGATGTTTTACTTCGCCGAACCGATCGAAACCCCAGCTAAAATGCAGGAACTCGTCGAATGGTTTCGTGCCAAAACAGAGTCACCGGAAACAAATCCCATCCTGCTCGCCGCTGAGTTTCATTACAGATTCGTCCTTATCCACCCATTCGACGACGGTAACGGCCGCCTTGCCCGACTTTTGATGAACTTCATTCTGATGAAATACGGCTTCCCACCGGTGATTATCAAAAACGAAGACAAAGACAATTACATCGCTGCCCTTGAGCAGGCAAACTTCGCGATTCTTGATCCTTTTGTCGATTATGTCGCAGTTAACATGGCTCACTCTCTTGCAATAATGATTAGAGGAGCGAAAGGGGAAAATATTGAAGAATCAGGAGATGTTGACAAGGAAATCACACTACTCGACAGAAAAATCCGCGGGTTCGGAAAACGGATAGAAGTTAAACGAAGCCGGGAGAGTATTGGCCGCGTGGTTGAGACTTCGATTTATCCGTTGATGCTACGTTTTTTTGATTCTCAACGAGCATTTGACCGATTCTATGTAAATCCCTATACAAGGGTATTTATCGATGGGCAGAATTGGGAAATGCCGACATCTGGTTCGCACTTTAGTCGAATGAAATTGCCGGATACTCCTGAAATTATGGAGATTCGGATGGTTTACATTGGCGATGCATTCAACCAAGATGTCTTGCCTAATACTCAGTATGAATCCGCCTTAAACATCGCCTTCGAACTTACGCGTTATCGGGCCATGGTCTCAGGAAATCAGTGGGGAATTGAGAAGCTGTATGCTGAATTACTCTTCGAGGACGAGATAGATCGACTAATCGATTTTGAAAAAAGACAACACCTAAACTTCATCCAGAAAAAGTTTCGCGAGCTGGACGAACAACGTTAGAATTCGATCATGATGGAAAACTCGTTCTCTTCGAGAACATTAATACCCAAACTCTCCGCCTTGGTTAATTTCGACCCCGCGTCGCTGCCCGCGACGACAAAATCGGTATTTTTGCTGACGGATGACGAGACGCGGCCGCCGCGTTCTTCGATTAATTTGGCGGCTTCGTCGCGGGTGTAATTTTCGAGTTTTCCGGTAAGGACAAAAGTTTTGCCGACAAAACGCTCGTCCAGCATCGCGGTGCTCGCGGCGTCCGTTTCGGTTTTAACGCCGGCGGCTTTCAGGCGTGAAACGAGGTCAATATTTCGTGGATCGCGGAACCATTCATAAACGCTCTCGGCGACCGAGAGACCGATCTCGTGGATGTCGTCGAGTTCCTGAATGCTCGAGTCGGCCAAGCGGTCGATACTGCGAAAATGATTGGCAAGAATTTTGGCGTAACGCTCGCCGACATGCCTGATATCAATACCGTATAGCAGCCTCTGCAGGCCCCCTGTCTTGCTCGCCGCTATCTGTTCGATAAGGTTCGTGCCGGATTTTTCGGCCATACGGTCGAGGCCGGCGATCTGTTCGAGTGTTAACGAATAGAGACCCGCGACATCGCGGATCATCTCCTTATCGACGAGCGTCTCGACCAGCACTTCGCCCAGACCTTCGATATCCATTGCCTTTCGCGACGCAAAATACAGAATTCGTGCTTTTAATTTTGCCGGGCAATCCGCGTTGGTGCAGCGACGAATGGCTTCGCCTTCGGGGCGAACGGCGTCAAATCCGCACACCGGACAAACGTTCGGAAACTCAAATTCACGCTCGCTGCCGTCGCGTTTCGTCGTCACGACAGACAACACCTGCGGTATGATCTCGCCGCTTTTTTCGATCATCACATAATCGCCGATTCTGAGATCGAGCCGTTTGATCTCATCCTCGTTATGCAGCGAAGCGCGGGCAACCGTCGTGCCCGCGAGCAATGTCGGCTCAAGATGAGCGACCGGCGTCAACGCTCCGGTCCGTCCGACTTGAATGCCGATGCCGAGCAGTCGCGTGGTCGCTTGCCGCGCCGGATATTTATACGCGATAGCCCAACGCGGAGCCTTTGTCGTCGCTCCGAATTCGTCCTGCAGCGCCGTCGAATTCACCTTAACCACAACGCCGTCGATCTCGTAATCGAGGCCGTCGCGTTTCGCCTCTATCTTCGCGATAAACGCACAGAGTTCTTCAAAATTACGACACAACGCCCGGTTCGGATTGACGTTAAATCCGTTCTTTTCGAGCCACTCAAAATTTTCCCAGTGCGTCGCAAACATCTTCTGATTCCCGCGAAAAACGTCATAAGGAAACATATCCAGCCGTCGCGCTGCGACAACCGCCGAATCGAGCATCCGCAGCGTACCCGAAGCAGAATTTCGCGGATTCGCAAACGTTTTTTCGCCCTGCATTTCCAGCTCCGTATTGGTTTTTTGAAATTGCGACCGCGAAAGAAAAACCTCTCCGCGAATTTCGGCATGGGCGGGAGCATCGACTTTTAGCCGCAGCGGGACTGTGCGGATAGTCTTGGCATTTTGCGTCACCTCGTCACCAGTCGAGCCATCGCCGCGCGTCGCTCCGGTCACCAAAATGCCATTCTCGTAATGCAGAGACACGCTCAACCCGTCGATCTTCAGTTCGGCAACATACTCAAGTTTTCGCCCCTCTGCCAGCTTTTCACAGCGTTCCGTGAACGCTTTAAGATCATCCAGATTGTACGAATTGTCGAGCGACATCAGCGGAACGGTATGCTTAAATGGCTGCAAACTAGCCGCCTTGCCGCCAACCCGCTGCGTCGGACTATCGGGCGTGATTAGTTCGGGATACTCGGCTTCTAAAGCTTTCAAACACTCAAGAAGCTGATCGAATTCATAATCTGATATCTCCGGCGCGTCCTCCTGATAATAGAGATTGCTGTGCCGTTCGATCTCTGCTCTCAATTTTTCGATTTCTTCGGTACTATTCACGGTTCTCTATCGATAGAACGAGTCTAAGGCCTTTATTAACCTGCTCGACCGTGGATCGTGGGAGTGTGCCAAGCAATTCCAAAAGGTCGCTTTTATCAAGCGTGAATAATTGCGTGATATTGATCACTGAATCCTCTTTCAATCCCCCGAAACCGCTCTCAACGGACACATTTCCAGGCATGCGTGAAAGCCGCAGATTTGTTGTAACAATTGCAACAATTACTGAATCAATGTCAGTCTTATTAAATCCGTCCGATTGGATCACAACCGCCGGCCGCTCGTAACCAGGGCTCGCCCCACGAGGTGGACCAAAATCAACCCACCAGATCTGTCCGCGGCGAATTACCATTCATTTCTTCCAACTCTTCGGCGCTGATACGCCTTAATTTCGGGGTCAACGGACGTATTAACCTCGGCACACACCGCGTTGATTCGAGCGATCAAATCTTCTTCGTCAAACTCTTCGCCGAGTTTCTTAACGCCCATTGCAAAAACAGCGCTTCGGGAAATTTTGAATTTCTTGGCGAGGCGGTCGCTGAGTTGAAACACATCGGTTGGAACTGAGATTGCAGTTTTCATAAAAAAAGTATAACCATGGTTATACCAAAAATCAATCCATAAATTCCGCGATCAAACGATGAAAATGATGCGTTCCCTGCTCGCGCGTCGGCGAATATCTACCGTGTGAATAAAACCGTGACCGAATTCCGCGTTGGACGCTCTCGACCACGGCTTCATCTTCCAATTCCACGCCGTGCAGATCGGTCCCGGCTCCCGCGTTCATCAATGTTTCGTCGCGAACATAGCTCAAAAACTCAACCACAGATTTAGTCGGCGAAACGGGCCGTACAATGTTTACCGAAACTCCCCACGGATAAAAATTGAACATCAGATTTGGAAAAATAAACAAGTATCGCGCTGCGACTTGCGTGTGAGAACCGGGAGCGCCAATAAGTCTTGGGACTGGGTTCTTCATTTCCGCGACCGCTGACGCAGGCGGTTCTGACAAAGCCGTCTGCAAACTTGCGTAGCGAAACGTCTCGGTCGTATAGCTACCGTAATCAACCACGGCGTTCAACGCCTGATGGACGTACGGAATATGAAAGCCTTCGAGATAATTCTCGCAGTAGAGCGCCCAATGAGCGTTCACCTCATATTCGCACCTTGCCGTCAGCAGCAAACCGCGCAGCTCGATATCTTCAAGACATACAGCTTCTCCGACAAATGATTCAAATGTATCGGCCGGATCGATCGACGCAAACATAAAACCTGCTCTAACCGCTAAAGGCAATTGCCGCAAATTATCGCTTTCTGACGGAAAATCCTCCACGCCGTCGAATTCGGGCATCGACATAAACTTGCCATCAAGCGAAAATCGCCGCCCGTGATAGCTGCAGCGGATCAAATTCGCCTTGCACGGCTCCTCGACCAAGATCTTGCCGCGATGAGTGCAGACGTTTGAGAGGCAAGCTAACGACTCATCGGTCTTTACCAACAACACCGGTTCATCCAAAAAGCCGGGTAACATCGTCCCCGGTTTCAAGCTTTCAAATTCGTCCGATTTACCAAGGAACTGCCAAGTCCTCGTAAATATCTTCTCCTTTGAAATTTCGAAATATGCCGGATCGGTGTAAAACTCCGACGCAAGCGTCCGTGCTTTTCGAATATCTGGATCGATCTCGAACAATGACATAATTATTCTGAATAAAGCAGATACATTGGACGTTCAGGGTCGCGGCGAAACGCCCGCCCGATCAGACCTCTGGCAAATGCCGCCTCAAATTCACCGCGGATTCGCATTTGCTCGGCCAATGCACTAGCCGGATCAGAATCGACGAGGCCGAGCCAGTCGTTCATGATCGTGATTGTTGCCGCCGGTTCACGGGTTTCTAAAAACTTCTCGCCAACCGCCAGAGCCCGTACTTTCGGGCTTTCGAGATCCCATTCGGCAAACAGCCGGTCACTCTGCAATCCGATCTTGGCGGCGCTGCCCGGAGCGGTCGAGTAGTCTGTGCCGTAGAAATTTTGCTGGTATTCGCCGACCGTCGCACCGAGTTTTTCGAGGTTAAAGTACGCGTTTCTCGCTTTTGTCGGCTCGAATGTCCATTTCAGATATTTCACGCCCTCACCGAGTGCTCGCGTTCGCTGCGCCCATTTTAATTTTGCTCCGATGCCGTGGCTCTGAAACTCCGGCCGGACGCCGGTCATGTGCGAATAATAGGCACGTTTCCCTCGCATAAATGCGGGGACACTCAGTACAAAACCGGCCAATTTGCCATTAGAATAAGCTCCAAGCGTGAAGCCGCCGGCATTTCGCGTCACGACAAAATGCCGCACCGGCGACAATTCAACCTCCGGCAAAGCAAAAACCTCGCGTTGCAGAGCGACGCATTCCGCCAGCTCGTCGAGCGTCAGGCATTCGCGAATTTCTATCTCATTTTCCATGCGATTTGGCAGTAATCGATTGAAATCGTATCAAACAAACGGGCGAAAGGCGAAAGATTTCCCTTAACTTTATTGCATCGGATTTGTTATCATTTAGGTGGTCGTCCCCGCACGCCGCACGCTTTTTTCCTTATTTGCATCAATGACCCCGCAATCAGACCTGGAGATCAAGGGAAACTTCCTGACGCATCCGTTCGCCGAACTCGTCGCCGAGATATCGCACGCGCGGCTCAACGGGAGTCTGCTTGTATCGAATAAAGACCGAAAATGCGTGACCTATTTAAGAGAAGGCCGCGTCGTTTTTGCCGTCTCAAACGCCCTTACGTCGCGTCTGTTCGACATCCTGCTCAAGCGAAACCAGCTCACAAAAGATGACCTCGCTCAGATACCGAATTTCGCTAATGATTTTGAGTTTGCCGCGTTTCTCGAAGAAAAGAAATTTCTGACCAAGCCCGAGTGCGACCGTCTTTTTGCCGAACAGATCGAGGCGATCATCGTCGACATTCTGGCGTGGCCGGAAGGAGATTGGAGCTTTAGCTCATTAAAACGCATCCGTGATGGTCTCGACTATGATGTCGACACAAAACGCCTACTTTTTGACTACGGACGCTGCATGCCCGTCGATGCTGTACTGACACGCTTTCGCACAATGGATGAAAGATTTCATCTCGCAGCAGATTTTGATACGGCGTTGAATATGACGCCGGACGAGGCTTTTGTGCTTTCCCGAATGGGCGAGATGCTGCTCACCGTTGCCGACTTGTCCAGTGTTGCTGCAATGTCCGAGTCAAAAGCCCTGCATGTCATCTATACACTTTGGCTGGGCGGTTTTATTGTTCGCGACGATTGGCAGCACGCTTTTTCCGGTGCAACTATCGCCGCGATGCGTGGAGCAAAACTCGAAATAAAGCAGGAGGCAAAGCTGCAAGCCATCAAGGAGCCAGTGACCAAGGCTGCCGAGCCGGAAACGGTCCTCGATTTACCAATTGAAAATGAGCCCGAGATAGTAAAGACGCTTGAGGAATATCTTGAACAGGTCGAAAAGGCCGAAACGCATTACGACCTTTTCGGCGTTGACCCTAAAGCAGATACGGCGGAAATCAAGAGTGCCTATTTTGCGTTTGCAAAGATGTTCCACCCCGATAAATATCACTCCGAGGGCGGCGATATCCTCCAGCGTATCCAGAACGCTTTCACCGAGATGGCCCAGGCTCACGAAACTCTAAAAAATCCTGAAAAAAGGGAAATATACGATTACCGTATGCGTAAAGAGATCAGCGAACGCGAAAAAAGAGCGGCGGCCGGGAATATCGACAATGCCGGTCTGCAGGTCGAACAGGCAGCCGAAAATTTCGATCGCGGCTTCCAATTGCTGATGGACAACGAATCCGAACAGGCGCTGCCGTTTCTTGCCCGTGCCGTCCATTTCGACCCAAAAAATGCCCGCTATCACGCCTACTACGGCAAAGCACTTTCAGCCGACGAAAAACAGCGGCACAAGGCCGAGTCCGAAATGCAAACAGCCGTCAAACTCGACCCCGATAACCCGACATTTCGCATTCTCCTTGCCGAATTCTTCATCCAGATGAATTTGCTAAAACGCGCGACGGGCGAACTCCAACGCCTACTCGACATATTCCCCAGCAACCGCGAAGCCCGCGATCTACTCGCGACGCTGCAGACTAAAGCCGGAGGTTAAAGTTTAAGGTCTAAAGTTCAACCGCCTGTACTTTGAACCTTGAACTTTGAACTTTGAACTCAAAAAAGCGAAACTAGAGTCGTGGACAGCATACTTGTGGAAAAAACCCTGGTGGACGAAAAATTGCTGCGGATCTCGTCGGAGATGGACGAATTCGAATGCTACACCGGCGCGCATGGGCGGCGGATCGCCCAGATAGCAGATTCGATTGGAACGGTGTTTAATCTCGCATCCCGCGACCGGTTTTTTCTCCAGCAGGCGGCCCTGATACACGACATCGGCGAACTGTCGATGCATCGTGAATATATCCGTGCTGCGGGTGGGATAGCCGTCAGCGAGCGAATCGATCTTCAGCGTCATCCGGTGATCGGCGAGCAGGAAACGGCAAAACTCGGGTTGCCGCGCGGCGTGCAGCTTATCGTCCGATGGCATCACGAATGGTGGAACGGCGGCGGCTACCCGGACGGCATCGAAGCCGAACAGATACCTGTTGCCGCACGTATTTTGCGAGTTGCCGACACCTACGCCGCGATGACCGCCGCACGGCCTTTCAGAGCGGCGATATCCGCCGCCGATGCAAAAAAATATTTAACCGAATGGGCGGGAATTGAATTTGATCCGTCGGTGGTCAAAACGTTTCTATCGATAACGGTTCCAGAAGAAACACGCGCGGAACCCAAAACCGCCGATCCGTTCGCGGGCAATTTGTCGCTCGTATGAAATTAGGTAAGAATTCACTGTTCACTATTAACTATTCGTTATTCACTATTTATGCACGGTCAATCCAAAACAGCGCCGAAAAGCTGGCTCGCGTTCGACCTTAATGTCTTGCGTCGGATAAAATTCAACTCGGTGGCACTTCCCTTTTCAGACAAGCCCGCTCTCGGAGCCTATCTAAAACGCTCGAATGTCCGCGTTTTGGCAAACGACCCGATGCAGTCGGCGTGGACCAGAAGTTTCGCTGAGATCGCGAACGACGGTGAAAAGCTTTCCGATGACGAGATCAATGTTGTCCTCGACGACGCCTACGTTCCCGGCTACCGGCTGCAAAATCCGATCCTGGCCTCGTGGTTTACCGAGACCGACTCATGGTGGTTCGATAACGTCCGTCGAAATATCGACCGGCTTCAATCTCAAATGTCGCGTGCCGTTGCATCGAGCATCGCAATTGCCGTCGGCGATTACGCACTTTCGTTTAAGGAAGAAACGCGTGAGCTGCGCCAGCCGTTATCAAATGTCTATCGCCGCCTATGGTCAATCCAGCCTGAAAATTTTAATAACGGTCAGAACAACACGTGTCAGAACAAAAACGCAGACGATTTTATCTCCGAAACGCCATCAGATATGATGTTTCTGCGGCTGCCGGCGTCTCATGCTCAGAGCGTGCGCGGATATCTCGGGCGCACCGCTTGGCCCGAGGAATGGCTCCGCTGCGGCAATGATTTCTGGAACGATCTCGAGTCGGCAGCGTCAGGCAAACTCGGTGCGGCGACCGAAACCAAATCGCAATACCTGCATCTTCTGGAAGAAACGCTTCGCAAGGCCTCGCACATCAAAAACTGGGCCATCGCCCACGTCGAATCCGGCTTTATCCAAACCCAGGACATCGTCGATACCGTCGCCAACATCCGCCGCGTCGATACGGTTTACACTAAAGATTTCTCCGAACTAACGGGTGCAAAAGCGGTAATAATTACTGCGTAATTAGTTGAGAGTAAAGAGTTGAGAGTGGAGAGTCGATATTTAATGATATCGCACTCAGTTCTTGCTCTCCACTCTCGACTCTCCACTCTCAACTTTCCCTTGCCTAACGAACCACACCACGCCCGCGAGCGCCGACAATAATCCTGAAACAAACGTCAGTGTCTGCGGCGTGATATAAAACATCATCCCGCTCGCCACATAGCTCGACAGCCCGAAAACCGTGAGCTCGGCTCCGCGATCGAGCGTGGAGATCCGTCCGCGAATATAATCGGGCAAACTCCGCTGAAACATCGTCTCCTGCACGGCGTATTCGACGCCGACGATTGCCCGCGAAACAAAAACTATTACCGCAAAAAGCCATAGAGTCGGCATCAGAGCGCCGATCGAGAACAAAATTCCATGAATTATCAGCGTCCAGCCGATAAATCCCCGGTTGCGGTTTCTGCGGTCGAGATAGATCGAGGTGCGATGTGCGATAAGCATTCCCAACGTCAGCCCGAAACCTGTCGCAGTCCATAGCATCGCCACGGCAATATCCGGGTTCCAGCCTTCGCGTGAAGCAAAATACACGCCGCCCGTACGCTCGAAAATAATGTTGATCGACCCGCCGCCCGTTGCCCAGATCATGTTCATTATCAGGATCGTCAACGCAAAATGGTTCGTGACCGAGTACCGCAACCCCTCGCGAAGCTCCGTCATAAACGACGCCCGCTCCGAAGCTCCCCTCCTTTCAAAGGAGGGGTGGCTGCGTTTCGCAGACGGGGTGGTTCTGCTCTCGGAGGGGAAAGCATCGTTCCGTTCCTTGACAGCTTCCTCCGGAATCAGCCAAACCGTATAAGCCGAGATCAAAAACGACGCCGCATTGATAACAAAAGCGACTTGGTAACCAAATACCGCCGCCGCCCAGCCGCCGAGCGCCGATCCGACTGCCATTAGCAAAAACCGCGTCGAAAACATCAACGCCGTCCCCGCCAACAAACCTTCCTTTCCAGTCAGATTTGGCGTTGCTGCATTCTTTGCTCCATCAAAAAATGCCCCCGAAGTATGTAGCAGAACCGTCGCAATGTATGCGATCCATAAATTTTCGGGACTCGTCACCAGCAAAAACGATAAGGCGATCACCGATCGGCCAAGATCGGTTGCGATCATCACTGTCCTTCGAGAAAACCTGTCAACAAATGTCCCCGCGATGGGCGACATCAACGCAAACGGGAGCAACCGAGCCACAAAAAATAGTCCCGCAGCCGTCGGCGAAGCATCCGAGACAAAGCGCACCAATCCCAAACCGGCGATAAAGTTAAACCAGTTCCCAAGCTCCGAGATAAATTGTCCGGCCAGCAGATTGCGAAAATTACGATTTCCGCGAATCAATTGGCCATACGTCAGCGACTGCATCTAAATAGGATAAACGCTCGCGAACGATTTGTCAGAACCAACCTGCGTAGCCGGTGGTTGATGCCACAGTCACACACACCAATCGCGACTTGACAACCTTCATTCAAATAAATATTCTTATTCTTATTGAAAACGGATTTCATATTCATTAAGGATTAATTTAAATAGAACCCGTGAGAGGTCAAAAGAAATATGCCGCCTAAAGCCCTTTATTTATTTTTATTTATTATATTGTCCTTATCCAACGCCGCTTTCGGGCAGACATTGGATCGGAGGGGAACAGTTCGGGGAACCGTCAAGATCGCACCTTCAGGAGTTGCGGCTAGAAATGCCTCCATTACCGTTGCGGAATTAAAGAAAACCGTGGTTGCCGCTGAAGACGGAGCTTACGAGATCGAAAACATACCGGTCGGCAGGTATCAGATCATTGCACATCTTGATCACGTTGCCGACGTCGTCAAGACGCTCGAGATCACCGGTGAAAATGCTGTAATTATCGACTTCAATCTCAGTCTGGCTCCAATCAATGAGAAGGTTACGGTAACGGCAACCGGCTCCGCCGAATCGATTGAAAACTCATACCAAACTGTTCTGTCCGTGAGCGCCTTAGAGATCTCCGAAAAAAATCCGCTTTCGATAGGCGAAGCTCTTAATAATCAGTTGGGTATTTCGAACCGGAGTTTCGGGCCCGGAACCGGACGGCCGGTGATTCGCGGGTTTGACGGAGATCGAGTTCTCGTTCTGCAGGACGGACTGCGAGTCGGCGGAATCGCTTCACAATCGGGAGACGAGGCCGAGCCGATAGACGTTCTATCTCTCGACCGTTTAGAAGTTGTTAAAGGCCCGGCAACACTTCTTTACGGCTCCAATGCCATCGGTGGCGTGGTCAATGGCATTTCTACAAATGATATTTATCAAAAGGGTTTATCGGGATATTTTACCGCGTTCGGCGGTTCAAATAATTGGCAAGCGGGTGGCAGCGGCGGTTTAAAGTTTGGTTTCCGAAATTTTCTATTCTTCGCCAATGGTGGAGCTCAAAAAGCCAACGACTATCGCTCGCCGGCGGGAAATGTTTTAAATTCCTACGCCCGAAACGCGAATGTGAGCGGCGGAGCCGGTTGGTTTCCGCAAAAAGGCTGGCTGGCGTTTAACTACTCATTTGACCAACGGCGCCACGGTATTCCGGTCGTTCCGGACGCAATCGATCTTGAATATTTGAAAGAGCGTCGCCACGGATACGCGATCAAAGGCGGTTTGCGTGGACTTGGCAGCTTTATCGAAAGCGGCGATTTTGCTCTGAGTTACAACGATTATAAGGCCCGCGAATTTGAATTTGAGTCGGATGAAAACGTGACAGAACTCGATTCTCTTGCGACCAATAAAAACTTTAACTACCGCGCCAATTTTAATCATCGCCGCCGCGGAATATTTTCCGGCACGTTCGGTTTTTCGGGTTTTACAAGGGATTACGAAGCAGTCGGGGCTGAGGCTCCGGCGCCGAGAACAAAACAAAATTCGTTTGCGGTATACGGCTTGGAAAGGGTTGATTTCGAGCGCGTTGGATTTCAGTTCGGCGGGCGGATCGAGCAGAACGGTTATCGCCCGGCGGGTAATCTAAGGGACCGCAATTTCACAGGCTTTTCCGGCAGCGCCGGCGTGCGGCTGAGGCTTTGGAGCGGAGGCTCGTTCGTTGCCAATTACCAACATTCTTTCCGAGCACCGGCTCTCGAAGAGCTTTATAACAACGGGCCGCATCCGGGAATTTTAGTTTTTGACATCGGCAACCCGAATTTGAAAGGCGAGCGGGGCGACGGCGTCGATTTCTCGCTTCGTCACACCACCGACCGCCTCCAATTCGAAGGCAGCGTTTATTATTACAATCTGCATAATTTTGTGTTTCCGGCCTTTACCGGACTCATTGATAATGCCTCTCATCTGCCGGTCGTAAATTATGCCCAGGGCGATAGTCGTTACGTTGGTTCGGAAGTTGGCGTCGGAGTCAAACTATTGGAATCATTGCGGTTAAATGTAAAAGCAGATTACGTCCGTGCCGAGTTGACCGCAAATAATAAACCATTGCCGAGGATTCCGCCATTTCGCGGCACGGCTTCGTTGGATTGGCGATTTAAGGCGTTGAACCTGCGGCCTGAAATTATTGTTGCGGCAAAACAAGGGAGGTTATTCGATAATGAAACGGCCACAGCGGGCTATGCGGTCTTTAATATTATCGGTTCATATTCCTTTGTGACTGGACGCACGGTACATATTATTTCAGCTACCGCGTTTAACCTAAACAATAAACTCTACCGAAATCATTTATCGTTTATTAAAGACATCGCCCCTGAGATCGGTCGAGGTGCGCGGCTCAATTACACCGTGCGTTTTTAATTCGAGATTTATCGGCCTGTAAAATTCGGCGAACGCTTTTCGAAGAATGCAGCAACGCCTTCCTTAAAATCGTTAGCCTTGCCCGATTCGATCTGGCATTCATGTTCGAGAGCCAATTGCTCGGCAAGGGTGTTCGAAAATGTGGCGTTCAGCAATCGCTTGATCCGGCCGATCGATCCCGTCGGTCCGGCGGCGAGTTTCGCGGCAAGATTATTTGCTTCGACAAGCAGCGAATCTACAGCGACGACGCGATTTATCATACCGATCTCGACTGCGCGTTTAGCGGTCACCGCATCGCCGGTCATAAACAATTCGGCTGCTACTTTCTCGCCGACGGCACGAGGCAGGAAAAATGTGCCGCCGCAATCCGGCGTTAGGCCGATGCGAACGAACGCCTCGCGGAACGACGCATCATCAGCCGCGATGACGAGATCGCACGCCAACGCAAAATTCGTCCCGGCTCCAGCGCAGACGCCGT
>JAYVER010000289.1:0-9132 GCA_043748725.1 Chloracidobacterium sp. | reverse complement strand
ACTCTTGCGACGCCGGCTCGTGCTGTGATCACAACGCCGGTCACGCCGCTAACTTTCTCGTCCTTAGCAACTTTGAAAAGCACGGCTGACCTATCGCTCATCCTTGTTCTGATCGCGGTTGGTTTTATTACGTTCCACTCACGATAGGTGCAGCACTCAAACGGACAAGCCCCTTTGTCAACAAAAGGCAGACGCGGGTATTTTGGCCGTTGAGCCATTAAACTGCCAAAACAAAAGAAGACGATCACGATACTGAGAAGAAATTTAATTAGTTTCATAGCTTTGCTCCTATCTGCGATAACCTGCCGCAATTTGCAATCGCTTCTCACTTTTTCACTTTTCCACTTTGTCACGTTTCCACCATTCTAATCCGTCACATTACACAGCCCGATTATCGGCTGGTGGAGCATTGTGATCTCGGCGTTGCGCCCCATGTATGAGCGGCCCATGGCGATGGCCTCAGTTAAATTGTCTGCGCGATCCCAGCCGAGCATTTCAGGGACGTGGGCGTTTTCGGCACCGGCGACTATCACCTTGCCGACGTGCTGGCGGCCGTTTTCGCCCCAGTACCACATGAAAAAAGGGTGTGCGCCGTGATAAGCGTTGCCGCGGCGGTACATCTCGATGTAAGCCGGATTGCTGGCGAATTCGCGTTCGTATTTTTCGCGTAAGAAGAAAGCATCACGCGATTCGGGCAGCAAGCGATGAAAAAATTCGATATACGAAGGGTGAAAATTATGGTCAAATTCGTCAAAACACGGGTGCGTAATGATCATCACGCCGCCTTTTCTCAGCAAAGGCTTATTCCGATACATATTGAAGTGATACCCCAACGCCATCACCTGCACGAGCAGCGGATTGAGCGCCGAATAGACGTTATACGGCGAAATGTCCGGGATGCCTGAGATCAGGATGTCGCACTGGCCCTTGACCGGGATCTCGTACTGCTGATAATTTTTTTCGAGAATTTTCTCGTGTACGGGTTCGGTTTTGCCCGCGTAACAGGCAATCAGATCGTATTGCGCCGGAATCGCGTGGAGCATCTTTCGCCGCATTGCACGCGGCATCTTTGAGAACGTTCGCGTCATCGCTTCCCATTTCAAACGGTCCGAGAATGAAAATTCATCCTCGTTTCGCGTCAAAATGTCGTAGCCGTCGGGAAACATTTTGTTATTGAGCGCAGTCTCGATGTGAAAGACCTTGCACTGTTCATCGACCAATTTGCCAAGCCGGATCACCTTGTGATTTAGCTCCGACGCCGGCGGATCCATGTACGAATGCGAATCGCGGATCGTCTGCGGTTCGTGGTGGGCACGAAGGGATTCGTAATCGCACAGGCCGACCGCGACCGATTTATGCCCGCCGTCCATCGGGACGAGATTGATGTTGAGATAGATGAGCAGGTCGCTCTCGATCGCGCGTTTATTGACCCGCAGCGGCTCGTTGTGCCGCGTAACGCCGAGCGTGACGAGATTGTCGTCGTCCTCGGCGTCGTGGTTGTAGTAACGGTCGGGGTAATATTCATTATAGATGTCGGCTCCGACCATCCGCTTCATTTCCCACGCCGTCATTTTGCGGTGGAGCGAATTTGCGATTATCAGATGAATATCGTCCACGCCGTTAGCCCCGCACATATCGAGCACAACCTCAAGCATCGTCTGCCGCATATCGGGCGTCGCCATCGGCGGCAGCGGCAGTGAAATGTCGTCCATCGCGATCGTTACACGCATCCCCGGCTCAAGCAGAGCATAAAGCGGCTCCATCTCAAGCGGATGATTTATCGCATATCGGATCGCCGCCTCGCGATTTGGCAATCCTTTGATAGGCGGATTTGGATATATCACCCGCGTCCCGATCGGGATGTCGTTCAGGATAAAATCCTCGCCAAACGGCATTATCCGCGGCGCCGAGTCTTTATCGATGTAGATGATCGATTCGTGTGTTTTTCTGCGTAATTGTAAGGCCATATAATATTTGCAATTGTAAAGCCCACGCGCTAACGCCGCCGCTGCTTTAACATCCATTCGATCAAATCGGCGCGTGAATAGGCCATGTCCCAGGCATTGTGGCCGACGCCTGGCAGTTCGGTGTATTGAACGTTTGCCCCAATCTCTTTGAGAGCCCTGGCCATCTGTCTAGACTCTTCGACCGTCACGGTCTTGTCCGCCCCGCCGTGAAAAATCCAAATCGGAATCGATGACACCTGTTTGGCGATTACCGAATAAGGATCTGTGTCGGCAGCCGGAACAAGCGCCGGATAGGCCACGCCGCTAGTTGTGCCTTTGAATTTCGAGATAAACCCACACACGACCACGGCGGCGGCGAAGCGTTCAGGATATCGGGAAGCAAGGGACCACGCGCCGTTGCCGCCCGCCGAAAGCCCCGTAAGATAAACTCGTCTTGCATCTCCCCGAAACTCTTTGATCGATTGGTCGAGGGCAGCCAGAGCCGCTTTGCCGCCTTCCAATTGCCAGCCGGGCGTATTGTCCGCGTGCGCCTGCGGAAATACGACAATCGCCGGAAAACGGTCAGGGTGATTCCTTATCGCATCCGCGAACCCTCCATTCGTTTGACTTATTCCGTCGCTCCCGTAACCGCCGCCGCCGTGCAGCGCCAAAATTACCGGCCACCTTTTCGACCGTGTAAACTCTCGCGGAACATACACTTGGTAGCGATACTCCAAGCCATTCACCGTTACCATGCGTTTGACGAAGCCGGTCTCCACCTTTTGCGCGGAGACACTAACAGCACCGGATACGACGACCGCAACTATTATTATGATAGTTTTGGCACATAGTGTTTTAAGGTTCATAAAATTCTCGCTCCCTAGTCTTCATCCAAATTTTCATTCGTCTCGTCCTCGTTCACGAGGCTTCACGCGTTTCGCGGCACTTAGCCACGTCGTTTACGGCGTGGTAAGCATCGCTAAAGATAGCAAGGGCGTTTTAACGTCCTTCTCGCTCCTGGCTTAAGCCGCCGATCTGTAAGCCCGTTGAAACGGGCTAAGAAATCTATCTCGAAACATTAACCACGCTGTAAACGACGTGGCTATTTTCCCTTCGGGGAAGCATCGTGAATGATGCTATCGTTATCATCAAAGTTGAAGCCGCCGAAATCGATATCTCTAGGAAGATCTGTTGGACGGTCAAGTATATATGTCCATGTCTCTTCATCAATCGGACACCTGCGAAGTAAAGCGAGTAAAGATTCCTCCTCACAATTGGTGTCGTTCTTCGGCAGTTTTGAGTTTTGCTTGTTCATTTATTTCGCTACCTCAGATCCAAAATTGCCCAATCGTGCTGCAACGCTGTCTGTTTCAAACGAAAATCCGGGCACACCGCGACCGGATGGCCGACTATCGAGAGCATCGGCAGGTCGGAGATGCTGTCGGAGTAAGCGTATGAATCGGAAAGGTTGATATTTTCGCGTTCGGCATATTCTCGAATCCATTGGGCCTTGGTAGCCGACGCCATCACCGGCGGCAAGACGCGCCCCGTAGCGTAGCCGTTGACGAATTCCAGCCGGTTCGCGACATAATCGTCGATGCTGAGGTGTTTCATTAGGCGGTCGATGGTGAAATCGAGGGCTCCGGTCAGAACGATCTGCCGCTGGCCGATCTTTTTGCCCTGTGCGATCAGCTCCGGGGTGCCGTCGAATATCGCGGGTTTCAAAACCTCTTCGAATAGCTCATCGGTAAAATACCGCAGCCGATCCTGCGAAAATCCCGCGTAGCTTTTGAAAAAGACCTCGTTGAAAACGTTTCGCGAATAGAGATCGGTGATGCCGAAGAATGGCAGTTTGGCGAGCGTCCCGACGCTTTTCTTGGCCGTCTGCCACAGGCCCTGCTGACGTTTGGCGTAAAACGCAAGCGTGTGGACGAGGTTGGTGCTGACCAGAGTTCCCTCAAGGTCGTAAAATGCGGCGGCTTGTCCGGTTTTATTCATTCGCGGCTTCGTGTTACTTTAAGTAAAACTTCCCTTCAACGAATTCGGCTGTAAAAGCATCTTAGCACGTAAAGCTTCAATTTCGACATGGCGAATCAAAAACATTACATTTTGCTTACAATTGTAATTACATTGTGCTTACAGGTAGCTTGTTCGCGTTCGATTTCAGAAGAATCGGTAACTGTTAAGACCGATCCGGCGGAGTTTTCCACGGCTGTCGCTAAGGCGGATGCTCTGTTCCGTCAGCGTGCGGACACAGCAAAACTCAGCGAAGCCGTCGATCTTCTAGCCACGTTTCGCAAGCCTGACGACCGAAATTTTGAGATCGAGTGGAAATTCGCTAAATACAGTTATTTCCTGGGTCTCGCCACCAAGGATGAAAAAGAATCGGAAAAAGTATTTGAAAAAGGCCGTGACGCCGGAAAGATCGCTTCGTCGATGGAGCCGTCAAAACCGGACGGCTATTTCTGGTACGCCGCCAACCTCGGCGAGATCTCAAGGATCAGCCCGATCACGGTCGGCTTAAAATCGGTTGATGACATAAAAAGCGCAATGAATAAGGTAATTGAGATCCAGCCGGGTTATCAAAGTTCAAACGCATATGACGCTTTGGCACAGGTCGAAATGGAAACGCGACTATATGGCGGCAGTGCCGACAAGGCCATCGAGTTATTGGAAAAGGCACTCCAAACCGAAAAAAACAACGCGGACCTACGCCTGCACCTGGCGGAAGCCTATCTGGCTGTAAAAAAACCTGTCGAAGCCCGTCACCAACTCGATCTGCTGCTTCAAATAAAGCCGGATCCCGAATATGTGCCGGAGCATGATGAAGCTGTCGAAGAAGCAAAGAAAATGATAAAGAACAAATTTTAGCCGTGTGCCCCCGCCTCTTTATTGGGGTTCTCTATTTACGTATTTCAGTTTTCCGATTACAATTCAACCTATAAATGCGACGCGCCATCTTTCCGGGTTCCTTCGACCCGTTGACCAACGGACATCTGGACATCATTAAGCGCTCGTCCCCGCTTTTTGACGAGATGATAATCGCCGTGCTAAATAATGCGGACAAACATCCGATGTTCACGGTCGAGGAGCGAGCGTCGATGATCCGCGAGGTTTTGCCGAGTGTAGACACCAACGGCTGCGAGATCATCGTTGATATTTTCTCTGGTCTGACGGCCGATTTTGCCAAAAAATCAGGTGCGACGGCGATCGTTCGCGGCATCCGGGCTGTCAGCGATTACGAATACGAGCTGCGAATGGCCCTGATGAACCGCCGCCTCGAACCCGAGATCGAAACAGTTTTCCTAATGGCCGGCGAAGAATATTCGTACGTGTCTTCGACTTTGATGAAACAGGTCTTCGAACTCGGCGGTCGCGTTGAGGGGTTGATTCCTGCTCTCGTCGAGAAGCGTATGCGTGACAAAAAGAATTGAACCACAGAGAACACAGAGGTCACTGAGAAATAAAACGGTAAGTTGGCTGATTCATAGGGAAATTCTTCAAATAGTTTTTTGATTTCTCTCTGTGTTCTCTGTGTCCTCTGTGGCAAAATGTCTTTTATGACTTTTCCCCTATCTGAAAACGTTGCCGCCATGAAAGGCTCGTCGACCCTGATCGCCGCTCAAGCTGCAAATGATATGCGTGCAAGGGGGGTTGACGTTATCGATCTATCGGTCGGAGAGCCGGATTTCGACACGCCGGAGTTTATCAAAGAGTACGCTTGGGAAGGTCTGCAAAAAGGCCTGACTAAATATACCGCGACCGCCGGACTGAAGGTGTTTCAGGAATCGATTTCGGAATTTTACGCAAAGAGATTTGCAGCGAGCTTTTTGCCAACGGAGGTCGTAGCCTCGTGCGGCGGCAAACAAGGTTTATTTAATGCATGCTGCACGCTCCTCAATCCGGGTGATGAAGTGCTGATCCCAAAACCATATTGGGTCACGTTTCCCGAGATCGTGACATTTTGCCGAGCGAAAAGCGTTTTTATCGAGACCGAGGAAACCGATTTCATCCTTACGACTGATAAGGTAAAAGCCGCGATCACCGATAAGACAAAGCTATTGATAATCAACTCGCCGAATAATCCGACCGGCCGTGTAATACCGCCGGATGAAATGGTCAGAATTGTCGAGGCGTGTGCGGCACGCGGCGTTTATATCTTGACGGACGAATGCTATCTTTTCTTTGCATATCCACCAGCCGAGCCGTTTTCGTCAGCCTCTTTGCCCGACGATCTGCGACAGTTCGTTTGCGTCGCCGGGAGCTTTTCAAAAACTTATGCGATGACCGGCTGGCGGATCGGATACACGATCGCCAATCCGGATTGGTCGCGTGCGATGGTGAAACTACAAAGCCATTCGGCAACGCATCCGACATCGTTCGTGCAGTATGCGTGTGCAAAGGCGATGCAAAACGCCGACGCCACGCTGGCCGCCGTGGGAGCAATGACCGCCGAATATGAGCGCCGCAAAACTTGGCTCATACCAGCTCTGAACGAACTCAACGGTTTCAAATGCGCGATGCCGGAAGGCGCGTTTTATGCGTTTGTCGATGTGCGGAAAATGCTTGGAGACAGATTTGCGAGTTCGGCGGAGATCGCCGATCTGCTCTTAAAGGAAACTCATATAGTCGTCACCGACGGTGCTGGATTTGGGGCGGATGGATTTTTGCGTATCTCATACGCAACATCTTTGGAGAATTTACAAAAGGCAGTCGAAAAGATGAAGTCGCTTTTTGGGAGAGCCTAGCAGTCGTCTAGGTTCAGAGTGCGCGATTTATCGCGTAGGTCCTGGAAAGTAAACAAAGAACGCGATAAATCGCGCACTCTGAACACCTAATTAATTCATGCCCAGACTCTTCATCAGGAAGCCATAAATGTCGGCTTGCTGTTCTATCTGGAGAGTGGTCGGCAGGCCGGCCCCGTGGCCGCCGCGCACTTGAATGCGGATCAGCACCGGTGCGTCGCCGGCCTGTGCGGCCTGCATTGCGGCGGTGTATTTAAAACTATGAGCCGGGAATACGCGGTCGTCGTGATCTGAGGTCGTTACAAGAGTAGGCGGATATTTCGTGCCGGGTTTAGCGTTGTGATACGGCGAATAGGCGTACATCGCGGCAAAATCGGTCGCGTTGTCCGGCGAGCCGTAGTCGCTCGTCCATGCCCAACCGATCGTGAACTTGTTAAAGCGGAGCATGTCCATTACGCCAACCTGCGGTATCGCCGCACCGAAAAGATCGGGATGCTGATTGAGCGTTGCACCGACAAGCAGGCCGCCGTTCGAGCCGCCCTGAATCGCGAGCTTAGGTGTTGATGTGTACTTATTCTGAATAAGCCACATTCCGGCCCATGCAAAATCGTCAAAGACATTTTGCTTATTGAGCCGCGAGCCGCCCTCCCACCATTTCTTGCCGTACTCGCTGCCGCCGCGCAGGCATGCCGAGGCGTAAACGCCGCCCATTTCGAGCCACGCGATCCGCGATGCCGAAAATCCGGGCGTCGTCGGAATGTTAAAGCCGCCGTAACCGTAAAGGATCGTCGGATTTGTGCCGTCGAGCTTAATGCCTTTTTTGTAGGTGATGAACATCGGGATCTTTGTGCCGTCTTTGCTCGGATAAAAGACCTGTTTGACCTCAAATTGCGACGGGTCAAATTTCACCTTCGCCTGGCGAAAGAGCGTGCTCTTGGCCGTTTTTAGATCGTAGCGATAGATCGTCGGTGGGGCGTTAAAGCTCGAATAGCTGTAAAATGTCTCGGTGTACGAGCGTTTGCCGCCAAAACCGCCCGCCGTGCCGATGCCCGGCAATTCAACGTCACGGACAAATTTACCGTTGGTTTCGTAAATTTTGATCTTTGTATATGCGTCGTGCAGGTAGTTGAGAACGAACTGATTGTTGACGAACTGAACGCCGTTGAGAGTGTCAGGCGATTCGGGGATCACGTCGTTCCAGACGCGGCCGGGCGAGAGCACATCCACCTTTGCGATCTTGCCGAGCGGGGCGTCCTTGTCGGTGTGAAAGTAGAAAATAGAGCCGTCGTTGCCGATGAAATTCCAATTGTTTTTAAGATTCTCAACGAGCGGCAGGATCGGAGCCTTTTCCATGGTCAGATTTTTGAAATAGACCATGTTCATATTTTCGGTGCCTTTTCCGACGGTGATAAAGAGCCACTTGCCGTCCTCGCTGATCTCGGCTCCGCTGAAATATTCCTTGTTGTCGGGACGCTCGTAAACCACATAATCATCCGACTGCGGCGTGCCGAGTTTGTGAAAATAGATCTTCTGGAAATAGGTCGCTTCTTTGAGCTCGGCGCCCTTTGCCGTTGGCTTATAGCCGGTGTAGTAAAAGCCGGAATTGTCTTTAAGCCAAGCCTGGACGCCCTGGCGGTTTGGTGACAGAGTGTCCGGCAGCAATTTGCCGGTTGCGACATCCATCACGTGCCATTCGGTGCGGTCGCTGCCTGCGATAGCGACGCCGTAAGCCCACAATTTGCCGTCGTCAGTAAACGCCGAGCCGCTCAAAGCAGCCGTGCCGTCGGCGAGGATCTTGTTAGGGTCGAAAAATACGGTGCCGGGATCATTGATCGAAGTCGCCTTGTAAAGAACGCTCTGGTTTTGCAGGCCGTCGTTCTTTGTATAGATATAAAAATTGTCGGTGATCTTTGTAGGAGCCGAGTACCGCTCGTAATTGGTAAGCTCGGTCAGACGAGTTTTTAGCTTTTCACGCTGAGGAATGGTCGAGAGATATGAGTTTGTGAGTTTGTTTTCAGCGTCGATCCACGCTTTTGTCTCGGGCGAATCGGTTTCTTCCATCCACCTGTAAGGATCCGCGACCTTTACACCGTTATAATCGTCAACCTGATCGCCTTTGCGCGGTTTTGGATAATCAAATTTGGATTGTGCCGCGGCACTTGCGACCGTAAAGGCGCAAACTACTAGAAACAAAAAAGCTTTCTTAAACATCATGCGTAAATACTCCTGAGCGAAAAGATTTTGCTAAGTATAAATCGCGTTGTGTCGAAAACAAAATAGGCTTGACGATCGCGTAGCGATCAGTTGAATGTAGCCGTGTGGTTTCAACCCACGGCGGGCTGGTGTAGAATTATCCGGCGCCCAAGTCAGCGATGAGTGAACCCACAAAAATATGCCCGTTCTAAATTGGATCGGTAAAGAGGCCGTTGTAAAACACCATA
>JAYVER010000288.1:0-9187 GCA_043748725.1 Chloracidobacterium sp. | reverse complement strand
GGGCGGCGGGCGTTCCTTCAATTTGTTGTCGACCCGATCGTGTTGAGCAATTCAAAAGAGATCGCGACGATGCGTGATTGGGCCAAACCTCTCGTGGACGAACTGCGAAAATCGGAGCCGAATATTTCTCCGGATATATTTCTTGCGATGTCGCATTCGCTCGTGGCGGCGGTCGATGTAAGACAATCGGAATCTGTCAGGATTCGGATCGCCACTGATCAGGCGAGGCAGAAGATTGCATTTTTAAAGACTGACGCCGAAAAACGCGCCGTTTCAGCCGATCTCGATAAATTCAAGAAATCGCTTGATGACGAAGCTACCCTTCAGTTGTACGAAGATTACCAAAAAGGCTCGGTTCTCTCGCTCTATTTTGCCGAGCAGTTAAAGGGAATTGAGGATTCGGGCTTTGATATTGCTTCCAGTTTACGTGAAATGATCGCGTCGTTCGACCCGGCAAAGGAGACAGCTCGCGTTGCGGGAACACCTGAAGTGCGAAAACGGGCATTGGCAGCCCGCGAGGAACGCAAACTGCATCCGGAAAACCGAATGGCTGCTGCCGAAAATCCCGTAACGACAAGCCTTCTTGAAATTCAAAAAATGATCCACGCGAAGGATCTGGCAAAGGCCAATACCGACTTGAAATTGCTTTTAACGCAATATCCTTCCGAACCGCGTATCTATTACAACATTGGCCGCGTCGCAAGCCTCTCGGCCGAAAGCATCACCGACACGGACGCGCAAGGGCGCAAACTTCTCGAAGCAAAAACCGCTTATAGCAACGTGCTTCGGACCTCAACGCCAAACACCGACAGGGCGTTATTTTCCCTGACCTACGTCGCTCTCGCGAGGATTTATGAGTTTTTTAACGACAACGCCTACGCCATAAAGTTGTACGACGAAGCGATCAAGCTCGATGACGTTAAAGGCGGCGCTTTTAGAGAGGCAATGGACGCGAAACAACGGCTGATAAAACCTTAGTAGAGCACGTCTTCGGTTATGATTTCTTCCTCCGTTGTGTTAGTGTTTGATGTCGGTCGAAATACTTAGTCGGCTGTAATATCTTTGCCCCCGAAGACGTCCAAAATTTATCAGGAGTAAAATACATGAAAAGATTTAACAATTTTAAGAGGATCGGTTTGCTTGTAGTCGCGATAGGGTTAATGGGTTTTTCAGTTAGCCGCGCGGGCACGGGTTTTGACTACAGATTTAAAGTTCACAACACCACAAAATTTAGGATCACCAAACTTATGGTGTCCGAAAACGGAAAGAAATACAGTCTTTTTGACATTGGCGACGGCATTTCTGCGGGAGCCACTGAGGAGATGATCTGGGATAAATCTACTGACAATGGTGCGTGTGAATGGTATTTCAAAGCAACCTTCAGCGATAAATCGGAGTCCGAGGCTGCAAAATTCGATTTTTGTGAAAAGGATCTGGTTTTGGAATTCTAGCCATCGGAAATTAGGATCTGGTACAAAATAAATTAAAAGCCCCGGGAACGCGTTTCCGGGGCTTTTGGGTTTTTCGGCTAAAGTAATTTATCAGGCTGTAAGTGGGCATTGCCCAAAAACTCTGCTAACGTTTAATCAATGTCATTGACGAGTTTTCGCAGCGGCTATGTAGCTCTCATCGGGCGTCCAAATGCCGGTAAATCAACACTTTTGAATCGCCTTGTCGGCGAAAAGATCGCGGCCGTTTCCAACAAACCACAGACCACGCGTCATCGAATTAAAGGCATAGTCACACTCGAGGACGGCCAGATCGTGTTCATCGACACACCCGGCGTGCATAAGCCGGGACATCTGCTCAACCGGCGAATGATGTCGGCAGTTCACGATGCTATACTGTCGGTCGATCTGATCGTGCTGATGCGTGACGCGAGCGTTTCGACGGGGAACGGCGACCGGTTTGTGTTCGAACTTGTAAAACAGGCCGAAAAACCCGCCGTTCTGGTGCTGAATAAGATCGACAAGCTGCACGATAAGGCCGCTTTGCTGCCGCTCATCGAAATTTACTCGAAGGAATTCGATTTTGCCGGGATCATTCCCGTATCCGCTCTCAAAGGCGACGCCATCGATGATCTGCTCGCTTCAATAGTCAAGCATCTGCCGCCCGGCGAGCCGATCTTTGCGGCTGACGAGATGACCGATCAATCGACCCGCATTATCGCCGCCGAGATGGTCAGAGAAAAAATACTCGCAACGACAGGCGAGGAAATTCCTTATGTAACGGCCGTCGTGACTGAGGTTTTTGACGAATCCGATCCGAAATTGGTCACTATATTCTGTGCTATCTACGTCGAGCGGGCGTCGCAAAAAAAGATCATCATCGGCAAACAAGGCACCCGGATCAAGGACATCGGCACAAAAGCCAGGCTCGATATAGAAAAACTGCTCGGCAAGCACGTTTTTCTAAAACTGTTCGTCAAGGTCGTCGAAGATTGGCGTAACCGCGAACGCGATCTGGACGAGATAGGCATTCACGAATGAGCGATTCCACCCCAAAGAAATGGCTGGCAATTGACGTTGAGGCCGACGCCGAAGCCGCCGAAGCGGTCGAGTACGCATTTAATTCGCTGGAAAGCTTAGGAACCGAGATCGATCACTTGCGAAAATCTGTGCAGGAGAACTTGACGATCACCGGCTACTTCCATGAGTTGCCCGATGAGAAGCTTTTGAGCCGGGAGATTGAAATTGGCTTGCGAATCTACGATCTTCCGCGTGCATCAATCCATTCGATCAAGACTCGCAAGGTGCAGGACACCGACTGGCTCGCCGAATGGAAGCGGCATTGGAAACCGACCGAAGTCGGCAAATTCGTAATTGCACCGCCGTGGTCCGATGTCGCAGCAACCGAGAAGATCGTCATCCGTATCGAGCCGAACATGGCCTTTGGCACCGGAACGCATGAGACGACGCAGCTATGTCTGCAAGCTATCGGTGAACACTACCGTCACGGCCAAACGTTTCTTGATGTCGGAACCGGAACCGGTATTTTGGCCATCGCTGCTGCTAAGTCCCGAGTCCTAAGTCCAAAGTCCAAAGTCAAAGAAGAACCTCCTCAGACTTTGGACAGTGGACTTGGGACTTGGGACTCGATTCAGGCATGGGATACTGACATCGATTCCGTAAAGATCGCGAGAGAAAATGCCATCGCCAACAATGTGAGGAAGCAGATAGGGTTTTTTGAAGTTTCGATCACTGGTCTGACGCCGTCGTTCGATTTTGTCTGTGCCAACCTGACTATCGACATCATTTTGCCGATATTGCCTCTGCTGATCGAAAAGACGCGTCAAATATTATTGCTTTCGGGAATTTTGGCCGAGCAGGAAAAGATGATCGTCGATGAGCTTTTGAAATTTCAAATTTCGGATTTTGAAATTGAAAAGTCGGGCGAGTGGATATCGGTGCTGATCCGAAAACGTTTAGAGTTCAAACTTTAGTTTGTCTCTGCTTTAGCGAAGAACCAACTAAAGTTGGAAGTCTAACCTCTAGCCGGGTTTTTTAGCCGGGATCGCAATCGGAATATCGCCGTCGTCCGTTATTGTGACCAGCGGCGTTCTAGATTTAGGCTTGGCACGCGGGCCTGCGGTTTTCAGGACGGGCGGGCCACCCTTTAAAGGAATTAGAGTTGTCGGCGACAGCGATTCGGTCCGCTTTAGCAACGCCCCACCGCGGCCCGCCGCCCATAGGCGGTTGCCGCCGCGAAAAACGACGGTCTGCAATACCTTGCCGGTAATATTTGCCTGTGCCGCCCATATTTTACCGCCGTCCGTCGTGACCAGAACCGTGCCCAACTCACCCACCGCGATAGCGCCAGTTGGCCCAAATGCCTGCACCGCAAATAAGTTAGATCGCGAGGCCGATTCCTGATCCTGCCATGTCGAGCCGCCGTCCGTGGTTCGCAGTGTAATTCCACCGGCACCGACCGCGAAGCCGTTCTTTTCGTCGAAAAAGCTCACCGCATAGAGATTTTCACGAACGTTTGTTTTCACTTTTTTCCACGTGATCGCTCCATCACCGGTTTTCAGGATCGTGCCTTTGTCGCCGACAGCCAGCCCGTGTTTTTCGTCCAAAAACTTTACATCTTCTAGCCAGACCCGGGTTCCCGACTTATATTGCTCCCAATAAGCACCGCCCGACCGCGTGCCGATGATCGTGCCGTTGGCACCAACCGCAAAGCCTACACGATCGGAAACGAAGCTGACCGCCGACAGATCTTCCGTAATATTAGAAATACCCTTGCCCCAGCTCGCGCCGCTGTTTATTGTTCTTAAAACGGTTCCGTGGTCGCCAACCACCCAGCCTTTTTCCCCGTCGATAAAGGACGCCGAATTCAGATTTGCCTGTGTGTCCGAAAAAACCGGCAGCCACTCGCGGCCGGCGTCGTTGGTCAGCCAGATCTTGCCGTGTGAGCCAACGGCGACGCCGATCTCGTCATTTAGAAAAGCCAGATCATTAATGTCTTCGCGGCCGCCTGAGCTCACCCGCTGCCAGCTAAAACCACTGTCATCGGTTCTGAGTATCAGGCCGTTCTCGCCGACGGCCCAACCGGTAAACTTGTCCGCATAATAAACGCAAACGAGTTTTGGGTTCGTCCTCACGTTAAACGGCAGCCAGGATTTGCCGCCGTCGCCGGTGAGCCAGACGAGGCCGTTCGAATCGGTCATCGTGCCGTTTACAGCGTCGGCAAAAGAGATCGAAAGCAGATCGGAGCGGCTAAAAATATTAATCCTTACCCACGTCAGACCAGCGTCCTCGCTCCGGGCAACGCAGCCGTCAAAGCCGGCGATAACGATTGTGAATGGCGACAAAAAAGCCGCGTCCGAGACTATCGTGCCCGAACACGGACCAGCTATTTTCCAGTTTTCGCCGCCGTTTTCCGTTGTCACGACAACGCCGCCAAGTCCGACCGCGACCGCGTGCAGCTCATCAAACGCATCGACATTCAAAAGGTTTTCGGCCGTTCCGGAGACTTGAGATTTCCAGGTTGCTCCGCCGTCAATTGTCTTCAGGATGCGGCCGTATGTGCCGGTGATCCAACCGATCTTGTGGTCCGCGCCCGCGAATTTGATACTGTAAAGATGGTCGCGGGTCTCGACGGCGACCTGCTTCCATTCCTTGCCGCCGTTTATAGTCGAAAGAACCGTGCCGCGGGAACCGACGACGAAGATGTTATCCTCATCGCGTACAAAGACCGATGAAAATGTTACATCCACCGGCGGCGACTGCCTTGTCCAACTAAAGCCTCCATCAGTAGTTCGAATGATCGTTGCATCCGAACCAACCGCAAAACCTGTTTCTTTGTCGGCAGCAAAGTGGATCGAATACAGCGGGTTGCCCTGAGGTAAAGGGTTTTGCCAGATCCATCCAAGACCGCTTCGCTGTGCAAAAGCAGCGTGGATCAATAGGAATATTATCACCGCAGAGACGCAGAGACGCAGAGACAGAAATACCGACATACTAAGACGTCCGGCAGCGATGTTGGATCGATAGTCTCGACTTATATTCAAAAAATCCTCTAAAAATCTCAGCGTCTCAGTGTCTCTGCGGTTAAATTTCCTGAATGCCGATGCTCGCGGCGGCTTCGTCTAGCAACACTTCGTCAACGTAGCCGAGCTCCGCCAATTTTCGCGCCATCGTATCGGCAACTTCCTGAACAATGTGGCCATCGTGTCCCTTAACCCATTTCCAGGTTATTTGATGCATTTTTGACGCATCATCGAGTTTTTTCCACCACTCGTGATTGGTTTTGCGTTTCCAGGTGCCGCCCATCGTCTCGATCACATAACGCGAATCCGACATTAGCAGGACGGTGCAGGGCTCTTTTAGATTTGCAAGTCCGATCGTCGCCGCCGCGATCTCGGCTTGTTGATTCGTCGCGTTCCCCAGATATTTGCCAACCGCCTTCCATATCCCCTTAAACCCAAGCACCGCGACAGCAGCGGCACGCGTGACTCCCCGGCCATTGCCGAGGCTGGAGCCGTCGCACACGATGGTGACTTTTTTCATAGAGTTAACTATAACAGGATAAACAGGATACGAGAACTATCGCTAATCTCCGACCGACACAACGTTATCGACGTAATTATCAAATGTCTCATCGTGCGAGATCACAAAAAGCTGGTCAAAATGCGTGATCCGGCTGATCTGCATTGCCAAATTTTCGCGGCGTTCGGCATCCATATTGGTCGTTGGTTCATCGAAGAACGCGATGCGAATGTCGGTCAATTGTTTTAGCAACGCCAGCCGCACTGATAACGCAGCTGCCATCTGCTCGCCGCCCGAAAGGCTCGCGAACGGCCGGTCATAACCATCCTCTTCCAAAATTATTGCGTAATCCTCGCCCCATTTCAGCGTCAGCTCGGCATTTCCGGTAATTTCGCGAAACATCTGATTTGCCTCAAGCGAGACGTGGTAGACATAATTGCGGGCGACGCGCGGTGCAGCCTCCTTTAGCGTGTCGCGGATGAATGCAGTCGTCTCGGCGACGAGTTCAAGGCGTTCCTTTTCCTTGAATTCGCTGGCGAGGAACAGTCGAACTTCCGCAAAACGCGCGATCTCAGCGGCAAGCTGCTGCTCGCGCCGCTTTGCTGCATCCATCGTCGCCCGTGTCTCGGCGTGCCGACGCTCGGCGCCGAGGAGTTCGGCACGCTCGCTCTTATGCAAATCGGCGTCGTAGTCCGTTCCCATGGACGCGAATTCCTTTTCTGCGGTCTCAGCCTTTGCGATGAGATCGGCAAGCGTTTTCGCCGTAGCCGCGACTTCTTGTTGACGCAATTCGACAGACTTTCCCTCGTTTTCGTTCGTGAGGAAAACTCGATGAGAGTCGGCCGTTGCATCCCGTTCCGCCGATAACCGTGTCCATGTCGCATCCATTTCTTTGAATTCATCAAGCTGCTCGACAGACAGCCGCCGCTCGCTTTCGAGGCGTTCGAGATTGCTCTCGACATCACCGAGGCCGTCGCGAATGTCGGATTCCCGCAGGACGTCTTTTTCGAGAAAGCGAATGCGGGCAGTTGGGTTATCGAGAGATCGTAACCGCACTTCCAAGTCGGCGAGCTTCTTTTCGTTATCCGCCACGTCGCCCAACTGCTTTTCGAGAGCAGCTTTCTTTTCGTTGAGGCCCCGGCCCTCTTCCCGCAATTCGGCATCGCGTTTGCGAAAGCCATCGAGAGCGGCAAGAAATTTTTCGCCTTCGCGGGCTGCCAGGAGTTCGGTCGACAACGCCTGATGCTCAGCTTCGAGCTTCGAGATTTGAGATTTGAGATTTGAGAACTGGCTCGAAATAAAGCCCTCAAGCGTCTCGCCGGGTTTCAGATTGAGACACTTCTGCGAGAGGATCGGGCACAGGCCGTTCTTGATCTCGCTCTGAAATTTCTCATCGCGTTCGAGGCTTGCGCGCAGGGTTGCGATGCCGTTGATCAATTCGGCATCATTTTTTTCGAGTTCCAAACGTGCCGGAGCAACCGCCGATTTGGCTTCCGCCTCGTCGAGCGCGGCCTTGTTGTCGCGGTACTTTTCCCGCATCCGTTCGAGCTGAGAATTAATACTAACAATTCGATCTCGGGCCATTCCGACCGATGCGTTTCTATCGCGAAGCGTGGCGATCTCTTTGTCGATCGATTGCTGTTCGTCCGCTTTTGGACGAAGCTGCTCTATCTCGCCCCGGGCTTTGCCGACCGCCGCGAGTTCCTGATTGAGCCGCTTCTGATCGGCCTTGACGTTGACGATTGCCGCGTCGGTACGGGCAAGCTCGGCCCGCAGACTGTCGCGTAGCCCACGCTCGCGTTCGAGTTCCTTTAACCTTGCAAGCGTGGCAATGTGCCGTTCATGGTCGGAGCGAACGGCCCCGATCTTACCCGCCGCGTCCGTTGCACGCCCAAGCGCCTGCTGTGCCTGGCTCGCGACAAGCTCGGCCTTTTCTTTGTCGGCACGATGGCGTTCGAGGGCGGTCTTCAATGCCGAAACCTGTCGCTCCTTATCGTCAAGATCTTTTACGCCGGCCTGTTTTACGTGGAGATAGGCCGCGATCGTTTCGATCTCGGTTGCGAGCCCGGCAGCCTGAGCGGCAACGGCCTTATGTTCGCTCTCGACCGCATCGAAACGTGACAATTCTCCTTCGGCTCGCGCGATACCCTCGCGGACGCCAGCGATCGAAATGTCGAGAAATCGGGACGTTTCACGGAGCTTTTCCGCCGCCTGACGGTATTCTTCGACTTTGAGCAAGCGGTCAAAGGCGACCTTGCGTTCGGTTGCACCTTCAAGAAAGATCGCGGTAAATGTGCCTTGCGGAACGCCGATCGCTTGTTTGAAAAGCGATTTGAGGTCGGTGCCGGGCTCGAGGCCAAGATGCTGCCAAAGAAATCGGAAAACCTCTTCTTTTTTGTCGGCAATTCGGGTTTGAAGCCGGGGATCGGTGACGTGATAACCGGCACCCGAATCGCGGTAAACGACGTATTCCCGTTCGTCCAGGCCGCTCTCAAACGTAATTTTTACTGAGCCTTTCTTAGAGCCACGTCGGACAAAATCCTCTTTCTTATAATCAAGCAGATCGAAAAGCGTCCATGCAACCGCCTCGATGATCGTAGTTTTACCCGCGCCATTCTCGCCGGTGATAGCGGTCGTGCCTTTTGTAAATTCGAACATTGCTTCGGCGTAAGATTTGATATTCTCAAGCTCGATCTTTGAGATGTGCATCGCGATTTCAAGTTTAGAATAAAACTAGGAAAAGAAAAAAATGGAACATGGATTTAACGGATTTGGCGGATTTTCACAGATTTATTTTGGATTAATCTGTGTTGATCCGTTTTATCCGTAAAATCCGTGTTCAAAACTTCCTCTCGCAATTTGGCTGATGGTCAATCTTTGTAATTTATGGCTACAATCTAACTATGAAGATCGAACCCCGAGAAACCGTTATTGCCGTTTTGCACAGCCCGCGTGAAAAGCTGCTTGGAATTTTAACCGATCTGAGTCCGGCGGGTGTAGGCTTGCGGGCAATCGATCTCGGATATTTTGACGATTGGTGCCGGTCAATCGCTGCTAGTGAGCCGCACCTTACCATGACCGATTATTTTTTCCCGATGTGGCGTGTTGAGCGGATAAGCCGGGACGACCGCAGCGGCGAGATGCCGTCTATGTCCGAGCAGTTTGAAACGCGGACGGGGAAAATACTGGCCGATCAA
>JAYVER010000287.1:0-9192 GCA_043748725.1 Chloracidobacterium sp. | reverse complement strand
TATCGGATCGGACGTCAAGTATTTGGCTGTAGTAAAAGCTAATGCTTACGGTCACGATGCTGTCGAGTGTGCTCGAAGGTTGGAATCGGAAGGCGTCGATTGGTTTGGCGTGGCTATACCCGAAGAAGGCATTGAACTTCGCCACGCCGGTATCGAACGCCCGATACTCTGTCTTGGATCATTTTGGCCCGGACAGGAAGATATGCTCGTCGGAAATCGACTGACTCCCGCTCTTTATGACGAGCGTGCGGCGGTAAATTTAAATAAATATGGCAGTGACAACGACCATTTGATCGATGTTCACGTCAAAATCGATACCGGAATGGGTCGCGTTGGTGTGCGATATGATGATACCGATGGTTTTGCGGACTTTCTTAAACAGTTAAAGAATATACGGGTTACAGGCTTATTGACACATTTCGCAGCGGCGGAAAATCCGAACGAGACCGATTTCACAAATTTGCAGATTGATCGTTTCAACAGGGTTTGCGACGCATTTCGCGATGCGGGGCACACGCCGGAAATTATGGATCTCGCAAATTCGCCGGGGGCTATTGTCCATCCGGCGTCGAGGAGTAATATGGTGCGTCTGGGCGGTGCATTGTACGGGCTGCTTGACGATATTCTGCCGGTTGGAACAGAAAAACCGGACTTGAAACCAGTCCTCTCGCTTCGTTCGCAAATTGCTCACATTAAACCAGTTCCGTCCGGTGAAAGTCTTGGCTACGGGCGAACGTTTGTAACAAAGCATGATTCGCAAATCGCATTGGTACCTATCGGTTACGCCGATGGCTATCCCCGAGGCCTTTCAAATTGCGGCAAGGCCTGTGTAAATGGCTCGTTGGTACCTGTGGTTGGCCGCATTTCTATGGATTGGACGCTGCTGGATGTAACTGATCTCAGAGAGGTTTCCGTTGACGACGAGGTTTTTCTGATCGGCGGCGAGTCGGGATGCTCGGTTTCGGCCGCAGACATCGCAAAAGCCGTTTGGACTATTGGATATGAGATCACGTGCGGGATATCGCCGCGGGTTCCGCGTATCTTTCTGGGGTCTTAGCGAACCCAGTTATATTCCAAAACCGCTATCGTCATAACGGCGTAAAATGACTGCAATAATCGCATTCAAATGGAAACAATTTTTTGTCCGGCTTTATGAGCGTTCATTTGGTGCGGACATTTTCAGCCGCGCCGCTCAGGTCGCATTCTATTTTTCGTTTGCGCTTTTCCCGCTTCTATACTTTCTGGTGAGCCTTTTCGGGATCATTTTAGAGTCGTCGGACGGTCTTAGAGATGAGCTTTTTGCTTACTTGCGACAGATAATGCCGGTCACGGTATTCGACCTGGTGAAAAAAACGGTGGAAGAGATCGTCGCCGGCAGTACGGGCGGCAAGGCAACATTAGGGCTAGCGGCGGCTCTCTGGTCAACGTCAGCAGGTGTCGATGCGATCCGAAGCGCTTTGAACGCGATATACGACCTAAAAGAAAGCCGTTCTTTTTTCCGCACCAAGCTCCAGTCGCTGTTATACACGTTCGTCGTCGCGATTTTGACCACTATTGTATTGGCTACAGTATTTTATGGTTGGCAATTGATTCAATATGGCTTGGCCGGGCTTGGTCTTGAGGTTACTTCACCACTCATACTCGTGTCGATCCAGTGGATATCAACATTGCTGGTTATGCTGTTTGCCTGCGAGATAATTTATAATTTGCTGCCGGATTTCAAAAAATTTCATTGGACATGGATCACGCCTGGTTCGATCGTCGCGATTATTCTTTGGGTTGTGCTGACCAGCGGTTTTCGGCTCTATCTCGGTTATTTCAATTCTTACAATAAGGCCTATGGCTCGCTTGGCGCCGTTATAATAATGATGTTGTGGCTATATTTGACTGCGTCGGCGCTGATGATCGGCGGTGCGATAAATGCCGTTCTCCACGAGCTTTCCAACACCGATTCTGATCCCTCCAAATAATTTTCCTTATTTGCTATTGACAATCGGTCTTTTTTTGAATATAAAAATACGAGCGTTCGTTTTCTTTATGCCAAAACTCAGTGATGCCGCGATCCGGGGCAAGAAAGACAAGATCGAAGATGCGGCGCGTGAGCTTTTCATAAAGCAGGGATTTCACGCCACGTCAATGCGTGACATTTCCAAACGGGCCGACGTATCGCTTGGTAATTTATATAATTACTACCGAACGAAAGAATCGATCTTTGAATCAATAATCGACCGCTACTTGACGGTGATCGACGAACATCTAAAATCGATCTTTGCGGAGATCGACGAGCCGTTGGAACCGGCAAATTTACGTAAACTCGGCGAGAATGTCGGCAAATTGGTCAACGAACATTCGGATTTTTGGCTGTTGATGTATATTGACGTTTTGGAATTTCAAAACCAGCACTTTCGTAAGATGTTTGATGGAATCACCGAGCGTTTTCGCAAGATATTCGGGCATAAATTCATCGAGGCCGAAGCCCGCGGCGATTTGCGAACAGGCGTTGACGCCGCACCGGTTTTTACCGCGGCATATATGCAATTTTTTAATTATTTTTTGGTGGAAAAACTCTTTGGCGGCAATCGCCACCTCGGCCTGGACGATGAGCAGGCCTTAAACTTTTTGACAAAGATATTCGCTTACGGAACATTAAGCGAGCAGAATCTATCGCGGTTTAAGAAAACGGCAAACAAAGCCCTTTCCGGCTAAGTCGACGGGCAAAATTTGCCATTTTAGTTTGTACAAATAAAAAACGGACGTTCATTTTCTTTATGGAGGCTAATTATGTTGACAGGTAAAATTTTGGCAAGCGTCGTCTTATTGATGCTTTTTTCAGCTTTGGTTTGGGGGCAAGGTGCGACCGGTACGATCATCGGCAACCTCACCGACCCGAACGGAGCCGTTATTTCAGGTGCGAGTATCAAGGTTACCAGCCTTGATACTAATTTCACACGCGAAACTACCACGAACGGCGAGGGAGTTTACTCTGTGCAGCTTTTGCCGGCGGGCAGATATCGTGTCGAAATAACGATGTCGGGCTTTGCAAAATATTCGGCTTTAGCCGAGGTGAACATTGCCCAGGTTACCTCAGTTAACGGACAGCTTTCGTTATCGGGTGTTGACGCGATCCAGGTCGATGTCGGAGCTCCATCTATCCAAGTCGAAACATCGCAAAACGGACGTACCATAACGGGCGATACGATACGTCAGCTTCCTCTGCCTTCGAGAAACTTTCAACAACTGCTCGCCTTGTCGCCGGGGGCGCAAGCTTCGGTAACGAACAGCACCGATCTGGGCCGCGGCGACGCGACGATCAGCGTTAACGGCCAGCGCACTACAAGCAACAACGTCAAGATCAACGGCATTGACGCCAACTCGGTCGGGACCAATTCAACCCCGAACATCGCGGTCCCCGCGACCGACAGCCTCCAGGAATTCATCGTGCAGACCTCGCTCTACGACGCCTCCTACGGGCGCAACGCTGGCGGCAGCATCGAAGCGATCACTCGCAGCGGCGGCAACGATTTTCATGGCGACGTGTATGAGTTCCTGCGTAATCGCAGGTTCAATGCGAATGACCCGTTTATCAAGGCCCGCGGCCTCGCAAAGCCGGTAGCAACGCGCAATCAGTTTGGCGCCACGCTCGGCGGACGCGTTGTACCCGATCGCGTCTTCTTTTTTGGATCGTATCAAGGTACTCGTGAACGCAATGGCGTCTCTCTTACCAATAGTTTGACATCGCCGATCGTTCCCGCCGGACTTCACGACGATAACCGGACGGCCGCGGGTCTTGCTGCTACCTTCGGAATTCCGGTCGCAAACATCAACCCGGTCTCGGTAAACATCCTCAACGCAAAGCTTCCGAACGGCCAATTCGCAATCCCCTCGTCCGGCCTGGCTTCGACGTTGACGCCATTTGGTGCCGTGACCGTGCCGCAGTCGGGAGCTTCGACCTTCAGGGAGAACCAGTTCAACGCAAACGGCGATTTTATCTTCAGCAACCATCACAATCTGGCAGCAAAATTCTTTGTCGCGGATAATCCCACATTTCAGGCGAACTACAATTTTGCCGGACTCGGCAACGGCGAGCGCCAGCTGATCGGCTTTGGCGGCAACCTAAAGATCCAGCAACGCCTGTACTCGCTGACAGATACCTATGTGATCTCTCCAAAGCTGGTGAACCAGGTACGTTACGGTTTTAATCGCTTGCGGGTGACCAGCGTGCCGCAGGAGCCTTTCTCGGCGGCATCGCTCGGAATATCGAGCCCGCTCGCAAGTCTTTATCCCGGAGCTCCGACAATCAGAGTCCTTGGCGCGGATGCACAGTTCTTCTTTGGCGGTTCTGCACTGGCTGATCAGTCATCGAGGATCAGCGCTCATACTTTTGGGGACACTCTATCGTGGACCGTGGGGAATCATCGCCTTCGGTTTGGCGGTGAGTATCGCGCCTCGAGCATAAAGTTCTATTTCAACGCGTTTTCGAGGGGACAGATCCAGTTTCCGAACTTTGCGACCTTTCTTCAGGGTGGCGGCGTCTTTACGACGATCAGCCTGATCGGGTCAGGCGTCTTCGACCGGGCGTACCATGTCAAAGACACCAATTTCTGGGTACAGGACGACTGGAAGGTCACGGATCGGCTGACACTAAATTTGGGCCTCCGGTACGATTATTACGGCCTGCCGACCGAAGAGAAGGGACGACTCGTCAACTTCCTGCCAGACTCGGCTGTCGTAGGTACGACCGCAACGCCTGCGCAGCCGCCGAATGGATTTGTTCAGGCAGCCGGCGGTCAGCTTGCCGGAGTACCGTTCGTCGCTAAGACCCTGGTTCCAACCGACAAGAATAATTTTGCGCCGAGGATCGGATTTGCATATCAGGTGAGTCAGAGCCACGGCGTCGTTGTCCGAGGCGGTTATGGACTGTACTACGATCGATTCTCGACCCGGTTTGCGAATACGCAGCTCTTTAATTTTCCGTACTTCGCCCTCGGCGTGGGGCTGCCGGGTTTTGGGCAGACATTTGCGAATCCATTCGTCAACATTCCATTGCCATCGAGCTTCCCGGTGGCTGCGACCATACCATCGCCTATTTCCGGCATTGCAAATTCGCTGGTCGGGGTTCCCATCGCCGGGGTGTTTGTAGATCCGAACCTTAAAACACCATTTGTTCATCAATTTAACGCCGGTGTACAGTGGGAGATCGGACATCATTACGTCCTCGAAGCCGGCTACGTCGGCAACCGCGGACGTTCGTTACTGCAGCTGGTCACGCTGAATCAGCCGATCTATAACGCCGGAACGAATTCGTTTACGACCCGATTCCGGACCACGGCGATATCGGCCAACAAGAACGCCACCGGCGGAGTGCAGCAGGTTCAGACCACAGGCGAATCGAAATACGATTCGCTGCAAGTGAGCCTGAGCAAGCGATTCTCGAGCGGGCTTCAATTCCTGGCGGCCTACACTTTTGGTAAGTCTTATGACTTCTACTCCGGAACCGGAGTAAATGAGCTGCAAAATGTCTCGGGTGACCAGGTCAATTTGCGGTCGAACTACGGACGCTCGGATTTCAACCGTGAGAACCGGTTTGTTCTCAGTGGCGTTTATGCTTTGCCAAAGCACCATTACGGCAACGGTTTTGCCTCCGGGGTACTCAACAATTGGCAGATAGCGACGATCGTTGTATTCCAATCCGGCCTGCCATTCTCGATCGTTTCCGAAAACGGAACTCAGACCGTGCAGCGGGCCAATCTGAACCGCAGTTTCTCGGGAAGCTTCTACACGACGGGCAGCATGAGCAGCCGCGTGGGAGGCTATTTCAATACAGGTGCTTTCGTCGTTTCGTGCCCGACGGCAACGTGCGGCAGCGGTGTCGGAGCCGTGACCAATGCAAATTTTGATCCGAACGCTCCCTTCGGCAACGCTCAGCGAAACTTTCTGACCGGTCCGGGTCAGAAGAATGTCGACATATCGTTCATCAAGCTCATCCCGATCACTGAGGGTATAAGGGGCGAATTCAGGACGGAGTTCTTCAACGCGTTCAACTGGGTCAATTATGCTAACCCGAACAACAACCTGATCCTCGCGAACTTTGGCAAGATAGATCGTGCAAGCACGGGGCCGCGAGTGATTCAATTGGCGTTTAAGTTGAGCTTCTAATGTGTGCAAAAGGCAGCAAGACTTGTGGCTTGCTGCCTTTTGTTCTCTAAAGTCTCTATTTCACAATAATTTACACAATGCCAATAATTGATGCAGCCGGAGCCTCGATCCATTACGAAACCGCCGGATCGGGCGAACCGCTCGTGCTGATTCCCGGCTTCGCCTCGGGCATATGGAGTTGGAAATACCAATTCGACGAATTTTCGAAGCATTTCCGTGTGATCGCTTTCGATCCTCGCGGGATCGGGTTGTTGCAAATTAATGCCGCCGCTCCAAATTCGATCGAGTGTATAGCTGATGACGTGGCGGCGATGCTCGACAAACTCCACATCGAGAGAGCCAATATCCTTGGCACATCGTTCGGCGGATTCGTCACGCTGGAATTTGCGTTAAGATACCCGGAAAGAGTGAACAAAATTGTTCTCGCGTGTACGAGCTACGGTGGTCCCGGCCACGTGCCGCCTTCGATGGAAATTTTGACGGCGTTTGCATCGACAAAGGGCTTGAATTCGAAAGAACGGATCAGACAGTATTTGACGATGGCTTTTTCTCCGGATTTTGTGATTGGGTCGTCCAATATAGTCGATGATTTTTGTCGGCTACGAGAACAAAATAATGTTCCTGAAAATGTTTATTTGAATCAGTTGGCATCGGCAACAATGTTCGATATTTCACCTCACATCGCTGAGATCAAATCTGAAACGCTCGTGCTGGCAGGCGACCGTGATACCGTAGTTCCGATGCAGAATTCGATAAATCTCGCCGAAGCGATGCCGAAGACTACGCTTGAAATTATAGTTGGCGGCAGTCATATGTTCTTCGTCGAGCAGCCGGAACGGTTTAATGCGATCGTCACCGAATTTTTGAATAACGACAAATGAGAGACGCCAGGATAATCGGAACGGGTATCTACGTTCCGGAAAAAGTGCTGACCAACGCCGACCTTAGCCGCAATCTCGGCGAGGATATTGACGAATTTGTCACTAATATTGTTGGCATAAAAGAGCGGCATATAGCGGCTGACGATGAAAGCACCGCAGATCTCGCGACTTTTGCGGCGGAAAAAGCACTCGCAGACGCCGGAATTTCGCCCAGGGATATCAATCTGATCTTGCTAGCAACCGACACGCCGGAATATCTTTCGCCGGCCACCTCTGTCGTTGTTCAACACCGAATCGGAGCGATGAACGCCGGGACATACGACATCAATGCCGCTTGTGCGGGATTTGTCACGACGCTCGACGCCGCATTTAAATATGTGATCGCGGATACGAGCTACAAGCATGTGCTGGTCATCGGCTGCTATGCAATGAGCAAGTTTGTCGATTGGAAGGATAAAAAAACCTCGACGCTTTTTGCCGACGGAGCAGGTGCGATGGTTTTGCAGGCAGTCGATAACGAACAGCATTTCCTGTCGTCAAAGCTGGTCGCCGACGGCAGTTATCACGATTTTATGGGCATTTTTGCGGGCGGTACTAAAACGCCTATCACGCACGCCGTATTGGACGAAAACCATACCAACAAATTGCGGTTTGCAAAAAAATATCCGCCCGAGGTCAATATAAACGGCTGGCCAAAGATCGTTAACGACGTACTTGCCAAAGCAAATATGACGCTCGACGACGTTGATATGTTTCTCTGGACGCAGGTCAATATTTCGACGATTAAGATCGTCATGGCCGAAATGCAGATCTCCGAGCATAAAACACACACGATCATGCACAAATGGGGCTACACCGGATCAGCCTGCATCCCGATGGTTTTTCACGACGCTCTCGCCGAGGGCAAGATCAAGCGCGGCGACGTTGTTGTCCTCTGCGCGTCCGGCGGCGGTTTGAATATGGCGTGTATAGCGATGAAGTATTAGTTTGGAGTTCCAACTTTAGTTGGCTTGTCCACCGCGTAGGGGCCTGCTAAAGCAGGAACTCCAAACACGGATTTTCTCGATGCAATACCCTAATATTTACAGTCTTTTCCGCTCGCAATGCGACAAATACGGCGACGATCCGATATTTTTTACCAGAGCCGGAAACGACTGGCAATCTCAATCCTGGAATAAAGTTGAGGAGAAGGTGCTTGATTTCGCCTGCGCTTTGCTCACAAAAGGCCTTACAAAAGGTGCAAGCATTGCGATCCTCGCCGGAAACGTGCCCGAATGGACGATCTGCGACATTGGGGCCATCGCTGCGGGCGGCGTTGGTGTCGGGATCTATCCGACGAGTTCTGCCGAGCAATGTGCATATATTATCGATCATTCTGACGCTGAATTCGTGATCGTTGATACCGAGGTTCAGTTAAACAAGGTCGCCACCGGGTTTCCCAAGGTCAACGAAATTCTCTGTATAGAGAACGGCAGTTTTAAGGCTTTTTTAGAATTGGGTCGATCTAACCGCAATAGGTTTCTGCCGCTTGTCGACGATGCCGGATACTCTGCCAAACCCGACGACATCGCGATCATGGTCTATACATCCGGCACAACCGGCCAACCCAAAGGGGCGATGCTCTCGCACAAATATATTCTAAACAGCGTCGAATCGCTCCGGCTCTCGGTACCGATCTTTGATACGGATATTTCCCTCTCATATCTTCCCGGCTGTCATGTCGCCGAGCGTATATCGGGCATATATAACCGTCTGTATAACGGTGCGACGGCCTATTTCGTTGACGATCTCAGCAAACTCTACGAAGACATGGTGGATGTAAAGCCGACCGTGTTTGCTTCCCTGCCACGATTTTTTGAGAAGATCCACGCCAAGGTAGTCAGCGAAAATGGAGCGGGCAATATTGATGCACAAACTTTAAAAGATGCATTCGGCGGCAGCGTCCGCCTGCTAACCTCCGGCGGTGCTCCCCTGCCATTGGAGATCGCCGATTTTTTCGCACATCACGATCTGCCGATCTTGCAGGCATACGGGCTAACCGAAAATATCTGCGTGGCTTTCAACACGGTCGACGAGCATAAATTTGGCACAGTCGGCAAGCCGATGCCGATGTGCGAAGTCAAGATCGCCGCAGATGGCGAGATTCTCGTCAAAA
>JAYVER010000286.1:0-3540 GCA_043748725.1 Chloracidobacterium sp. | reverse complement strand
AGACCGATGACGCCGACGCGCGTCTGTGCATTTGAAATTAGTTTCTGTAGTTCGTCTTTGATCATGGTGTGTCTGGTCAAGAATAAATAGCGAAATGTGGAGCGAATGAAGTGTGCAAAGCAAATAGCTGCCTAAGTTCTAAATTATGTTAAGCGGCGCGGTTAGTCAAGATTAAGTAGTGGGTCAGTTTCGCTTGAAAGTCAATTTACTCCGCTCACTATCTGATGTCGTTTGAAATAAACTCTGCGATCTCTGCGTAAAATCTCAGCGTTCTCTGCGATAAAATGATCTCAACGCAGAGGCCGCTGAGTCGGACGCTGAGTTCGCAGAGTACAAACTTGCTAGATAACAACATATATTTCAAACTGACTCAATACTCAAGATTATATTCATTTATGCTAGAATTGAGCCGCTCAGAGTTCGTCTGAGTTTCTCCGAGTATTATACTGCTAATAAACCGATTTCTCCGCGCGTTTGTATGAGTTCCGAGATCACATCGACCAATCCTGTGGTCAAAGCTGTTGTTGAGGGCACGGCACCGCGTCCCGCGCAGGTCGCTGCGTCGCGCGGCATTTTACCGTTGCCGCAGACCGATCTGCTTGAGATCCTGGTCAACTTTTTCGACGGCGGCGACGCCGAGCTCAAGGAAAATGCGCGGGCGACTCTGGTCGCGCAGAATGTTGACACCCTTGAAGAGACGATCCGCTCGGCCGAGGTCGCACCGAGCGTTCTGGCTTACTTCGCCGGGCGTGACGACCTGCCGGCGGCGATCCAGGAAACGATCCTCACAAACACAAGAACACCACCTGCAGCCATCGCCGCGTTTGCGGCAAAAACGCAAAACGGCTCGCTGCTCGAACTGATCTCGTTCAACCAGCAGCTGCTGATCCAAAATCCGGCGATCATCGACGCGATCATCGGCAATTCGTCACGAACGCCCGAGGCAGAACGGCGGGCGTCCGAAATAAAACGCGAATTTTTCGAAAAAGAACGCGGCGCCCAACAGATCGCCAACGAGATGCGGGCCCGCGGCAACGAAGCGGCGGCTGAGTTTCTCGAACAGGCGGAGTTTGCCGCCGACCTCGGCGGTTCGGGAATGAGCATCGAGGACGCTATATTTCTCGCCGAACACATCGAAGTTCCCGATCGTGAAACAGACGATTCGTGGCTCGGCCTCGAGTTTATCGAGGAAATATATGAGGAAACGGACGAACAGCGAAAAGCGATCTTCAACAAAATACTCGGCGAGCTCCAATCTGAAGAGGGAGAAGTTCCCGGTGAACGCGTCTCGATGCTCAATCGCATCATGCACATGGGCGTCAAAGATCGCGTCAAGCTCGGCATGAAAGGCGACCGCGAGGCCCGCAATATTTTGATCCGCGACCCCAACCGGCTCGTATCGAGCTCCGTCGTCAATAACCCGCGGATCAGCGAGCAGGAGATTGCAACGATCTCCTCGATGCGCTCGATCTCAGAGGATATTCTGCGGCAGATCGCTTCAAACCGACAATGGGCACGCAGCTACAAGATAATGCACAGCCTTGCCAAAAACCCGCGTACCCCAATTGCAAACGCGATAACCATCATGAGCCGGCTGCAACTCCGCGATCTGGCCGTATTGATGAAAAATCGCAATGTTTCCGACGCCGTTCGCCGCCAGGCGATGCGGCTGCACGCGGCCCGAACCGGAAACAGAAATTAAAGAAATTTGGCGAGCCGTCCGGTTTTGACATACGAACCGGCCATGTCGGTAAACGTGTGGCTCGCGGCGCCGAGCCATAGGCCGACAAAGGAAAAAATAAGGAAATGCTCGCCGAAATTTGCCCGGACAAAATTTCCCACCGGCTGCCAAACGAGCGTAATATCTGTCAAACCCGGCAGTTTCCCGCCTGAGTATACGGCATAACAATACGCCGCTATAAACACCACAAGCGTCAATATTCCCATAAAATAAATCACCCGGATCAGAGCGCCGAAAATAAGGCCGTGCGAAAACCGCGACCTGTGCTTAAAAAACATCCGGTATGGATACCACAGAAACCTAAAGATAAACCATCGCGAATATTGCCGCGAAACCGTGTCAAGATCGGGGCCGAACATTAATCCGCCAAAGACAAATGCTGTAAATACGATCGCGGACGCCAGCACACTTCGCGTTGCGGAATAAGTTGCCGCAAACGCCGGAACGGCGAGCATGAAAGTTATCGCGTCGTGTGTCTTACCGCTTGGCATCGGTTGATTTTACCCTAAACCCTCGAAATACGCGGCACTGTGCTAGAATTTTCGTTTCTGCATGACATCCATCTGGCAAAAATTAAAAACCACGCTCGCAATGATCAAGTTTGAGCATACGCTGTTCGCGCTGCCTTTCGCGTTTCTAGGTGCGATCCTTGCAGCAAATGGTTTCCCGACTTGGCGGCAAATGCTCTGGATCACGGTCGCGATGGTCGGAGCACGTTCGGCCGCGATGACGTTTAACCGCATCGTTGACCGCGACATTGATGCAAAAAATCCGCGAACCGCGAACCGCGAATTACCCAGCGGCAAACTTTCCGTTGGTTTCGCCTGGCTGTTTCTCTATGTCTCGATCGGTTTATTTCTACTGGCCTCATATTCGCTCAACTGGCTGACATTCGCGTTGTCGCCCGTCGCTCTTATTTTCGTTCTTGGCTACTCATACGCCAAGCGATTTACCGCTTTCTCACATATTTTTTTGGGGCTGGCGCTTGCGATCTCACCATCGGCGGCGTGGATCGCCGTTCGCGGAAACATCGTCGATGAGGTACCGCTGCTGTTGTCGCTGCTCGTGCTTATATGGACGGCCGGGTTTGACGTTCTTTACGCATGTCAGGATTTTGAATTTGATAGAAAGGCTGGTCTGCGCTCGATTCCCGCGAGATTCGGTATCAAAAACGCCTTGTGGATCGCGCGTCTCTTTCACGCTCAGGCTTTTATCGTGCTGATATTGCTTTATTTGGCAACCGGCCTCGGCTGGCTGCCATTAGTCGGCGTAATCGCCGTCGGCCTGCTTCTCCTATATCAGCATACGCTGATTAAGGCCGACGATCTTTCACGCATGAATGCCGCATTTTTTACGACCAATGCCTTTGTAAGTGTGATCCTGCTAATAACATTCGGCGGTGCGGTATTTATCAATCATGCTAAAATGTAGGACGAGGGATTTATGATTACGACAACAGCTACGCCAGGACAAAAGCTTCAAGTTTGGGGTTATCCGGGAATGGAGGTGGATTTAGGTGGAATTCGGACATTTTCCGACGAAGAATTTCTCAATTTTTGCCGCCGAAATCCGGATGCTCGAATTGAACGTGAAAGTAATGGAGAGATTACAATTATGGCCCCGACACATACTGAAACCGGAGCAACGAATATGGATTTATTGTTTTTGGTCACCGTCTGGGCGAGAAAGAACAGGACCGGCAGAGTCTATGATTCATCCACGGGGTTTACACTCGCAAACGGTGCTTTGCGTTCACCCGATGTAAGTTGGGTTAGCCATGCCCGATGGAATGCTCTGTC
>JAYVER010000285.1:0-3540 GCA_043748725.1 Chloracidobacterium sp. | reverse complement strand
CATAACTGAAAATCGGTCTCGTACCGTATCGGAGTGGTTTGCGAATATCCGAATGAAGCAAAAAACCCGGCCGCAAAAATAATTAACAAAAGTTTCTTCAATTATCTGTCACTGCTCCGCATAATTTCCCAGTCCATGCGATCAAAAAAGGCGGAAACGCGACCGGTATGGAGCGCGTTCTTCTTTCTTCCCGCAGCTATAAGCTATAAATAAATATAAGAACCCAGTCGCTACCGCTCCCGGTTCTGACAAATCATCCCACACTTCCTTCAAGTTTTAATCCAAGCAATTTTGTCGCCTCGACCGCATACTCCATTGGGAGTTCGCGGAAAACCTCTTTGCAAAAGCCGTTGATTATTAGCGAGACGGCATCTTCCTGGGCGATGCCTCGCTGCTGTAGGTAGAAAAGCTGATCTTCGCTGATCTTCGAGGTGGTCGCTTCGTGCTCGACACGGGCGGTGTTGTTCATCACCTCGATGTACGGAAAGGTGTTTGCCTCAGACTTGCCGCCGATAAGCATCGAATCGCACTGCGTGTAGTTACGCGCACCTGTCGCACGCGGCATTATTTTGACCAGGCCGCGATACGAGTTGTTCGATTTACCAGCCGAGATGCCTTTTGAGATGATCGTCGATTTTGTGTTTTTGCCAAGATGGATCATCTTGGTGCCAGTGTCGGCGATCTGAGCGTTGTTGGTCAGCGCGACGGAGTAAAATTCGCCGATCGAGTTGTCGCCCTGCAATATCACGCTCGGATATTTCCATGTGATCGCCGAGCCGGTCTCGACCTGCGTCCATGAGATTTTTGAGTTGACACCGCGACACGCTCCGCGTTTTGTAACAAAATTATAAATGCCGCCTTTCCCGGTCTCGTCTCCGGCGTACCAGTTCTGCACCGTCGAATATTTGATCTCAGCGTCATCAAGCGCAACAAGCTCAACGACCGCCGCGTGAAGCTGATTGGTGTCAAATTGCGGTGCCGTGCAGCCTTCGTTATACGCGACGTATCCGCCCTCCTCGGCGACGATCAGCGTGCGTTCAAATTGGCCCGCTTCCTGGGTGTTGATGCGAAAATAGGTGGACAATTCCATCGGACAGCGAACGCCTTTCGGGATAAACACGAACGAGCCGTCGGAAAATACAGCGGAGTTGAGAGCGGCATAATAGTTGTCATTAACCGGCACGACCGAGCCGAGATATTTTTTGATCTTGTCGGGATAAAGCTCGACAGCCTCGGTGAATGAGCAAAATATGACGCCTGCCTCAAGCAACTTTTTCTTGTAGGTTGTTGCCACCGAAACCGAATCGAAAACCGCGTCAACAGCCACATTAGCGAGCATTTTTTGCTCCGTGATCGGAATGCCGAGTTTCTCAAATGTCTTGATCAGCTCAGGATCTACCTCGTCCAGACTCGCTTTTTTCGCCTTCTCTTTCGGCGCCGAATAGTACGAAATGTTTTGAAAATCGATATTCGGATAATCGAAATTTGCCCAGTTGTCCGGCTGCGTCATTTTCAGCCACTGCCGGTAAGCCTTGAGTCGAAATTCGAGCATCCATTCAGGCTCGTTTTTCTTAGACGAAATAAGGCGAACCGTGTCTTCTGACAGTCCCTTAGCGATAGTCTCGGTCTCAATATCCGTGACAAAGCCGTATTTATATTTCCGATTTGTAAGTAATTCTGCTGCTGTGCTCATGTTACTCCTAAGTCTAATGTCCAAAGTCCAAAGTCGTTTTCCCCGACCGCCTACTGCCTACTGGCAACCGGCTCTATCGTCCGGTGAATTCCCTGTATCTTGTGAAACATCGCATCGACGACGCTCTCGGTACCGACTAGCTGTGCCAGCGTGATCCGCGTCAGGGCGTTTTCGACTATTTCATGCAAACCGATGATGACCGGACGAATGCCGCAATCTCCGTTGTGTACACACGAATCGAGCACACCCGTATAACTTCCGCAATGCTTATCGACAACATCGGCATCAAGCACCTTAATGATCTCGTTGAGATGGATCTCACTCGCCGGTCGTGCAAGTAAATATCCGCCCTTAGTGCCTCGAGTCGAATGCACGAAACCGGCCTTATTGAGCAGCCACATCAGCTTGCCGGCATTTGCCGTCGAGATGCCCTCACGCTCCGCGATCTGTGGCAATGTCAGGCTTTCGCCCTTAGGCAAAGTCGCCAACTGAACCAGGCACCGTAATCCATATTCCTCTTGCGCCGAAATTTTCATAAACCACTCTCAACAATAGTTTTGGGTATTACCGTAATATAAATAATCTCAAATCATTATTTTTTTGTCAAGATTAAATCGCGGCTTTTACCGCAGAGACGCAGAGAAGAGAAACAAGAAATTCGGAATGCCAATAAGCGGTGCCGTAATTCGATCGTGCCGGTTCCGTATATCCCGCCTCAGAATCTCTGCGTCTCCGCGTCTCTGCGGTTAATTCTTCCCGTATTTTGCTCTGATCTTGATGGCGCGTTCGATGAGGTCGACGTTTTCGAGTATTTTAAGCCTTAGGTCGTTGTCAAGGTTTGGATTGTCGGCTAGGAATTTGTTGACAATTGCGAAGGCCTTTTCATCACGCTGGCCGCCGATGAACGCTCCTAGCCAGCCGTTTACGAAGAATATCTTGCGCGAGCGTTTTAGGTTGGGTAGCTCGGCGAGCGCTCGTTCCAGATACTGCTCCGTCAGTGCCGTGTGCCGTATTGAGTTGAACGGCACCATCGCGGCCTCGATCCAGCTTTCGGAGATGTCTTTGTTGGTCAGAAAATCGTTCCAGTATTTGGCTTTGTTTTCGGCGGTCGCAAATCCCGCATGTGCGGCGTAGGCATAACGTTTGGCGTCGTCGCCGGTTTCGGTTTTTTCGAGGACCGCGAGCAGCTTTTGTGCATCCGGGTCGCCGAGGATTGCGAGACGTGTGACAATGTCGAATTTGTCCTTGGCACGCAAAGGAAGTTGGGCACGGGTGTCAGTACCCAGAGCGTTAGCGACGGGGGCTTTTTTGCCGTTATCACCCATCCAGTCCGGGGCCTTACGATCAACTGCCCCGGTCACTACTGTTCCCGGTACTGACCGGCTGAGAAGCTGCTTTAGTACCGTTCGGGCTTTCTCCGTCGAGGCTGTGCTTAGGAACGCCCGATAAAAAGTGATCCGCTGTCCGGGTGTCGCGGCGTGCTGCATGCGGTCGAGCAAAACGGCTTCGAGCCGTTCCTCCAGGTCAAGGCCACCTGTGTTGGCGGGCGGTTTGGCATCTTGCCTCGGAGTGCGTCGCTTGAACGGCCCTCCAATCATCGTTGGATTTCTATCGATGATCGATTCGGCAGCGAATGCTAAAGGTTCTGACATGTAATATCGCATCGCGGTCGAAACCCGGCTCAGGAGTGTCTGGATCGTGCCCTCGTCTTTTTCGCTCGCAATATTTTTGATGACAAGTTCCACATAATCCTTCGGATCGAGCTCGGCTTCGCGGACGCTGTCCCAGAGCGAGCCCCACATCATTGTGCGAAGAAAATCGTCCTTTTCGTTCTGGATATTTTTCAG
>JAYVER010000284.1:0-9277 GCA_043748725.1 Chloracidobacterium sp. | reverse complement strand
ACACAACCGAAGGGATTTGTCCGGGCAAAATCGCGGCCGCTCCGCGTGGGCAGCTTGGCTTTGGGTACGATCCGTTGTTCATTCCCAACAGGTTTGATCTGACGTTTGGAGAGCTATCCGGCGAAATTAAGCGCAAAATAAGCCACCGTGCCCGTGCTTTTGAGCAAATAATCCCGTTTTTACGCGATTTTATCGCGGTTTGACTTGACCTTAAGGTTTTTCGGGCTTAGAATTCGACACTTGGAATCGTTTCTTTAAGCGAATCAGACGGGGCGTAGCACAGCCTGGTAGTGCGCACGGTTTGGGACCGTGAGGCCGCAAGTTCGAATCTTGCCGCCCCGACCAATCAGGCTTTTTATGATTGGTTATTTTCCCCTAATTTGCCGGAATGTTTTTTTGAAGGCAAAACTTGTTCCCGAAAGAAGTTTTTATATCACAACCAAACTGGAGGTTAATTAACTATGGCTCGTATGACACAAACGGAAATCATCAGCAACATGTCGGACACATGCGGCTGCAAAAAAACAGATGTCAAAACAATGTTTGACGCTCTTGCCGCTCTCGCTACCAGCGAAGTGAAAAAGAACGGTGAATTCACCCTTCCCGGCTTCGGCAAATTGGTCAAAGCAACACGCAAAGCGCGTGACGGACGCAACCCCGCGACCGGCGCCGTCATCAAGATTCCGCAGAAGACGACGGTTAAGTTCCGTCTCGGAAAAGCGATGAAAGATGCGGTTTCCTAAAAATACCGTATAGTGTGAGTGTTTTTTGTTTGACCGGCAAATCTTGTGGTTTGCCGGTCTTTCTTGCGCTTTCCTGCATTTTGAGAAAAAAATCACAACCTCGAAAAAAAAGTAGTGACAAATGAGATTTCTTTATGTTAATATTTGGTTACAGTTGATTGCGAAGGAGTAAATTTATTTTTTCAGTAGCTAGATCGCTGGAGATTTTAACTTGATTGCGGGAACTGCATTTTGTTTCGTGCCTTTCCCGACATGTTTTGCCCGCCAACGGTAAAACGATTTTATCCCGAAAAGGAGAAATTTGAAACATAAGGAGAATAATCGTGGCAGCAGCTAGACCAATGACATTGCAGGATAGAGTCCTGCAGATCGACCATATACAGGCACGCCGTTTTTCGAAATTGGCGGGCGATGCCGTCGAGATCGCGGCAGAGGGCATAATCAGACATCTGCGGGCCTGTGCCCGGATGGACGTCAACCCGGATGCATCGGCCGTTCGCGAGATCATCGACGACGCTTTGAACGGCAGACGTGTCTTTGCCGAGACTTCGAACGACCTTTTGGCCGCTTAATTAGCTTTAATGTTTAATAGTAATACTAAATTTTGACCGTCGTAATGACGGTCTTTTTTTGCGCCGGATTATCGGGTTTTCAGCTTGTAAAGAGTGTATTTACCGTAGGTTTCGCCCGCGTCGCGCACGTACCATTTGTCGATATTATCGAGGAATGGAGTAGGTTCCGTTTGGGCGATCAGATAATCGAGGCGAACTGCTCCCGGTTTTGCTGTGTCAAAAGTTTTAACGTATTCATCAAATCTCGCGGCCTCGGCGTCGATCTCGATGAATGTCAGCGGCTTGTAATCGGCAACCAAACGATCGGTGTGCCGCCCCCAGCCAAAAAGCGCGATCATCGAGACAAAATCATTGCCGCTCTTCATTCCGTCGGCGATCTGCCGTCCCGAAATGCCTTCGTAATAAAGCTGCTGATAATATCGTTCCTTATTTTCCTGCAGCGTCACACCGGCAAAAACATGCTGGTGCCTCGCCCAAAGCACCGCCTGCGGTGAGATAGTAGGCAGATCGTCGGCCTCGGCAATGCCCAGATGAAGCACGACCTGTTTGTGCGGGTCAGGCGAGGTTTTTGCGAGCTCGGCGAGACGCCGTGCGGCTGGCAGAGCTTCATCGCGAATGACGTTGACCTCGTCGAGTACGCGAACTGTGTAGTGGCATTCGACAAATCCCCACGCGATCGCGATCACCGCAAATCCCGCTATAACGAGCCTCCAGGCAAGCTTTTCTCGTCCCTCGATCCGCCGCCACAGCAGAGCGAATGTCACAACAACGGCCAAACCCGCAACATAATTGCCGATAAAAACCTGATAGTGTATCGGCTGCAGCGATTGGCCGGTGACAACCTGCTGGTTGAAAACGACTATAGGAGCGAGCGCCAGCGAGATCGCGAAGAGAGTCCCCCGATCCTTTAGGAAGAACACTTTAAGTGCTGTTCCTACCGCGATCACGAATAAAACCACAAAGCAGATCAATTCGGGTGTTCGAGTCAGGTCGGGCGAGTGTGTGTGGACAAGCATCTGGACGTCGTCCATTGTGTGAGAGCGTTTTGAAAGTAAATAGAAATACGGCAGCAGGATCGCGGCGCAGCCGACACCAAGAGCCGCCAGCTTCTTCATGTCATTCCAAACGCCTTCAGGCCGCACTATCAGCCACAAAATGCCAACGCACCCGAGCCATGCAGCCGCCGTTGTCCAGACATAAAAATACGAAAAGACCGTGTAGCCGAAGGCCAAAACAGAAAGGCAGATGAGGAGAAACGATTGCGGATTGCGGATTGCGGATTGCGGATTTATTTCGTCTGTTTCGCGTGGTTCGCGGTTAACAATCTTCCAAACAAGCGCAACCAATGCAAAAAACGCCGGGAATGCCATCGCGGGTATGTACCGCCGAAAGCCCGGAAAATAAGGGTACGAATAACTTGTTCCGAGGATCTCGCCGATCGCGCCTTCGCCGGCAAAGAGCGCACCTCCGGCCAGCACGATCAGACTATCGGCCATCGCATACAGCGAATCACCGGTGATCATCCCCATCAGCCAAAATATCGCGAGCGCCGTCAAAAACGCCGCCACCGCACCCGATATCGTCATCGCCCACGAAGCCGGTATCCCAAACAAACGTGCCGGTATCGCGATCGTATATGGCCCGGCAAATTGTATAGAAAAAAGCGATTCGGGCTGCGGCGTTACCGCCGAATCGTCACGTCCGGTATAAGGGTCGTTCTTACGCGGCCGCCCGTCGATCAGAGCCTTCAAATACGCCGCATACGCCACCTCATCGATGTCGTTATACGCATAATGCCCATTCCACTGATCCCCGCGAAGATAGATCATCTTAAACTGCGGATACAGCGAAAAAACGACCAAAAAAAGCCCTGCAATTATGCCAAATCGCCAGCGCAGCTTCATAAAACAGCGGATAACTGAAAACGGACAATGGAAAATGTCATTTTCATTCTCCATTTTCCATTCTCAATTGTCCATTTACTCATTGTTTCGTTTCACCTCACATGCGATGTTTCGGCGAAACAGTTATCAGTTATATAGACTGAAACACGGTTACTGTGGGATAATTCATTGTTATGTTTACCAAGATCGAAACCGACGAAGAGCATGAGAAGGCCCTGGCAATCATCGACCGTCTAATGAGCAAAGCCGAACACGAATTATCACCGGAAGATGCGGATTCTTCGGTTGTTGGCAGTCCTGGTTGAAGATTTTGAAGAAAAGGCTTATCCGGTCGGACAAACGTCCAACCCGACAGTGGCCGTTCGTGAATTGATGCGGGAGCATGAATTGAAACAGATCGATATGGTTGAGATATTCGGCTCGCAAGGCGTTGTGTCTCAAGTCCTAAACGGTAAACGCGAGATCAGCAAGGCACAAGCCCGGAAGCTGTCAGAACGATTTCGTTTGACGATAGATGTTTTTATTTAGGTTAGTCCGGCAATTTTCTATTCAGATGATCCATTCATATAGTGCTGGTTATCTTAGGAGAGCGATGTGGTTTCGGACTTGAGGCTTTCGTAATCGGACTCTAAAATTAAAGCATGAATTTATTGGACACAATAATCGCCGATCTGACGGCGGCGATGAAGGCGAAGGACGCTGACAAACTGTCGACGCTGCGCATGGTCAAGGCCAATCTGATGAACCGCAAGATCGAAAAGGGCGGCGATTTGGGCGACGACGAGATCACAAAAGCCCTCCAATCGCTGGTCAAGCAGCGGCGTGATTCAATCGAGCATTATGAAAAGGCCGGGCGAAGCGATCTTGCCGCGAAAGAGGCGGCTGAGATCGCCCACATCGAAGTTTATCTGCCACAGAGTGCCACAGCCGACGAGATCGAGGTTGCCGTTGCCGCAGCGGTCGCTGAGACAGGAGCTTCGTCAATGAAGGATATGGGTGCGGTGATGAAAGCGGCTCTTGCAAACCTCCCCGGGAAATCGGCGGATGGGAAGATGGTTAGCGATGCGGTGAAAGCGAAGCTTAGCTAGTGCACAATTCAGAATGCACAATGCACAATGAATGAGTTTCCATTCTGCATTTTGCATTTTGCATTCTGCACTATCCAAAGATATTACGGACCTTGTCGATAAAGGATTCGTCGGAGAAATCAGCGTCTTCGATCTCGGCGAGCTGTTCGAGGAGCTTTCGCTGCTCTTTGGTGAGTGTTTTTGGCGTCACGAGCGTGACCGCTACGAAAAGATCGCCGTGTCCGCGGGCGGCCAGATTCGGCATTCCCTTTCCTTTGACACGAAATACAGTGCCGGTTTGGGTTCCGGCCGGAACCTTGAAGTCTTCTTCGCCGTCGAGCGTTTTTACCTTGATATCGGCACCGAGCGCGGCTTGGGCAAATGTCACCGGCACGGCGGAGTAGAGATTTGCTCCCTGCCGCTCGAAACTTTCGTGTTCCGCAACGTGCAGGACGATGAACAGGTCACCGGACGGCCCGCCGTTGACACCGGCCTCGCCCTCGCCCGTGACGCGAAGCCGCGAACCTGTCTCAACGCCGGCCGGTATCTTGATCTCGATCATCTTTTCTTTTTCGACGCGTCCGGCACCACGACACTTATTGCAAGGCGATTTGATGATCTTTCCCTGTCCGCTACAGTTCGGACACGTTCGCATTACGCTAAAAAAGCCTTGTTGGTAACGAGTTTGGCCGCTGCCGCCACAGGTGATGCAGGTTTCGGGCTGCGTTCCCTTTTCGGCGCCCTTACCATCGCATTCGCCACATTTTTCGAGACGCGGAATGCGAAGTTTTTCGTCTTTGCCGGTCGCGGCGTACTCGAGTGTGATCTCAAGATCGTATCTAAGGTCAGAGCCGCGTTGGACGGTCGTGCGCCGGCTCCCTCGTCCGCCGAACATATCGCCGAAACCGAACACTTCGAAGATGTCCTCGATATTCGAAAAGCCGGGATCAAATCCACCGGCTCCGGCCCCAACGCCCTGATGACCGAAACGGTCGTAGGCAGCACGTTTTTGCGAGTCGGAAAGCACCGAATAAGCCTCCGCCGCTTCTTTAAATTTATCTTCAGCCTGCGGGTCGTCCGGGTTTTTGTCCGGGTGATGCTGCACCGCTAAGCTGCGGTACGCACGCTTAATCTCGACCTCGGTCGAGGTTCGCGTAACGCCTAGAATTTCGTAATAATCTCTCTTTGCCATAAAACCGTTCTAAGTTCAAAGTTAGTCTTTCCCTTGAACCTTAAACCTTAAACCTTGAACTTTGAACTTGAAAAGCGCCAGCCCAATCGAATGAACTGACGCTTTTATATTTTGCGACATCCGTCACATTTTCTCAAGTGTCTGCCGCAAACGAAGTCATCATTCTTCCACTGACGACTGACGACTGACGACTGACGACTGACCACCGACAACTGACCATTAATCTAGACCATAGTCAGCATCGTCGCTGTGATGCGGTTGGCGGCAGTTTCTACTTTGCCAAACTGGATCTTGAGCTCATCGACATTCATTGACGACAGCGACTCTTCAGCCTCGGTAAGAACGCCGTTGATCGCCTTCTGCTCTTCCAGGTCAAACGACTTGCCGACCTCGGTCATTGCCCGTCGGGCGTTTCTGACCAGTGAGTCGAGCCGGTTTCTTTCGACGATCAATTCCTTTTCGTCGCGGTCCCTGTCGATTGAGGTTTCGGCCTCAATGATGAGGCGTTCGATCTCGTCCGGCGCGAGACCCGACGAAGGCGTGATCTGCACAGCCTGTTCGAGACCGGTCATCTTGTCCTTGGCCGAGACGCTGACGATACCGTTGGCGTCGATTTCGAATGTCACATCGACCTGAGGCACACCGCGCGGCGCCGGCGGAATACCGACCAGCTCAAATTTGGCGAGGCTGCGGTTGGCGCTCGCGATCTCGCGTTCGCCCTGCAAAATGTGGATCTCAACCGATTGCTGGTTATCGACGACAGTTGTGAACGTCATCGTGTTTTTGAGCGGAATCGTCGAATTTCGTGAGATAAGTTTAACGTAAAGGCCGCCGCGTGTTTCGAGTCCGAGACTAAGCGGCAGCACATCGAGCAGGACGATGTCCTTGACATCGCCGGTCAAAACGCCGCCCTGAATCGCCGCGCCCATCGCAACAACTTCGTCAGGGTTTATCTCGGCCGACGGTTCTTTGCCAAAAACTTCGGTCACGGTTCGTGCAATTATCGGTGAGCGCGTCTGGCCGCCGACGAGTATTACCTTGTCGATATCGACCGGCTGAAGTTTCGCGTCCCACAGAGCTTTTTGGCACGGCTCAACCGATGCTTCGACCAGATCTTTGACAAGTTCCTCAAATTTTTCGCGGGATAACGTAGCGTTGATATGTTTCGGACCGGTCGGATCGGCAGCGATGAATGGGAGACTGATATTTGTTTCGGTCACGCTCGACAGCTCGCATTTTGCTCGTTCGGCAGCTTCCTTGAGCCGCTGCAATGCCAGCCGGTCGCCGCGCAGGTCGATGCTGTGTTCGGTCTGAAAACCTTCGATGAGCCAGTCAATAATACGGTGATCGAAGTCTTCGCCGCCCAGAAATGTGTTACCGGAGGTCGAAAGCACTTCGAAAACGCCGTCGTTTATCTCGAGGATCGAGATATCAAAGGTTCCGCCGCCAAGGTCGTAAACGGCGATCTTTTCGGTCTTGCTTTTGCCAAAACCGTAGGCGAGAGCAGCGGCCGTCGGCTCGTTGATAATGCGTTCGACCTCGAGACCGGCGATCTTGCCGGCGTCACGAGTTGCCTGTCGCTGCATGTCATCGAAATATGCCGGAACTGTGATTATCGCCTCGGTTATCTTGTCGCCAAGAAACTCTTCGGCGGCTAGTTTTAGCCTCTGAAGCACGATCGCAGAGATCTCCGGCGGGCTGTAGACGCGGTCGAGGACGCGGATATGCGCGTCACCGTTCGGAGCCTTGACGATCTCAAACGGCACGTTCGCACACATCTTTTCAACCTCGGGCGAATCGAATTTGCGCCCGATCAGCCGCTTGACAGCGTAGAGCGTATTCGCCGAGTTTGTCACGGCCTGACGCTTGGCGATCTGGCCGACGAGACGTTCGTCCTTATCGGTAAAACCGACAACGGACGGCGTCGTGCGGCCGCCTTCTTTATTCGAAATGATCTGTACCGTGCCGCCTTCCAAAACGGAAACGCAGCAGTTTGTCGTGCCGAGATCGATGCCTATTACTTTGCCCATATAATTCGAGTTCCTTAAGTATTATCGAGCCGCGATTAACGGCTATTCTGCGTTCGGGAAGGAAATGTCCAGGTCTTGAGTGTCTGTTGGATCGAGTAAGAGTTCTTCAGTTTCGGGGATCGGAACATCCGATGTTTCAGCTTCTTTTTCGGAGGGTTCGTTGGCCTTGCCTTTTTTAGCGGAGGCCGATCCAGTGGTGACTTTTACCATCGAATGCCGGATCACACGGTTGCCGATCCGATAGCCGCGAAGCATCTCGCCGGTGATCGTATTCGGCGGCGCGTCGCTGTCCTCTTCGACGGCGACGGCTTCGTGAAAATTGGGATCAAATGTCTCGCCGACAGTCTCGATCGACGAGACGCCCATGCCCGTAAATATCTCATTTACCTGTTGGTTGACGAGGCCAATGCCGTCGTAAAACTGCTGAAACTCGGCGCTTTTTTCGGTTTCAATGTTGTCAACCGAATTGAGCGCTCGGTCAAGATTGTCGAGTACAGGCAGCATCTGCGAAGCAAGATTTGTGATCTGATCGATAAACGAGCCGCGGCGTTCGCGATCCATTCGGTATTTGTAATTCTCGAAATCCTTTAGCCGGCGATCGCTTTTTTCCTGTATCTCGTTTCTCTCGCCGCGCAAGTTTACGATTCTCTGCGATAGTTTCTCGATCTCCACTTCAAGCTCGTAAATACGTGTCTTTGATCCGGCGGACTGAGTGTTTGGCGGTACAGCGGCAGGCTTTAGCGACGACGGTGCGACATCCTGAAAAACAAAATCGGGAATATCGTCCGCATCGAACTCGGAGTCGGCGATCTCTATCGTCATATCGGCGGTGATATGCAGATCTTTTTCTTTCGCCTCAAGTTCCTTGATGAAATCATCTACGGACGAGGTTGCGTCCATGTCGAGGTCCTCGAGCGATTCTTCAGGCTTCGGTATTTGTTCTTTGTTTGTCATTGGTCGGCAGTTGGCGGGCGCTATCAACCGCGTTGGCCTAATTTTTTGAGACGTCGACTGACATCATTTTTTCAAGTGTGCGGGCTACATAACTGACGATCGAGATCATCCGTGCGTATTCCATCCGGGTGGGCCCTAGTACGCTTAATGTTCCGACCGCCGAACTGTTGCCGACGCGGTATGGGGCCGATATCAGCGTGCAGTTTTGAAACGACGGCGTGCGGTTTTCGGTGCCGATCATGACCTGAACGTCACCTTTGGCCGCGGCGTCGCGTTCGATGCATTCGGTCAGAATCTGCATCAGACGCGACTTTTCGCCTATCGTGCGGAGCAATTCACGCAGGCGTTCGAGGTCGGCAAAATCGCTTTTCGTCAGGATATTCGACGTGCCGTCCACGAAAACTTCGCCCAGCCGGTCGCCTTCGCCCTCGATGCTTTCGGAGCAAAGGATAACGGCCGTTTGAAGCAATTTGTCAAAAAGGGCCTTTTCCTCGTGCATCAATAACATGATCTCAGCACGGATCTCGGCCAGACTCTTTCCGGCAAATTCGGCGTTCAGGTAATTAGCCGTCCGCTCGAGTTCCTCCCGTCGAAAGGTCACGTTGAGCCGAATTATCTTGTTATGCACAATATTCGGCGCCGAAACGAGTACGACGAGGATTCGATTGTCAGAAAGATTGACAAACTCGATATGCTGTAGGCGATCACTCGCCAGAGACGGCGATACCACGATGCCTACATTATTAGAAAGAGCAGAGAGCAAATGTGAGGTTCGCTCCATCAATCTATCCGGCGTATCCGACATATCGAGCGGA
>JAYVER010000283.1:0-3567 GCA_043748725.1 Chloracidobacterium sp. | reverse complement strand
TCTTACGATGTATCGCTGATTCGCAACCATTCCAGAACTGCCAAGTACTCAGAAAGTGACTTTGAAAAAATATCGAAGTTCATCGATTTTTTTGTTGAGAAAGTTACAACACCTCACGTATTAACGGAAATTAGCAACCTTTTGGGAGAGGGTGCTGAGTTACGTGCTGTCTTGTCCGGGTTCATAAAAAGTTCTACAGAATACTATTTGAGCGGTATCGATCTTTCAGACAGTGGTGCATTCCTGGGTTATGGATTGACTGATTCTGCGATCTTTGAAACCGGGAGAAGTAATTATCTAGTGGTAACCGACGACGGGCCGCTATACAGTTTTTTATTGGGTTCTAATGTTGATGCGGTTAATCTCACACAAATCAGAATGATTTGACTCATTTCTTCCGCAGGCTCATCTTATGTCCGTTCAGTCTCTCTAAAATTCCAAGATAATTTTGCGGAAACAGGCATGAAATAATGCTAATCATACGCGCGTCCTTACCGATCAGGATGCGGGGATTTTTGTCAATAATTCCTCTCACTATAATGTCCGCCGCTGTTTTCGGGGTTGTTTTGGCTATCTTGTCAAAAAGTTTTGCGGCCTGCGGTTTCCATTCGTCAGGTGCATCTTTGCCGACCCGTGAATTTCGTACGATGTTTGTCTTTATGCCGCCGGGATGGACGCATGAGACCGATATATTTGTTTCTTCGAGTTCGTGCCGCAGGCTCTCGGTAAAACCGCGAACCGCAAATTTCGAAGATGAGTAGGCCGTTTGTTCCGGCGGCCCGATCAAGCCAAAGACGCTGGAAACATTGACAATATGGGCCGGGTCCTGTTGTTTTAGATAAGGCAAAAAGACCTTGCATCCATAGACCACGCCCCAAAAATTGATGCCCATCAGCCATTCAAAATCCTCGATCGAGTGATGCTCAAATGTCCCGACAACGCCGGCGCCTGCGTTGTTGATCAAATGCGTCACGCGGCCATGTTTTTCTATAACTTCGGCGGCAAATCGCTGAACCTGATCAAGTTTCGCGACATCGACGACATGAGCGGTAACAGCAACATTGAGCGTGGTGACCATCGCCGCGGTTTCCTGCAATCCTGCGTAATCAACGTCGGCGACCGCAATACCGGCGATCTTTTCCTCGGCTAAACGCACGGCTAAAGCACGGCCGATACCCGATGCTGCTCCAGTAATAACCGCTACCGAGTCATTTCGTAATGTCATAAATTATCTCTCAATGCTTCAGGCGCTTCAGTGCTTCACATGAAGCGCTGAAGCGCCTGAAGCGCAAGTGAAGCACCGATCTATTTTTTAACAACAATGCGAGCATTTCCGGCATTGCCGTTCACGTCATAGACACGGATCGTAACGGCGTATTCACCCGGATTTTTGATGGGAATATCGATCGTGTAACGCTCTTTCGGCCCGTCGGAAATGCCGTCGTCCGCATAAACAGGCAGCCAGACACCGCCGTTGACGCTGTACTCGGCGCGTGTCAGGTAGCTGGCTGCATCCGTCGCGTCGAATACAACGCGCGCCCTTTCGCCGGTGATCTGCGGAGTGCCGAAAGCGGTTACGACAGGCGGCGTGTTGTCTATGTCAATCGGCTCTGTCGTCCGTTCGCCGGAGAGCGCGAGCGGAGCGGGGTTTGACGGCGAATCTCTGGCGACGATCTTGAAAATATACCGCCCGTCGGCCAGCGTCTGGCCGTCGATGGCGATAAAATTATCGTTAAGATTTTCGCGCAGCAGTTTGAAATTTGCGTCGCCAACCTCTTTGTAATAAACGTCATACACCATCTTATCGCCGTTACGATCCTCAGCCGTCCATTGCAGCGAAGTCGCACCGCGCTGATAGATGCGACGCGGCGGAACTGCGACATTCGGAATGCCAAATGTAACGGGATCAAGGCCGGAAAGCTCGATATTCGGGTCGATCTGCTGCGGCGGATTAGCCACGAGGCCGACATTTGTCGGCAGGACCTGAATAGACAAAACCTCAGGCGCGATGTTGCGAGCGATAAAAGCAACGTTTACCTCATTTAGCGTCGGTGTCGCCGACGATGTTTTTAGCACAGCGCGCCATTGCAGGTATTTTGCCTTTGGGCTGGAGACTTGCGCGCCTTTTTGGTCGGTCAGTGCCGCGCTCCACGCGCTCCAGGTTTCATCCGGTTTCTCAGTGTTTCCGGTGCGTGTCTGGATCGAAACACTGCCGCTCGACCGCCACCAGATACGGCCCCACGTCGCACTTCCCCTCGCATCCAGAACTGTCGAATCGTATGTTCCCTCGGCCACTGTTTCCGTCCCAAACCGGTAGAGCGACCCCTGATTGCTCGATGTCGCGATCACGCTGTTGCCTGATACGCGTAGCGTCGAGACCTGATTCGCGTCGGTTTGCAATACAAGCGTGTCGCGGCCTTCGTTTGTAATATTATAAATACGCCCTTTGTCCGAAGTGCCAAGTAAAACGCCGTTTCCCGTCTGATTCGCAAGAAGCGAAAATCCGGTGACAGTCGCCGACGCCCAAATAATATCAGTACTGCCGTCTGGCAAAATACGATAGACGGCCGATTTAGCACCGGTCAGATCGTAGCGGCTTTTGGCCGGCGGTTCGGGGACAAGCGGATTTGGCTTATCGGCCGACACCGTTTTATTTTCCGGTGCCGCCGCCGGTGTTGCCGCGGCCTCAGCCGGTTTTGGGGCGGACGCCGATTCGCCCAATGCAAGCACATAAACCGAGCCGTCCGGCCCGACCGCCAGATCGTGAATTTCCCTCAGCGGCGAATCAAGCAAACCAAACGGCTTTCCGTCCGGCCCAAACCTCATCACAAGCCCATTAGAATCCGTCCCGGCATACAGATTTCCCTGTTTGTCGTTCGCCATTGAGATGATATGCGTCTCGCTCGTGTCAAAAAGCAGCGAAGATTCGGGCTTAGCATTAGCGGCACTAACCTTGTAAATCTTGCCGCCGTCACCCGTACCAACTGCCAAACTGCCGTCCGCCAAAACCGCGAGCGACCAGATGTATTTTTCCTTTGGCTCAAAATAAACCTCCGCCTTGCCGCTCGCATCTATCCTGTAAACTTTGCCGTCCGGCGAAGTTCCGGCGAAAACCTCGCCCGATCTGCCTAGGACAAGAGCCGAAACATTCATCTCATTGAGATCGACAAAAAGCACTCCCTTGCCGCTCGCATCGACCTTGAAGATCTTGCCGTCGCCGCCCGTGCCGAGATAGACGTTGCCCGACCCATCCACAACACTCGACCAAATGTACGACTGCCCGGTCTTGAAAACCTCGGTCAGCTTTGGTGCGAGGCTGATGTTTCCATCCTGATCTATCGAAACGCCGCGTGCGTCACCTCTGAGCACTGCTGCGCGCGTATTCACCGACCAAACAGACGGTTCGGAACAAATGCAAACTAACGAAAAGGCGAAAACTAAAACGACAACAAATACAAATTTATTCATTTAATAGAGTCCTTTGAATAACCGGAATCTTTTCACGGTTTGGAAGGAATCGCGATTTTTTTGAAAAGTTGGGGGTTATTTGTTTGAGACTTTGGTGAT
>JAYVER010000282.1:0-9330 GCA_043748725.1 Chloracidobacterium sp. | reverse complement strand
GTCTTTGATCTCGCGGGCGACGTGTTTCATGCCGTAGCGATCGGTGACGGAAACCTTAAACGCGAGCGCACGGCGTCCGTGGCCTTCGATCTTTTTCTTTATTTCCTCGGCCAAGTCGTCGCGGGAATGATAGTTAAACGCGACATCCGCACCCTCGCGGGCAAAAATATCGCAGATCGCGGCTCCGATGCCCCGCGTTCCGCCGGACACAAACGCACGTTTTCCTTCAAGTAAAAGGCTCAAGCTAATTTCTCCGTCAACGAGATGCTAAATGAAAAGGTTAATGAAAATTAAGTGAAAAGTGAAAAGTGAAAATGAAAAATATGAGAACTACAGTGGCCCGAGAGAACCATGCTCGTCTGCCAAAGCGGGTCAAAAACTCCCCTCCTTGGAAAAGGAGGGGAGCCCGAGGGGCGGGGTGGTTCGATCTTTGTCGCTGGGAACACTGTCTCAACGGCGAGGAAAGAACCACCCCGTCCGTGAAACGCGGATACCCCTACTTCGTAAGGAGGGGAGCTTTTAAGAGCCAGGCGGTGCGGCGGCCTGAGCCATTGGCCAAAGGGCGTTTATTTCGCGGATTATATATTCAGTCGAATTGGGCATCGTCATGCCTATTGTGGCCGCCTTCATGCGGGAATAGTCGCCGTTGTCATTAATTAGATTTTGGATCGTGGGGACAATATCGATAGAGCGTCTAAGCAGAATCCCGGCGCCTCGCGTTTCGATTAGTCTCGACGTTCCGGCTTCCTGCGGCATCGGAGCGGTTGTCGCGTCGGCGATGATCGGCAGGCGGCACGCCAAAGCTTCAAACGTCGTCAATCCGCCCAATTTCGAGATCATGACATTTGCGGACTGCATAATTTTTTCGATCTCATCCGAATAGCCTATGACCTTGACCGGGAATTTCGCCGTCTTCGCGATCTTCTCCGCTTCGAGCCGAAGCTCCTCGTTTTTGCCGGCAAGAAAGATCGCCTGAACGTCAAGCTCGCCGCGTACAAATTCCCTAAAGATCTTAGGAATGTTACCGCCGCCTATCCATCCGGCATTTACAAAAACCGTGAACTTGTCCGGATCAAGCCCATAAATTCTCCGTGCGTTTTGAGCGTCCAGCTCGTTGACCTCATGAAATTTTGGATCGACCGGCATGCCCGAGATCTTGATCTTTTCAGGTGAGATACCATAATCAATCAACTGCCGCTTAGCATCATCATTGGCTACGAGGTAAAGTGACACGTCATCGCATGCCCAGCCTTTCCAGAACCCGTAACATGGATCAGTGACGACAGTTACAAGTGGAATCTGATGTGATAGATTAAGCTCTTTCAATGCCCTGGCAAAGAAATGCTGTGTAAGTGGATGGACGCTGACGACGATATGTGGACACCATTTATCGAATTGTCCACGTACGTATCCGACGCAGCGCCTGTGAACAAACTCGCGTGTTTCCGGTCTAATCTTGTTGATTGCCCAGTAGAGATATTTCATCCAATGCTGCTTATTTTGCAGCACCCAGTTATAGCCGTTGACAAGCTTGTTTGTAATGCGATGTGATTCTTCAACGGCCTTGATCGTGCGCACCATCGCCGACTCGCCTTTCCAAAATTTCTCAAGCCCATCGGCAATTGTCTGCGCCGCCGATCGATGCCCGCCGCCGGTGTCGGACGAGATTATAAGAATCTTTGGAGTGTTTGGCTGCATTTAAGGTGTCGGAACTTCGAGTTGGTTACAGATTTTCGATGCCGTGTAATCGTTTATTTCACTGTGACGAGGTATCGCGGTTCGTTTCTTCGTTTTTGAGTTCTCCCAAATTGAATGATTCCCGCCTTCGCGAAACAAACGACCCGTGCGATTCCAGGTGTCGAATCAGATCACGCCGCTTCATAAACTACATCAGGGATGACCGTAAATCTCGACGAAGCATTCAATATCAGATGAATCGGTTCCTCGAGATCAGCGTCAGGATCAGAAATGTTAGGATTCGGAATCGGTAGCTTTTCGCCGACCATCAAATTAATTTCAGCCATATCGACCAATGCCCCGGCCAAAAGAAATCGAGCTTCGTCCAGATCGCGACCGCAAGTAATTGCTCCGGGAAAATCCAACACCTCCCCATGAACGCCATCGTCCACGAATTTGTACATAGCTTTATATGTCAACATATCCGGGTATTTACCTATTGTCGCCAGTAACGTGCCGCGCGAACTAAATTTCGACCTTAACTGGAAATTCAGGAAAAAGGACTGAATTCTTCAGCTTTTTCTTTGAGTTATAAAAGCTAATGTTGCCGTATTCGTCACAAAACCAGAATTCCTGTGCGCCCTGTTCAAAATAGAGTTCGCGTTTTTCCTTCATTTCATTACCAGTGTTGCTCATTGAACTGACCTCGACACAAACCTCGGGCGCGATGGTGGCTTCCGTTTTGCCTCTCTGTTTGCTCCATAACTCGTCGGAAAACCATGCGACATCTGCCACTTTGGTTCCTTTGCACGTCCAAACCGCACATTCCGCGAGCACTTTGCCATCGGGATTTATTGCTCGCAACCGACTAATTATCTCGCCTTGATAGACCGAATGGTTCAGCTTTACAGGATTCATAACAATCTGTCCGTACTCATTCAATTCGATCTTGAACGGCAAATCTTGCAAATTCGGATTTTCTGTGACCTCTTTCCAGTCCATAATTTTATGGCTTTATGCCTAAATAGGTTGTTTATTCGACGGTGATACTCATACTTAAGCTTTCAGAGCAATTTCCCTCGCGGCTGCAAAGCCCATTTCTTTTGCGGCTTTTTTCATCTGGCCCTCGAGTTTTTTGATCTTGACCAGGTGACCGGCGTTGAATGGCAACGACGGATAGAAACAGTTCGATTCGTGCGTGCAGAAACAGCCCGCGCCGGCCACTTTTCGACGTTCCTTCATCCCATCGGTCTTCCAAGCGGCCTGAAAATCCCAATCATAGTCACGCAGATTGAGCACATCTGGTTTATTCTCGCACGACGACAAAGCACCGTTGTCGTAGATCACGGCACCGGCGCTGCCGGCGTAGCATTTGAGCTGGGCCTTATTCTCTTCTTTGGTCTTGGCGATGATGTCGTGCATGTAGATGTCGACCGCAGCCTTGAAAAAGCCCGATTTACCGCCGTAATTATTCTTGAGCGCCGCATTTTTTGTGTCGTCGAGGATCATCTGCGAGAGCTCTTGGTAGCGGCGATGGTCGAACTCAAGTTCGATCGGATCAGCCGACGGCGGGCGAATGTAGTTGATATTCACCTTGTCGGGCTTGAGATCGTGCTTGAGAAAATCGTACCAATCGAAGATGGTGTCCTCGTTCGAATGCATCACGCAAGTACATGTTTGAATATCGAGCTGCGGATATTGTTCGCGTTTCATCTGCTGCAAAGTGCGGGCCGTGTGGATCGCCTTGTCCCAGCTTCCCTCTTTGCGGCGGATCTTTTCATGAGCGGCTTTCATGCCGTCGATGCCGAGATCAACGCTGACATTGAGCTTCGGGCATTCGTCCATGATGCGGGTGACATCCGGGAAAATGCGCGGGTGGATCTGGCCGTTCGACATCAGGTGGACCGAGTCGAGCTTGTTGTTCTCGTAGAACGCACGGACGATCTCAGGCAGGTCCTTTCGCGTGAACGGCTCGCCGCCCGCAAGCACGAGGACGCCGAGATTGCCGCCAAGCGTTTCCGATATCTTCGCTATTTCGTCGGTCTTCATTTGTAGCTTTTTACGCGGCCGGTCGTCGAGCTCCTCGGTGAAAAAGCAGTGCGTACACCGCATATCGCAGACGCTCGTCACCAAAATATTTAGAAACACCGGCGAGATCGGCCTGCCGACAATAATACTCGCGTACCGTTTGAAAATTTCTTTTGTCGCAAAATCCATTTTTGATCCTTAAAAGTTAATACCCTTATCAATTTAACTTGCCAAAGGTCCTTTTCGCAAGCTAGAGTTCTGTTACGATCTCTATAAAAACTTTCTTTCTTCCACAGATTCATCGAGGTTTAGATGCGTTGTGCCGTTTGGAAGCTCCTATTTTTTACGTTTTTGTTGCCGACGCTTGCCGCGGCGCAATACCGGTTTGACCATTGGACGGTGGACGACGGGCTGCCGCAGAATTCGGTTTATTCGATTACGCAGACGACGGACGGTTATATTTGGTTCACGACGTTCGACGGTTTGGTGCGTTTTGACGGCGTTCGGTTCACGGTTTTTAATAAGAGCAATCATAAAAATCTTCCCGGAAACCGGTTCGTCAAACTCTTTGCCGAAGCCGACAATACGCTGTGGATTGCGACCGACGAAAGCGGTCTTGTGCGTTATCGCAAAGGCGAATTTCAGACTTTTACGATGGCTGACGGACTGCTTGCCAACCGCGTTTATGAAATTCAGAAAGACACGGACGGCAGTCTTTTGATCTCGACCTTAAACGGGACGATGCGTTGGCGCGACGAAAAATTTTCGGTCGAGCGGCAAGAAGACATTCGCCGCTTCAAAGTTTATCTCGCGCCTTCGGGCATTCGTTGGGAAATGGACCAAAGCGGCTTGCGTTCAACTGGCAGGGACGGACGCGAAACTGTTTACACTCTGCCTTTTGCGGCTGACAAAATCTCAACTGACCGGACTTTCAATTATTTTCTGCACGTCAATATGTTTGAAGACCGCGAGGGCGCGTTGTGGTTTGCGGCGGCGGGCAATGTTTATCGGTTAAAAGACGGCGCGATCAGCGTTTTGACTAAGGAAAACAACGTGCCGCCGAGTCTCGTGCGCGTTATCGCACAGGACGGTGCGGGCGCGATTTGGCTCGGCACACAAGAGAACGGCGCGTGCCGTCTGCAAGCAAATCGCTTTGATTGTTTCGACAAATCGAGCGGGATTTCGAGCGAGAATATTTACGATATTTACACCGACCGCGAAGGAACTTTGTGGCTCGGCACGAACGAAAGCGGCATCAACCGCGCGACAAACCGCGCGATTACGCCGCTTTCGACCGCCGAAGGCTTGGCGGATAAAAACGTCTATCCGATTTTGGAAGATAAAACGGGTGGCGTTTGGATCGGTTCGTTCAGCGCACTGTCCTATTACAAAGACGGGAAAATTAAAAATTACACTTACGGCAAAGAATTGCTTTATGAAAGCGTGCAGTCGCTTTACGAAGATGACGCGGGGCGTTTGTGGGTCGGCGGCATCGGCGGCGTGTCGTATCTGGAAAACGGAAAATTTTATGATTACACCGAAAAATTGGATCTGACCATCGGCGATTACGATTTTTGGGACATTCATCAAGACCGCCGCGGCGCGTTTTGGTTTGCGACGAACAAAGGTTTAATTAAATACGCAGACGGCGCGGCGACAAAATTTACAACCGCTGACGGTTTGCCGAGCGATGATGTGAAAATTATTTACGAAGCGCGGGACGGGACGCTTTGGATCGGAACTTACAGCGGACTCGCCAAGTCAGAACCATCTGCGGCAGCGGATGGTTTAACTCAATCGGCTGGGAAGACAAATTCAGACATCTCACCGCCAAAATTCAACCGCCCGCTACCGCTGACGGTTCTGACAGAGAAGGACGGATTAGCGGGAAATCATATTCGTTCGATTTTTGAGGACGATGGCGGCGTGATGTGGATCGGAACTTACGACGGCGGACTTTCGCGTTTCAAAGACGGCGTATTTACCAATTACACGACGGAAAACGGTTTGTTCAGCAACGGCGTGTTTCAGATTTTGCCGGACGAACGTGGCAATTTTTGGATGTCGTCGAATCAGGGAATTTATCGCCTCGCGCGTCAGCAGTTAAACGATTTTGCGGACGGCAAAATCACGCGCATCGTTTCGAGCATCTTCGGCAAATCCGACGGAATGCTCAACACCGAATGCAACGGCGGACGTTCTCCGGCAGGCATTAAAACGCGTGACGGCAAATTGTGGTTTCCGACGCAGGACGGCGCGGCAATTATCAATCCTGCATCCGTGTCGTCAAATTCGCTGGCGCCGCCGGTCGTCATCGAAAGCGTGTTAATTGATAACCATCCGACCGAAATCAGGCAATCAGTCATCGAAATTCAGCCCGGACAAAATAATTTGGAAATTCATTACACGGGCTTGAGTTTCATCAAACCCGAACAAATGCAGTTTCGTTATAAACTCGAAGGTCTGGACGAAAATTGGAGGGATGCGGCAAACCGTCGCGAGGCTTATTTTCCGTATCTGCCACCGGGAAAATATACTTTTCGCGTGATTGCCGCCAACAGCGATAACGTCTGGAACGAACAGGGCGCAAGCATCGAAATTGTTGTCAAACCGGCGTATTATCAAACTTGGTGGTTTCTGCTTTTGTGCGCGGCGGCGATTGGGTTTTTCGCATTTTGGCTTTACGAAAGACGTTTGAACGAAATTCGCCGCCGCCAATTTGCACAGGAAGATTTTTCGCGCCGTTTGATTAACGCGCACGAATCCGAACGCCGCCGAATCGCCGCCGAACTGCACGATTCAATCGGTCAGAGCTTGGCGATGATAAAAAACCGCGCCGTTTTAAGCGCGGAATCGGCGACAGACGAAAATACCCGAAGGCAGATTAATCTGATAACCGCGCAAACGACGCAGACCATCGGCGAAGTGCGCGAGATTTCATATGCTTTGCGCCCGTATCTGCTTGACAATCTCGGTTTGACAAAAGCCGTTAAATCACTGCTTAATCAACTCACCGAAACGAGCGAAATTACTATCGAATGTGAAATAGATGAAGCGGACAATCTTTTTGACGGCGAATCGGAAATGAGCGTTTATCGAATCATTCAGGAAAGTTTGAGCAATATTATAAAACACGCCGAAGCCGCCACAGTGCAGGTTATTATAAAAAAAAGCGAGCGAAATCTGACTGTTTTAATCTCTGACGACGGCAAAGGTTTTGATCTGAATGCCGTGAGCGTTAAAGAAGCCGGCGAAGGCGGTTTCGGTCTTTTAGGAATTGCCGAACGTGTAAAAATGCTCGGCGGCACGCAGGAAATCGAATCAAAAGTCGGCGGCGGAACAACCGTTTTAATTAAAATACCTTTGCCCGAAATAAAAAATAAACGACGATGAATGACGAAGTAAAAATCGTAATCGCGGACGATCATCCGATTGTGCGGCAGGGTTTGCGGCAGATGATCGAAGCCGAAAAACGCTTTACCATCGTCGGCGAAGCGGGCGACGGCGAAGACGCTCTGCAATTGATCGAGACTCATAAACCGGATGTCGCCGTTCTCGATATTGATATGCCGCGAATCGGCGGATTTGATGTCGCACGTGAACTGAAAAGAAAAAACATCCCGGTCGGAATAATTTTTCTGACAATGCACAGCGAAGAAGAAATTTTTCAAACGGCGTTGGATTTGGGCGTTACAGGTTATGTCTTAAAAGACAGCGCGACGACCGATATTGTCGCCGGAATAAAATCAATCGCGCAAGGGAAACCTTTCATCAGTCCGGCTTTATCCGCGCTTTTGCTCAATAGCCGCCGCCGCGTTAAAAAACTGGAAAGCCAAAACCCCGAACTCGATTCGCTCACGCCGACCGAACGCCGCATCTTAAAACTTATTGCCGAAGACAAAACGAGCAAGGAAATCGGCAGCGAACTTTTCACCAGCCATCGCACGGTTCACGCGCACCGCGCCAACATCCTCCAAAAACTCAATCTGCACGGCAATCTCGCTCTCGTCAAATTCGCCATCACGCATAAATCCGAACTGTAAAAAACCCGCATCTGAAGTTCAGCAAATTCCCGTCTTCCGGCTGATAAATACTTATCTTCAAAATCAATTTCCAGCATTTTCTCTAGGTCAGGTTACCTAGAGAAAATACGCCACGTTACCTAAGCCGAAATAAGCCATCTGACGGATTTTCAAGCCGTTTTATTTGCATTACTGTTGCTTTACCAAAACCGTTTCCGAACTAAAGAACAATGCCAAGGGAAATAATGAAAGTTTTAATTATTGACGACAATCCGGAAATGCGCGAGATGATGCGCTCGTTTTTGCCGAAACCATTTGTTGCTGTCTGCGAATGCGAGGACGGTTTCGACGCTTTGGATTATTACCAATCGTTTTTACCGGATTGGGTTTTGATGGATTGGAAAATGAAACAAATGGACGGAATTACAGCCACGCGACAGATTATCGGCAGTTTTCCCGAAGCGAAAATTGTGCTGGTTACGCAGCACGACGACCGCGAACTGCGCGCGGCGGCATTGGAAGCCGGAGCTTGCGGTTTTGTGTCAAAAGACGAGCTGATCGAACTGCGTGGGTTTTTTCCGCTCGGGTTCAAGAATGAAGGCGACGGCATTCAGTTCGTCAAAACGGGCAAATAGTTGTTTGCAGGCTCGGACGGCGGCGCGATTGAATTTCCTTCGCTCTGCCGCTCCTTCAAATTTACCAACTACGACGATGCGGGTTTGCGCGAAGCCGCCAATGAAGCAGGCGCGAGTGGGTTTTATTTTGAAAGATAAGTTATTCGCCCTGCGTTCATTTTTGCAAGGATATTAACTAAACAAAAGGAGATAAAAACAATGACAAAAAACACAACAATCAACGCCTGTTTGACCCAAACGGGCATCATTCCAAAAACTACAACCGAAGCTGTTTTCAGCTTCAATCAAAAGGAGAAAATTATGAAAAATCTACGCAGTTTCTTATTCGGTCTGGTCAGTTTGCTGTTTATTTTGCAATTGACATTTGTTTCAACGGTTTCGGCGCAAAGTTCGAAACAAATTGAACGCGAACGCCTGAATCGCGTGATGGACGCGAACGCGAACATCGAAGAGTTCCGGCAGGAACTTCTTAATTATTTTACGGAAATGGAAGATACGGTTCGACTTTTCAATGAAATTCGGGTTGTGCGGGAGAAAATTAACAAAAGCGGGTTAAAGCCTTTGGGAGTTATCGCTGAAGCCAGAAACTCGATAATCAACGCCAAACCTGAAGACCTTCGCCTTTTGCGTGAGGTATATGCGAGATTTCCGGGTTGGCGCGGCACGCCCCAAAGTATCAACGCTCTGCTCAAACCGGAGTTTCGCCAACAACTCGAATTGCGGTTAGCGGCTAACAAAAACGGCGGAGATAATACTTCCAATGCCGTTACTCCTGATAATTGCGCGGACGCAATTGCTGCGGATGTAAGCAACTCCGACATCGCCGCCGCGCAGGCGGCTTCACTTGCCACGCACGCAATAGCCGATGCCGTGCCGCCCATTCTCAATATTCCTGCGGTCGCCGCGTATGTTATTACTGATGCCATTGTCATAGGTCTGGTAACTTCAAAAGCTATTAAAGACGACTG
>JAYVER010000281.1:0-24910 GCA_043748725.1 Chloracidobacterium sp. | reverse complement strand
GGTACTGGGGACGGGAATCGAACCCGTACGCCCCTAAGGGCACAGGATTTTAAGTCCTGGGCGTCTACCAATTCCGCCACCCCAGCACGATTTAAGAGATTAGCATGTATGAAATACAACCGCAAAAAGTGTGTTCCTTTGGCTCTTTTAAAGAGGGGGATCAAATAAAAACCGTGAAATTTGCTCTCCTCCACTCAGGAAAGCGGTTAAATGTTGTGGATAGATAGATTTCGCTTGAATTCCATTGCGGTTTGGTATAAAATCCAACGTCAAACGAATTTCGACTTTGATTGATTCTGCGTTTCAATAACCAAAGTCGTTTATCAGGCAATTGACACTACCGAAATTAAGTCCCCTTAAAGCCTTTATCTACATTATTTTGTGTTAAAGACTTAAAACCGGAGGTGGCTGACGTGCCTGAACAAAATCTACAAGGTGGACAATTTAACCCGAAGAGAGTCGTGACGTTAATGGTCATAGGACTCTTTCTGTGTATTTTCCTGACATTCCTTGTTCTTCCCAGATTTCCCTCATTAGCGCAGACATTGAAGCCCGCTGCGGGTCCACCGCCTGCTCAGAAAGAGGTTGGGACGGACTGTAAGGCATGCCATTCCGCCGTTGTGGCCTCATTCCAATCGGAGGTTCACGGCAAGAGTGCCAAATTCTCCGAAGGACACATGGCCGCCTCGTGCGAGAGTTGTCACGGCAATACCGAAGGGCATCTGGACACGGTCAAGCCATCCGACGCCGTCAAGCCTGATGGCAGACAGGTAGTCTTTGATGCGAAGGGCGCGGTAACCAGGATTTCGAACGCCCAAGTCAACCAATCCTGTCTCAAATGCCATTCGCAGGATCGCACACACGAAAACTGGTACGGCGGAAAGCATGATAAAGCAGACATTAGCTGCATTTCGTGCCACAGTGTCCACCACGCGAAGTCACCCGAAGGGATGCTTGCAAGGTCCTCTGTCGACGAATCCTGCATGGCTTGCCATATAGAGCAAAGAAAGGCCATGTTCCAACGTTCGACGCATCTAATTCGGAGCGAGCAGCATAATATGAAGGTTGGCTGCACTTCGTGCCACAATCCTCACGGCGGCGAAGGGGACAAGATGCTTGTGGCTAGCACGGTCAATAACACCTGTTATCTATGCCACGCCGAAAAACGCGGGCCATTCCTATGGGAGCACCCGCCGGTCCGCGAGAATTGCATGAACTGTCACTCGCCGCATGGTTCGAGTAATGCGAAGCTTCTGACGGCTCGCGCCAGTCTGTCGTGCCAACAGTGCCATATTCATATGTTGCCGCGACATTCGACCACCGCCGGAAAACCTTTGGACATATGGACACTAAACCGCGGCTGTGTCAATTGTCATAACCAGGTACACGGCTCGAATCACCCAGGGGGGAGAACATTTACACGCTAAGGAGGCCAATATGAGATCAGATCAAAGGAAACAAATACTGTCATTATTGAGGGCCGTACTTAGCTCGTTAGCCTTATTCACCGTTGCACTCGTTTTGGTGTCGGACGGTTGGAGCCAACAACCCGACAAGCCGAAGCCGGCGGCAAAAAAGAAACCGGTAAAGAAAAAACCGGTGCCTAAGAATGGCCTCGAAGGCAGCATCGAACTCGGGGCCCAGTTTCGCGATATCAGCGGCGACCACCCGGCGAAATTTCAGGAAACGCGCGAGGTCCCGAAAGGCGTTTACGTCCGGAACATCGATCTGAAATACCAGACGCTCGATTCTCCGTGGATCTTTGACCTCGAGGCAAAAGAGATCCGCGAACGCGACCAACGTATTATGCTGGAAGCGAGGAGGGTCGGGAAGTATCGCGGGCAGTTTGTGTGGGATCAGACACCTCACTATTTCGGCACCGGGACAACGTTTCTACAGCAAACTGCACTGGAACTTTATCAAGTCAGCCCCACGCTCCGTGCGGCGCTCCAGTCCCTTACGCTGCGCGATAATGTCCGAACCCCTCCGAATGGACCGTTGGCCAATCTGGTGCGCCAGGAGCTGCTCACCGCGCCCAGGATCGAGGTAAGGCTCCGACGGGATCAGGCCCTCTTCAGACAGAGTTTTCGGCTTACGGATAGGGTCGAGTTGTACTCAGAGGTAAGCTGGCTGCGTAACAGCGGATCGCGCCCGATGTCCGCCGGCACATTCGTCCGGCGACCCGTTCCGGGGAATGGCCTGCCGGATATCGGCGGTTCTTGGGAAGGGATCGGACAAGAGTTTCCCGAGCCGCTCGACCAGCGGACCACAGATTTCAAGATAGGAGTAAAATTTGGAGGCGACCGGTGGCAGGCGGGAGTGGAGTACGATCTTTCGCTCTTTCGAAATCGTATCGGATCGGTGGTATTCGAAAACCCGTTTCGGGTAACTGACGAGCAGGGATGTCTTCCTAATCCGGCGCCTCCACCCCCGCTAACATGCGGGGCTTCGAATAGATTCCGCCAGATTCGGTTTCAGACAGACCTAGCCCCGAACAACGATTCTCACACCATCACTGTTTGGGCCAAAGTGGACCTGACGTCGCGCACCCAGGTGCGCGGTCGTTTTTCGCTGGCATACTGGACACAGAATGACCCCTTCCTTCCCTGGACACTTAACACAGCCATCCGTCCCACAGACTGGGACAATTTGTCGCCCGTTACCAATCCCACTGACGTAAATCAGCTTCCGGCACGCAGTGCGAACGCAAAGATGCGAAGCATCAATCAGGAGTATGCCCTCGTCAACCGGCGTGAAAACTTCCGCTTTCAGGCTCGATATCGTTCGGAATCCGTGGACAATCAAACACCGCAGATCGTGTTCCCGGGATATGCGGCCTTTGGCGATTCGACGTGGCGAGCGGCGCGGACGGACTTTTTTAACTTGCCTATCGAAAATCTCGATTGGGATTTTAGACGCCAGAATGCTGAGGCCGGCTTCGAATGGAAAATTCTACCCAAACTGACGTGGAAATTGGACTCGGGATGGGAGGCTTGGAACCGCAAAAATCGGGATGTGAACCGAAATAACGAGTACAGCATCAGAAACCGCCTTGAGTTTGAACACGATCTTTCCGGAAAGACCGATGTCAAAAAGACGGCGGGTCATCCGGTAACGCTCACAACGCTCCGGTTTAAACTGGATTATACTTACGCGAACCGTCACGCTCTTGCTTACAACACCCAGCCCCTGACGTTTTGCACTTCGAATTCGGTGCCACCGGATACGGCGTGCCCGATCGCCTTGGGAGGAGCTCCGGCAACTAGTCCCCAAGGCGCCTGGGTAGTAACGCGATTCACGGTATTTCAGGTGGGTGTTCCTGAGGAGTTCAACCTCCTGCGCCGATATGATGAGAATGATCGCAGGCGAAATGATGGAACTGTTACGGTCGAGTTGCTAAGAGGCCCCAATACGAGTTTCTCGGCGTCATATCGTTATCTGGGGGATGAGCATGACAAGAATTTTTATGGGCGTCTTTTTAATCGCTCATCTTCTTTCAACACGGAGTTCTCGCGCATATTCGAGAATGGGACTTATCTTTTCGTAAACTATTCACGCGATACGAACCGCTATGCGTATCGCGATCTGGCCCATCTGCTGCCCAACCCGCCCGCACCACCGGGCACCATAGTTCAGGGCACGCTTGCACAATTTCCAATCGCCAATACGTGGGAGCGCACCAGCCGAAGCAGTCTGGACAGTCTTGAGTTTGGCGTCAACGTGGTGCCTCAAAAGGGAAAGCTGCAAAACTGGCAATTCGACCTCTCGTATGCATTTTCCAATGCGCGGGACCGCATCAGTACCCTAAACCCATACGCGGTTCGGGCCGATTCGGTCCTCCATGCCGGGGCCAATCCGTATCCTGATACCGTGATCCGGCGCCAGGACGTAAATATCGCGGTCACCCGGCGTATCACCGATAAGTACGAGGTCGGCGTACGATATTTTTATGAACCATACGCGCAGGATGATTTCAGCTATAACACCCTGCAGCCATACGTCCACGGAACGGTCACCAGCGACGCTCCGAAATATCTCTTCCTCGATGCGCGTTATGGCAGCTATAACGCTCACACGGCGTCAGTTTTTCTGCGTTATTCTTTCTAATTGATCCAGCTTCGGAAGAACTTGATCGAGGGCCCTGTGAAGGCTCCCGATCAGGTTCTTATTTTTTGGTATGACATTCGCTGCACGTTTGCGGAGCTTTCAATTTTGGCTCCCGTTTTACAGCAACAGCATGGCACGAGGTGCAATTGATGTGATACGCCACATCGTTGGTTAAAGTATCCGGGGCCCGTTTACCTGTGCTTTTAGGATATTCGACGCCTTGCGGTGGGTATTCATCGGTGGCCTCGGTTGTGGCCTGAAAGTGGCAGGCTCGGCATGATACGACTGGCTCCTTTGAGCTTTCTAATTGGCTGGTCGTGAGAGTTGCTTTCCTTGCAAACTTCTTGAGATATGGTTTGTCCGCCGTCGCCGAAGGCTGTTCCGTGTGGTGACACGTCACGCAGGTAGTCACGGTCTTGCCGTCGAGACTGTACATAACGTCCGTCGAGTGTTTTGAGTGGTCAAACGCAGCTTCGGGTCTTAACTCGTTCCTCCTCAAATCGCCACTATCTTTTGCCAGAATAATTGGTTTATCCGGCTGAGTTGCGCTTTTTTCCGGAATAGCTTTCCCGGAGGTATCAACGGCATGAGGAGGATTTGTACCGTCAAAGACCAATGAGCGCGAGAGAACAGTGAAACTGTGCGGAAACGCCATTGAAATGTAGCCGAATGCCGCAACGGTAACGATCAATATTTTTATCTTCACGTTGATTACTCCCGACAAAACATTACGGAATACGTATAGATTTCTCTGCTAATGAAGACGAAACAAATTTTCTATTTTTAGAACCATATCACTAAATTCTGTGAAATGAAAGGCTACCATAGATTTGAGTTTCGTGTATATTGAAAGCGGTGCGTGAGGCTCTTAATCATATGGATCAGGCAGGTTGGATTCTTTGGCTCATTTTGGGTGTTGTGTTGATAATCGCTGAGGTCTTCACTCTCGGGTTTGTGTTGTTTTGGTTCGGGATCGGGGCTTTGGCGGCGGCGCTCGTTGGGTTTTTAGGTTTTGGATTGATCTGGCAGTTTCTCGCATTTGCCGGTGTGTCGATCGCTTTGACGGCGATGTCGCGTACGATATTTGCTAAGTATCTGCCACACGGCGACGGCAACGCGATGAAGTCCGGCGTCGATTCGCTGCCCGGCAAGATCGGGACAGTAACCGCAGCAAGCAGAGGCGCGTTGCAGGAAGGCGCGGTAAAAGTGTTTGGGTCAATCTGGACGGCCTATCCGATTGAGGGTGAAAAAGAATTGGTCGAGGGCGAAAAGGTCGAAGTTGTCGAGATAAAAGGCTCGTCGATTTATGTCCGGCGGGTGACAAATGAATTGCCAGGGTGGCGTGGCGAGGAAAGTGAGAAATGAGAAATGAGAAATGAGAAATGAGAAATGAGAAATGAGAAATGAGAAATGAGAAATGAGAAATGAGAAGGAAGATCTTACCTTATTATATCTCATTTCTCACATTTTCTTAAGGGATTTCCGTCGTGTCTTCGTCCTCGGCGTCTTGATCGGCGGTGTCGTGGATGCCGCCGAGGTCGATGAGCTCGAGTTTTACTTCGTCACCTTCACACTCAGGCAGGCCGTCGCCGGTAAATTTTGCGATAACGACAGTAATATTGTCCTCGCCGCCGTTTTCGTTGGCCAATTTTACAAGTTCGGCACAGGCGTTTTGCAGTGCGTCAAAGTTCTCGTTTAGGATCTGCTGCATTTCCGCCGCACTTACCTTGTTTGAAAGTCCGTCGCTACAGATCAGGAATACATCATCCCTGCACGGCGCTATGCGAACCGAAACCGGGTAGATCTCGTTCTGAGCCCCGAGTGCCTGGAGGATAACATTCTTAAGAGTGTGAGTTTCGGCTTCTTCGGCTGATATTTGCTGGGCGTCGATCAGCTGCTGGACAAGCGACTGGTCTTTTGTGACCTGATAGATCTTTTCGTTGCGGACGAGATAAGCCCGGCTGTCGCCGACCTGAATGATGTCGGCTGCGGCCGGTGTGACGCCGATGCCGGTGAAGGTGGCTCCCATCCCCTGAAATTGCGGATCGGTTCGTCCCTGATGATGGATCAGTTGATTCGCAAAAAGGGTCGCGTCGTGAAGTCGGCTGATCAGATGATGATCGTGTCCTTCGGGTGCGAGCGTGTCTTCGATGTCTTCGCCAAGCAGCTTTTCGCTAACGGTCTCGACAGCCATCGTGCTTGCGACTTCGCCGGCCAGAGCACCGCCCATGCCGTCGGACACGGCCATGACAACACCATTTTCATCGATCGCAAAATGCTGGGTCTCAATGACAAATTCGCCGTCTTCCTGCGAGCTGGTCCAGGCTTTTTCGCCCGTGATATTGAGCAAGAGATAATTATCCTCGTTACCCTTTCGGACGCGGCCTATATGCGAGGCGGCATGTGTCTCAACAGTGAACATAATTAATCAGTCAAGAGTTTATAGAGTCGTGAGTCGTGAGTCAAAATCAGAACCCCACGACTTTAGACACGCGGCTGCAATCTATGAAAGCGCTTGATCGAGATCTTCGATAATATCTTCGACGTCCTCGATGCCGACCGAGATCCGCACCAGACCGTCCGTGATCCCAAGTTTATCACGTGTTTCCTTTGGAACCGATGCGTGCGTCATCGACGCCGGATGCGATATCAAGCTCTCGACACCGCCGAGGCTTTCGCCAAGCGTGCATAGTTTAACCGATTCCAAAACTTTTCTGGCATTATCTAGCGAACCGGTTTCAAATGCAACCATGCCGCCGAAACCGGTTTGCTGGCGTTTTGCCAGTTCATGCTGCGGGTGTGAGACGAGCCCCGGATAATAGACCTTTTGCACACTTGGGTGTTCGGCAAGGAAATTCGCTGTGATTCGACCATTTTTATCATGGGCTTCCATGCGCACGGCGAGCGTTTTTGTGCCTCGCAGAACCAGAAACGAATCGAAAGGTGAAAGGATAGCACCGATGCCGTTCTGTATAAAACCGATCCATTCGGCGTCCTTTTCGTCATTGAGTGCAACAAATCCACCGACGCTGTCGGAGTGACCGTTAAGATATTTCGTGGTCGAATGGACGACGATATCGACGCCGAATTCGATCGGACGCTGAAAATACGGCGACATGAACGTGTTGTCGCAAATGACCTTGGCACCGTTGGCGTGTGCCATGTCAGAAACCGCCCGTAGATCGGTGATCGTCATGATCGGGTTTGTCGGCGTCTCGACAAAGACCATTTTCGTATTCGGCTTGAATGAGCGTTCGAGATTCGCGATATCGGAGGTGTCAGCAAGGTCGAATTCGATGCCGTAATCGGTCAGGATACGGTTAAAGAGCCGAAACGTGCCGCCATACGTATTGTCGCCGAGGATGACGTGATCGCCGCCTTTGACTAGTTTCAGAGCGGCGTCGATGGCCGACATGCCCGAAGCAAAAGCAAACCCGAACCGCGCATTTTCAAGCGCAGCGATATTTTTTTCGAGAGCCGAGCGTGTCGGGTTTTGCGTCCGGGCGTATTCGTATCCCTTGTGCCGGCCGAGGCCTTCCTGAGCGTATGTGGATGTCTGATAGATTGGAACGCTGACCGCGCCCGTGGCAATATCGGGTTCGTTACCGGCGTGGATTGCAGTTGTCGAAAAGCCCATACATTGTCGCTACAAAGGGTAAAAGAAATCTTCGTTATTTTATCTCTTTTGAAAAAAATACGCCAACAAAACCTATAATTAAGTAGTAGATTATTTTTAAATCAGCTTATCCCTAAAGTTCTTATCTCTTCTTTGCGTTCTTCGCGGCACCCGCGTGAAATCGCTTTTTATCACGCAAAGTCGCCAAGCCCGCTAAGGAAGATAAGAAGAAAAGTCTGAACTTTGGCACCCTGGATTGAAACTGACCCACTCCCTATAATTATTCATTCGGACAGATCGCGTCAGGTCAGTGCCACAAGCAGCTGGTTTATAATGTTCGCAGAATCATAACTTCTGTTACCATATCTGTCATGGACATAAATCAGTTGGAGGTGCTGGTCACCGTCGCACGCGAGCGGAGTTTTTCACGTGCGGCTGAGGTTTTGAACCGGACACAGCCGGCGATCAGCCAGGCGATCCGGCGCCTCGAAGAAGAAGTTGGTGAAAAGCTGTTTGACCGCTCGTCTAAGGACGGAACGCTGACCTTTGCCGGCGAGGTTTTACTCGATTATGCACGGCAGATGTTGAATCTGCGGCACAATGCTCACACCGCTTTGGTTGAGATGCGAAACCTTCATCACGGAAAAGTAACGATCAGTGCGAACGAACATACTGTTTTTTATCTCTTACCCGTAATTGAGGAATTCCGAAAGCTCCACCCGCTGATCAAGATCGAGGTTCAGCGCGGAGTTGCCAGCCGTATTCCAAAACAGATCACGGCCCGTGAGGTCGAGCTCGGAGTAATTTCGTTTACTCCGAACGACGACTCGCTGAGATCGGTGAGCGTGACGAGCGATGAGCTTGTTCTAATCGTTTCACCGCAGCATAAATTAGCCGGTCAGACGAGCGTCTCGATCAGGGAACTTGAAAATCAGACCTTTGTTGCTCATAACGCACCGTCGCCGTACCGGCAAAAGGTGATCGAATCGTTCGAGAAACATAAAACGAGGCTAAATATATCCGTCGAGCTGCCGTCGCTCGAAGCCATTAAAAAGCTGGTCGAAAAAGGCGTCGGCATCGCTCTGGTGCCGAAGCTGACGGCGCAAGCCGAGATCGCGGCGGGCGGGCTTTGCGCTCTGTCGGTAAAAGAAATGAAACTGGAACGAAAACTAAACATCATCTACCGCCGAAATTCCGAGCTTTCGCACGCCGCTAACGCATTTCTGAAGGTGGCTAAGGAAATCGGAAAGCCGCATCAGGTGTAGATGAGCCGCAAAATAATTTTGATGGCGTTTTGTTTCATTCGATCCGCGAATCATCTATGTATTGAAGGCGATTTGGGTTAGAATGTGAGACAAGTTTTATTGAAACTAAACTAGGGTCACAATTCTTATTCTTACTGATCGGACAAAAAATAATGACTGAAAAAAATCCAGGTGAAGCTCTTTCGCCGTCGGAACGGCGGGGTGCAGATCGCAAAAAGCTTATCATTGATGTTCGATTTGAGGGCGGCGACAGCACCGGCATCGCGAACACCCGCGACATCGGGTCGGGCGGTCTGTATATGACCACGACCGCTGATCTCGATCAGGGGACGCCCATCATGATGACCCTCAATGTAGGCGCCCGCACGATGAATCTTAACGGCGTTGTCGTCTATTCGGACCCGGGTCATGGCGTCGGGGTAAGGTTTAAGAACCTCGATCCGACCGATGAGCAATTTTTGCATAGTGAACTGGAATTGGCATGAACAATAGTCCAAAGTCTAATGTCAGCAGACCTGTTGCCTGGACGTTGGACGTTGGACTTTGGACGTTGGACTTAAAATACTATGTTCAGTCAATTTACACTCGGCATCGAGGAAGAGTTTCAGATCGTTGATCCGGCGACCCGCGAGCTGAAATCGCACGTTTCCGAGATACTCGAAGAAGGAAAACTGCTGCTCGGCGAAAAGATCAAGCCTGAGATGATCCAGTCGATGATCGAGGTCGGCACCGGCGTTTGCGCCAATATTCAAGAGGCCCGCGAAGATTTGACGAAGCTGCGGTGCATTATTTCGAGCCTCGCCCGAAAAAAGGGAATGGCGATCGTGGCCGCCTCAACCCATCCGTTCTCGAAATGGTCCGAACAGGAAATTTACGACGGCGACCGCTATAAATTACTAGTTGATGAACTGCAGATGGTCGCCCGCAGCCTGTTGATCTTTGGGCTGCATGTTCACGTTGGAATTCCGGATCTCGAAAAAAGGATCCAGGTGATGAACGCTGCCCGCTATTTCTTGCCTCATATATTGGCGTTGACGACTTCGTCACCGTTCTGGCTTGGGTTTAATACAGGGCTGAAATCATACCGTTCCGAGGTTTTTAAGAAATTTCCGCGTACGGAGATCCCTGACACGTTCGAATCTTATCAGCAATTTCAGGCATACGTTGATCTGCTGGTAAAGATGAACTGTATCCAAAACGGTTCAAAAATCTGGTGGGATGTTCGTCCGCATCATTTGTTCCCGACGCTGGAGTTTCGCATCTGTGACATTCCAACCCGAGTCGATGATACTATCGCGATTGCGGCCTTGTTTCAGGCGATTGTCGCAAAGCTAATGGTTCTGAACGAGGGCAATATCGGCTTTCGCATCTATCACCGTCGGCTTATCCTTGAAAACAAATGGCGCGCGATACGCTATGGCCTTGACGGCAAGCTGCTTGATCTGGGCAAGCAAAAAGAGGTGCCGGTCAAAGATCTTATCCGCGAGCTGCTCGAATTTATCGACGATGTCGTCGATCCGCTCGATTCACGCAAAGAGATCGAGCACATCCACACCATTCTCGACCGTGGCACCTCGGCGGATGAGCAACTAAAGGTCTATGAGGAATCAGGCGGCGACTTCAACGCCGTCGTCGATATGCTGATGATAAACACTCTCGAAAACGTGCCGGAGAACTGTTTCGACCAGTAAAATCAAACCAAAATGCCCTGCAAAGCCGCCGATCTTGCTGAAGTTAAATTATTCGAACTGCTCGACGAAGATGAGCTCCGCGAGCTTGCTGCAGTTATTGATTCCGTGGTGGTGCAGGCAGGCGAAGTCATTTTTCATGCCGGCGACCTCGGCGATGCTTTGTATATCGTCAAATCGGGCGAGGTTGAGCTTTATGTCAAAGATACGACCGGTCAGAAGATCGTCCTGGCGGTCGCAGAAAAGCACGATATTTTTGGCGAGCTTTCGATGCTGGATGAGCGGCCGCGCTCGGCAACGTCGGCTGCTCTCACGGATTGCGAGCTTTTTCTTTTAGACAGAGACGATCTGCTTCTTCTCTTTCAAAAACAACCGGATGCCGCGCTGAATATGCTTGCGGCAATGAGCGGTATGCTGCGCAAGGTTGACCGGCTGCTCCAGACGCGCGTCTCTCGCAACGTGAACGAAGAGATGGAAGAAAAATTGCCCGCCCTGCAACGTATTGCCGACTGGATCGCTTGGTTTAGCGGCAGCATGCCGTTTTTGATTGTCAACGGACTGTGGTTTGTTGTCTGGATATTGATCAACGTATTTCCGACCGGCATAACGCAATTTGATCCGTTTCCCTTCGGTCTACTAACGATGATCGTCTCGCTCGAAGCCATCTTTCTCGCGTGCTTTGTGCTGATCTCGCAAAACCGGCAGGCCGCGAAGGACAAGATCCGCTCCGATATCGAGTACGAAGTGAACGTCAAGGCCGAGCTCGAGGTCGCCCACCTCCACGAAAAGGTCGATCACATCCACGAGCAAATGACTACTAAATTTAGTGAGTTTGAGAAGTTGTTGAACAATCGAGCGAGATAATGCTCACGGCTAACCTCGTCATGTGGTGAACTTAAATTAGAATTGCAGCAGGCTGACCGGCCCCGGGTCTTTGGTACTTGGTTTAGCACACGTGATTTGGTTAGCCGGAATCCAGCCGTTGTTTCCTGAACTTTCCGACCCCTCACCGTTATGAACCAAATACCAAGTGGGATTACCCTCAGCATCAAACTTTGTACCCTCTAGTTGGTAAATCAGTTTAGTTCCGGGAGGTACCGTATATCTGACTTTCGATCCCTTCGAAGGTTCTTGATAGAGTTTCGCAGTGACGGTTGTCTTGATAACACTCTGCGGCTCGTATGGGGAAGCATGTTCTCCTTTAGTGAGTCGAGTGAAGCTGATGTTTTGAGTACCTTTAACGGGATCAATGAAAGTTCCTGTAATAGAATTTCCATCTTGGCTGACCGTCAGATCCATTTCGCCTAAAACCTCCTCGCTGAAGGCTTCTTTCTCTGTCTTCTGCCACTTGCAGATGGTTACGTTGCCCGTGATCGTGGTAAACGCGCCCTTGTTCGGCTTTGAGAGTTCGCCGGTGAAATCATTAACCAGCATAACTGCCTTCCCACTCAGATCCGGGTACTCACATTTGTAAGGAACGATGTACTTGGCCGCCACGACCACGCTATTTCCCAATATATTGGTGTCAGTCTGCGTGATGTCCACTTCGAGGTTGACACTGTTGTCCTTCCACCTTCCCGTCAGATCGAGAGATCCTTCATGGGTGGGCTTTCTTCGCAGGCAATTCGTCCCTTGCTGACCGAAAGTTCCTATCGAGCAGAGTGTAACGACGCAGACCACAATCACGCCAAGTAAAATTCTTTTAGTACGCATAGTTCAAACCTCCGGGTAGCAGGATGGCAATATTATCACGATGCTTTGTTATGTTCTAACCCTATTTTCAAAAAATTCTCAAACAAAATGCGGCCGTCTCGGCTCTCGTTCGGGTGCTCCCAGCGGGTTGGGTTTTTTGACCAGTCTTCGAATGATTTTTCGAGGTGAAATTGGACGCAGTAAATCATCTGACCGCCAGAATGCTTGACCATCATCTGATTTTTGCAGAGGTATGACGTGGCAAGCAGCTTGAATCCGTCGGGCACGCCATCGACCTGTATGCCGTGGTTTTGCCACACTCGCAAGATGTCGTCCTCGGTCGTATATTCCTGCCAAATACCCGATTTTTGATCGTCATTTCCCTCGAATATCGGATCGGTTTTATCGACGATCTTTACAAAACGATATTGATATTCGACGACACGGCCCTCACGTTTTTGGGGTACGTCGAGGTTGTCAAGCGTTTTCAGCGGCGAGCCAAACGCCATTCCGACGAGTTGGTGAGCACCGCAGATCGCGAGTACAGGTATCTTGGTTTCGTGGATGAATTTTTTGAATGCCGCGATATGCTCCGGATTGTAATAGTCAAAATCAGCAAACGTGCCGCTCATGACGATTGCGTCGGGCGTGAATTTGTGGGCCGCATCCGCAAGTTCGGACAGATGCACGGTCATCGTCTTGGGATTTTTGACCAAGCGCAAAACATTCTTGGCGATATTGTTGCAGGCCATGCCCGAAACCTTTCGCTCAAATTCGAGTTTGCTTTTCGTCGTGCCGTTCCAATCACGGCGGGCGAGATCGGACAGGTCAGAGTCGTATCGCAGCAGATCGTTGACGATCAGTACCTTGGCATAATCGATCCGCTGCTCGATCGGCTCGTAACGGCAATATGTGCTTTTGTTGTAAGGAAACGGAAGCTTTTCTGATTCGGTTACCTTTGCCACGGCATCAAACATACGTTAATTTGAAGTTACACGGGCGCCCTAAAGGCCATCATTCGATTATATCATCAATCAACGCTCCGTAAAGGCTGACAAACGCCCCGCATTTGAAATGCGGCTCATCCTTTTGGTCGAGACGGTTCAGATTACACAATATCTCTTCGTTTGCATCATCTTTTTTCTCGCACATCAGGCACATCTTCGGCATAGGGATAGTGCTCGGGTCAAGTTCGTTTCCGTCATCGTCGTAATAGGGCATACTCGAGTTCAGAGTGCGCAATTTATCGCGTTCTTTTCTTTACATTTTAAAACTATTTACGATAAATCGAGTACTGAGCTTTTGCGTTAAACCGCGCACTCGGAACTGCTAACATAAGAACGCGATTAATCGCGCACTCTAAACTACATACTAGATTCTTTTCTGTTTCGTTTCGCGGTCGAATAACGGCATCGGTTCACCGGGGCCGATAGCCGTGATTTCGGCACACATGGATTTTATGACAGATCGCAGAGCCGCCGGATCGCCTTTTGATGCTGCTTCGGCCAGGATCAGTGTTCGCTGCCACGATGTTTCGAGTTCGTCGGCGATGCCTGAGATCTGCGAGATGTCGTATGGAAGGGCGAAATCTCGACAGCCAAGGCGCGCAAAGACCCGCAAATATCTTGCCGTTGCCAGATCGGGGCAGGCGAACCGCTTACGCCCGACCTTTAATTCGATACCTAATAATGTGTATTGGATGTCGGCGCGGTTTTCGCGAACAGGTATATCTAGATGATACGAGCGCGTCCGCCGCGAACGGACCTTTTCAGCGTAAATGGCAGGTATCCAATGCTCCGCACATTTATCTTTGATGTCAATCACGATATCCATTTTGGCAGGGGGTGTTTACCGTTTTGCTTCACTGAAGCGCTAGAGCAGGTGAAGCTATATAGAATTGATGATCTCCTGAAATCTTGTGAAATATTTTCCGACATGAAAGCCGTCCATGATCGTATGATTTGCCTCGACCGACAGCGGCATTAGCCTGCGATCGCCCGCGTCGAAGAGTTTTCCAAAGACAATTCGCGGCACTGTCTGGCTTTTATCGAGACGGCTCGCGTGCTTGAAACTCGTGAACGACACCCACGGAATGACCGAGTAGTAAATAAGATCGGAGCGATTCGATTCGACATCATATGTTTTAAGAGCTTTGTATTTTTCGAGCGCCTCTTTTCCCGAACGGTTAAATTCGACGACGTCATCCTTCATCTCAAAATAAGCGAACGAGAATGTTTCGTCGTCGTTAAGTATCGTCTGTGTCGCATGAATGCGGTCGAACTCGACCATCCGGCCGTCCATCAGCCGTATCCGGAATTCACGTATTTCGTTGGCGGCGACAAGCGAGTAATAGAGCGTGGCAAGCGAAAACGCGAGACCGTTTTGCTTGCAAAAGCGATAGACTGTGCTGACATCCAGATTTGCCGTAATGTTGAAAAATGGATCGTCGTAGTCCTTGAAAAACTCGTAGGTCGTCCTTCGAGTCCATTTGTCGATATCCAGCTCGGAATACATTTTGTCTATTTTAACTGCGCCTGGACGAGAACCGGCCGCGAGAATATTTGAATGACTCGATCGCCAAAAATGCCGAGGTAGAAAACGCCGAGTACCGCGATAAGCAGTGCAGCGGCGAAGCCAACTGGCATCTTCGGCTCAAGCCACTCGGAAACGCGTTCGCGGAAAAACATAACTACGATCAGCCGCAGATAATAGTAAGCCGAGATAGCGGAGCCGATGACGGCCACAACGACAAGACCTATGACCAACACGTTTCCACCCTCGAGCGCGGGACGGAATACGAGAACCTTGCCCAAAAATCCGGCTGTCAGCGGCAGCCCGAGAAGCGAAAGCATAAACAGCGACAGCGAGAATGACAGTACCGGCGATTTGAATCCGATGCCGTTGTAGTCGTCAAAATCACAGCGGCGGTCGTTCTTTTGGGCCAGCAAGGTTACGATGGCAAACGCACCGAGATTTGTCACGGCATATGTCAACATATAAAACGCTACCGACGCGATGGCTGCATCACGTGCCGCATCCGTCTTTGCCAAGCCCGCGCCGATAAAGCCGACTAGTGCATAACCCGCGTGGGCGATAGACGAATAGGCGAGCATTCGCTTGACGTTGGTCTGCATTATCGCGGCGACATTTCCGACCAGAATTGTAATTATCGCCATGACCGCGAGCGCCGAGATCCATGTCTGATGCAGCGCCATCGACGCCTGAGCACCGGCAACAAGCGGAAATCCGAGCACAAAAACCCGCAGAAAAGACGCAAACGCCGCAGCCTTTGGCCCGGCGGCCATAAAGCCGGTAACGGGCGTCGGAGCGCCCTCGTAAACGTCCGGCGTCCACACGTGAAACGGGGCCATCGCGATCTTGAAACCAAATCCGATTATCATCATCGCGGCTCCGATAAGCAGCAGAGCAGGGAAGTTTGGATCGGCGATCTTTTCGGCGATCTGCGTGAGATTGGTCGAGCCGGTCGCACCGTAGATCAGCGCCATTCCATAAAGCAAAAACGCCGATGCGAACGAGCCGAGGATGAAATATTTCATCGCCGATTCGTTGGATCGAAGGTCGCCTTTTCTCAGGCCGGCCATTACATATGTCGAGATCGAGAGGGTTTCGAGGCCGAGGAAAATGATCACCAGATCATTGCCCGCCGACATCATCATCATCCCGAACGTGCCAAACAGTAGCAATGCGTGATACTCGCCTGCCGGAACATTTTCACGCTCAACCCACACGGTCGATATCAGCACCGTCATTGCCGATACAAACAGAAACACAAACGAAAAACTGAGCCGCAGATTGTCGTGAGCGATCATGCCGTTCCACGCCGTAGCCGGCTGATCACCGCCCCACATCGTCGCAAGCACAATGCCGGAGATCGCCAATCCGGCGATGGCGATCACGCCGGAAACTGTTCGTTGTTTCGGGAAAAAACTGTCATAAAGCATAACGACAACGCCCGCAAACGCGACGATCAACTCAGGGAGAATGATCGAGATATTCACATTCGGCGGTATCAGATCTGTTAAGAAAGCAATATTCATTAGGTAACTAAACTCGAAACGTAGGTCGGTCCGGATGTTTAGGATTAGGGATAACCTGCTGACGGTTACAGTCGACAACAAGATCCATTCTTTCCAATGGGATCTGCCCGATTAAGACTTCATTTCCCATAACGAACGGTTCTTCCGCACATCGTCTGGTCATGAATTCAAAGATGACCGGCTCGGCAATATCGACATTTTCTCCGTACTCATTTGCATAAAAGGCTCTTTCCTGTCGAATGATTTCCAGTCCTAAGCGTTGCGCTATTTCAGGGGTCAGGACGCATGTCGTCGCACCGGTATCGATTACTGCTTCCACTTCTACTGAACGTATCCGATCTTTTGCTAATTTTCCACGTCGAAATAAACCTTCGTCGGTTGCGTTAATAATTTTGATTTTTACTTTGACCTCACCCATTCCGTTGTTCATGGCAAAAACTCCTCACCTTTCATTAGCAGGATTTTCTGTGATTATACCACCCGCCTGATGCATCACTCGTTCCTGGATCGCTTTTATCGCTTCGTCGGAACGTGCAAGAAACGGCTTTGGAAACACGCCCATATAAACCATCAGGATAATCAGCGGTATCATCAGCCCGATCTCGCGCCAGCTCAGGTCGGCGAGCGTCTTGTTTTTCTCGTTCGTTACCTTTCCGAAGAAAACGCGCTGCACCATCCAGAGCAAATACACGGCGGCAAAGATAACACCCGTGCCGGAGAGCATCGCCGCGATGTAATTCCAATTGACGCTCGTGGTTACGCCCAATATATGCGACTGAAACATGCCGATCATGATGAGAAACTCGCCGACGAAGCCATTTAGGAACGGTAGCCCGATCGACGCCATTGTCGTAATAACAAAGACGGTCGCATAGATCGGCATGACATTAGAAAGCCCGCCAAATTGCGTGATCTCACGCGTGTGACGACGCTCGTAGATAAAGCCGACCAGCAAAAATAGGGCTCCGGTCGTTACGCCATGGCTGAGCATTGTGTAGAGAGCACCCTGCATCCCCAGTTCAGTAAACGAGAACATGCCCAGGATCACAAAACCCATGTGTGCGACTGACGAATAAGCGACAAGCCGCTTGATGTCAGGCTGCACCATCGCGACCAGTGCGCCGTAGATGATGCCGATGATCGCCAGCGTGATAAACAGCCAAGCCCATTCGCGGCTTTGGTCGGGGAACAGAGCAAAGTTGAACCGCATGAGGCCGTAGGTTCCCATTTTTAGCAGAATCGCAGCCAGAATAACCGAACCGGCCGTCGGGGCTTCGGTATGGGCGTCTGGCAGCCACGTATGGAACGGAAAAATCGGAACCTTTATCGCAAACGCCAGTGCGAACGCCATGAAAAGCAATGATCCCGTCTGCGGAGCGAGGACGAGATTGCCCGTCTTCATCGCAGCCAGTATCGCCACAAAATCGAACGACCCGCCCAAACCGGTTTGATCCGCGTAAATATAATACAGAGCGATGATCGCGACCAGCATCAGCAAGCTGCCGAATGCAGTGAAAATAAAGAATTTAACCGCCGCGTAGATACGGTTATCGCCGCCCCAGATGCCGATCAGGAAGAACATCGGAATCAGCGACGCCTCAAAAAATAGATAGAAAACAAGCAGATCGAGCGACACAAAAACGCCGATCATCGCTGATTCCAACAGCAGCAAAAATACGAAAAACGCGGTTCGTTTTTTCTCAACCGCATGCCATGACGAAATAACCGCGATCGGCATGATAAACGTCGTCAAAATGACTATCCACACGCTCAAACCGTCAACGCCGACATGATAATTTGTACCTATCGCCCTGATCCACGGCACATTCTTCTCAAAGAAAAAGCCGCCGGGACCCGCAACCGCTGATTTTGACAACAACACCAGCGAAACCAGAAAATTGACGAGCGTTACGGCCAGCGTGACCCATTTCAGATGGCTCTCATCTTTAAATATCGCCTGATGCACGAGTGTCAGCACGGCTCCCACCACGGGCAGCAGGATCAATATCGTAATGAGGTTTTCGTTAATGAAATCCATAAAACTAGTTCAGAGTTCAAGCTTTAGCTTGCTTCTGAAACGGTTGAGAGACAACCTAAAGCTTGAACTCTAAACGACGAGTTTCAACCCGTAATAAATAAAATATCCGAGCACGGCCAAGGCACCGAGTAGGATGATGGCCGCGTAACTACGCACAAACCCAACTTGCACCTGGCGAACAATGCCGCCGACCTCGATCACAAAATGCCCGATGCCGTTGACGATGCCGTCGATAAAACCGAGATCGAAATCCTTCCACAAAACGACACGCGAAAATTTAGTTATCGGATCGACGATGAAGCCGTTGTAAATCTCGTCGATACGCCATTTTTGTTCGAGTATTTTCGGCATCTTACGCAACGGATTGCTGCCGAATGTCAGCCAGCCGATCACAATGCCGAATAGCGCCAATAGCACCGAGAGTATCGCCAGCGAGCGTTCCGTGGACATCTCCGCAGCTTGTTCGGCGACGCCCTCCGGCGTTCGGGATTCGATCACTAACTTTTCCGATTTAACCGGAGGAGATGCGACCTGTGCATCCCTGATACCGACTTTGGCAATTACAGGCTCCAGGATATGTTCGAAAACATTGATATCGCCTTTTCCAACCAGCGAGCTTAGAGCGTACGGAATACCGACAAGACCGCCGAACGTCGAAAGAATTGCCAATACGACGAGCGGAACGGTCATCGTCCACGGCGATTCGTGTGGTTTGAAATCCGGTGCGATGTGATGATGCTCGTCTTCGTCATCATTATGTCCGGCGTCGTGTTTAGCATTATGTTCATTCAAATCCACGTCCACGCCCCCCGCTAACGCAGGGGGTTCTGACAAGGCTCCGTGAAAACGCTCGGTGCCGAAGAATGTCATCACCATCAGACGCGTCATATATGCAGCGGTTAAAACCGCCGTCAGAAGACCGACGCTCCATAGGACGTAATTCCAGTTGGCAGGCAGATTCGGTGCGGCAAATGTGCGATAGAGAATTTCGTCTTTCGAGAAAAAGCCCGCCCAGATCGGTATGCCGCAGATCGCCAGCCAGCCCATCAGCATCGTGATAAACGTGATCGGCATATACTTTCGCAGGTTGCCCATCCGCCGCATGTCCTGCTCGTGGTGCATTCCATGAATGACCGAGCCGGAGCCTAGGAAGAGCAGTGCTTTGAAAAATGCGTGCGTCATCACGTGAAAGATCGCCGCGACAAACGCCCCAACGCCGCACGCGAGGAACATATATCCAAGCTGGGAAATGGTCGAATACGCGAGAACTTTTTTAATGTCGTTTTGCGCGAGGCCGATAGTTGCGGCAAATATCGCCGTCGCACAGCCGATGAGTGCGACGATAAACATCGCGGTCGGAGCATTCTGATAGATGCCATTACAGCGGACGACCATATAGACGCCGGCCGTGACCATTGTCGCCGCGTGGATCAGCGCCGACACCGGCGTCGGGCCGGCCATCGCGTCAGGCAGCCATGTCAAGAGCGGTATTTGTGCCGATTTGCCGGTCGCTCCGATAAAGAGCAGAACGGCAGCCGATGTGATGCCGCCCGCGAAGATCACGCCCAAACCAGCAGGCTCCATCGCCATCTGAGCAATGATATTCAGCGAGCTTGCCACCTGTGTACCGTCAACCACCTTGTCGTAAAACGAGATCGACCCGGTCAACGTAAAGATCAAAAATACTCCGATCAGCACGCCCCAGTCGCCGATGCGGTTCATTACAAAGGCTTTCTTGGCGGCGGTTCTAGCTTCGTCCTTTTTCAGGTAAAAACCGATAAGCAAATATGAGCAAAGCCCGACGCCTTCCCAACCGACGAACATCAGCAGAAAATTATCCGCCAAAACGAGCGTCAGCATCGAGAACATGAACAGGTTCATGTAGGCGAAAAAACGGTAAAAGCCTTTATCGCCGTGCATATAGCCCGTTGCGAAGATATGGATGAGCAACCCGACGAATGTAACAAACAGCGCATAGATCGCCGACAAATGGTCCATCCCCAAGCTAAAATCCGCACGGAAAGTACCGACCTGAATCCACGTCCACAGATGATCGAGAACAGGCTTTTCAATAAACAATGCTCCGCCGCCCCCCGTGCCAATGCCGAAGGCGATCATAAACGCGACTATCGTTGAGATCGCTATCGTCCCGCATGCGACCACGCCGCTGAACATTTCGTTCTTCAGCCGTCCGCCGATGAGCCAATTGATCGAGGCTCCCGCGAGCGGGGCAAAAATTATTAGACTTAAAAGATTGTTTTCAGTCATTCTAAAAACTCAGATCGTTGTCCTCGTCGTCAATCGAAAGGTCTTGTTTAACCAAATCTTTCCAAAATTTGATCGCATTCTCGTCTGCGTATCGCAGGGACAAAATTTTCTCCACCTCGCCGTCAGTCACTTTGAGGTTTGGGAATCTAACCAGCAGCATCGCAATATCACGCCAGTCGGTTCCTGACTTTGGCTTGCCGCGACGAGCCTGATAGGAAATAATTTTACTGACGATCAGTTCGACCGGCGTCAAGACTCGAATTTCTTCGATCTGCTGATTTGCCGGAAACTCTTTTTCGATTCGGACATCAACCAAATGACGATTCCCTTCTTTCCGCGTTTGATATAGCCGCAACCCTTTGTCCTTGATTTCGCGAACCCGAACCGCGATATGAAATCGTTCACTCAAATGTTCGCGAAGCTCCTCGGCAAATTCATGTGCCCGTGTCGAGAGAATATCGATATCCTGTGTCGCCCGCGGCTCGCTGACATATGCATTTACAGCCTGCGCACCGAATAGAACCGCATCATCGCGCCCTTGCAAAAACTCAAGCACGGCTGCTTGGATCTTTGATAATGGCAGCGGTTCGTGCATCACAAACTCCTGAAATGTCAGTACTTCGGCATTCAACATCAAACTTTTTCTTCGGGCGACAGATCAATTCCTCAATTACTGCGTCTCACACGGCGATGTGTCACCGGGTGTTTTACTGGCGCCGTTTCCGCTGGAATATCAGCGATCTGGATCGGATTATCCGCTTCGATTTTCGCAATAATATCGCGCTCCTTCTGGGTTTCAAGTTTATTTCGAATAAATTCCTTGAACGGTATGTCCCGACCAGACGGATTCTCCGGATTCTTAACACCAGTCGAGATCAGAATATGACGGACGTCGTACCTTAGTTCAGCGGTTCCAACGGGCTGTTTAGCCTGAATTTTCTTGTCCAGTTTAATAATATGATAGCCAAAATCAGTTTCTACTAAGGTCGGCGAAACCTCACCGGGGGTTAGCGACAATGCGGCCGCTTCAAATGGCGGCACCATTCTTCCTTTTGGCACGTCGGCGTACAAACCGCCGGATGGTTTTCCGTCAACGCCTATATTCCCCGGATCGTCTGTAAATTGATTTGCCAACGCAGCAAAATCTTCGCCCGCTTTGGCTTTTTTCAGGACCATCTCGGCTTTTGATCGTTTTTCGGCTAAACCCAATTCCGGATGGCCCGCAACATACTTATCTATCTCTGCATCGGACACAGATGTTTTGCCCGCTATCGTGTCTGAAAAGATGCGTGCCAGAAACTGAGCCTGCTGCAGTTTGACGGTGAACCCGACCCGTGCCCAAAAGTTTGGCTCGATCGCTTGTGACTTAAGTCTACTGTCGGCCTCAGAAATGCGGATTTTTGCAAAGATTTGTTTCGCCTGTTCCTTTTCTTCGACAGTTATTTCTTTATTTGCGGCCCCGGCACCGGCTCGCTTTAGCAGAGCGAGTTTTATATTTAGAAACTCGTTAAATTTGGCTTCATTTCCGCTTAACTTAAAAAAGTCTGCGATACGTTGGTCACTGATCGACGCAAACTGGGTTGGATTCGCTTGTTTGTTTTTAATCTTGTCGTATGTGACAGCGGCGATCTCAAACCGAATATTTTCTAATTCTCCCCGATTAACCAGGTCGTTCAATACCCCATCCTTGATGGCCTGGCAGGCAAACGCCAGCAGCTGTCTTATATTCTCGATCTGCGATTTTTTGAATTCAGGATCGGCACGCAGCCGTTTTACCGCATCCGGATTTGTGGCTTTCATCTGATCCAAAAGGAGTTTCCAATCAGCAGCATCTATTCGCTTTGTACATTCAAATATCTGAGTCGTTCGATTTGGTACATTGGCGACCGCACTCTGCCCGCGCGCGTATCCGGCGGTCAACACAACCACAAATGAAATGACCAAACTGTACGATCCAAATCTCATAAACCTCAATTCAAACTTAATTCTTCATCAAACTGGCGTCGTCAACATCAACCGATTGGCGGTTGCGGAAGAACGCGATGATGATGCCAAGACCGACGGCGGCTTCGGCGGCGGCGACCGACATCACCATAAATACAAAAAGCTGCCCCCGCACGTCGCCGTAATACCGCGAAAACGCGACAAACGTCAGGTTAACGGCGTTGAGCATCAGCTCGATGCACATAAACATGCCCAAAGCGTTGCGTTTAAATATCACGCCGACGCAGCCGATCGTAAACAATATTCCTGATAATGCCAGATAGCTGGCTAAGTTCGGTTCCATTCTTTCAGTAGTCAGTAGTCAGTTGTCAGTAGTCAGAATTGCTTCTGAATATGACGGTCGCTACCAAATCAAAGGTCATTCTCCCTTCCGCTCCAATTCCAATTCGTGTTCCACGACCAGTTCAAGCTGCGGCTGGCTCAGACGCCGAGCCAGTATGACAGCGCCGATCACCGCCATCATCAACAATACTCCAACGATCTCGACGGGCAGCAAATAGACCGTGTACATTGCGCGTCCGAGGTCAATTGTGTTTCCGGCAGTCGTTGCCGGATTAACTGCTTGATTCGGCGCCCTCATAACCGCGTAAAAAATAAACAGCGTTTGCGCCAGCAGCACGACGCCGAGACCGCCGCCAAGGGCGTACAAATAACGCAATCGATTTAGCGGTAAATCGTCATCCAGGTTCAAAAGCATGATGACAAAGACGACTAAAACCATGATCGCACCGGCGTATATCAATATCTGCACTGCCGCAATAAACGGCGCGGCGAGCGTGATATAAATGCACGACAGCGATATAAACACCCCGACCAGCGAGATCGCGCTGTATAGCGGATTGCGGTGATAGACCATCGAGATCGCACAAGCGATCGCAAATCCGGCAAATAAGAAAAATAAAGCTGTACCGACCATAAGATTTTCAACAACGGATTAACGCGGATTTACACGGAAAACAAACAAAATAAATGGCCTTAAGTCCGTGTAATCGGTGTTAATCCGTTGTTCCATTTCTTACCGATTCAAAAAATACACGATCACGATCGTCAGGATCACGTTGCCCAGAGCGACCGGCAGTAAAAATTTCCAGCCAAAATTCATCAGCTGGTCAAAACGAAATCGCGGTAGCGTTCCGCGTATCCAGATAAACAAAAATAGAAACGCACATATTTTACCGATAAACACGACGTGGCTGGCCAGAGCGTATGGGATCGAGCCGGGAGCAAACAGATGACTTAAACCCGGCACATACCATCCGCCCAGAAACAGCACGGTACACATTACCGAGACGGTAAACATATTCACGTACTCGGCCATGAAAAAGAGTGCAAATTTGAGCGCCGAATATTCGGTGTGAAAACCGGCGACTAGTTCCGTTTCAGCCTCCGGCAGATCGAACGGGACGCGGTTTGTCTCGGCAAACGCCGCTATCAGGAAAACAACAAATCCTATAAATTGGGGGATAATAAACCAGCGAAACAGCGATTGCTGCTGAGCATAAATTATGCCGTTGAGATCAAGCGTGCCCGCGAGCATGACGACACCGATGACGGACGCACCCATTGCAAGCTCATACGAGATCATCTGTGCCGACGAACGCAATCCGCCCATTAAGCTGTATTTATTATTCGACGACCAGCCCGCGAGTGCGATGCCGTAAACGCCGACCGACGTAATTCCGAGCACAAACAGCACACCGACATCGATCTTCGCAATGGTCAGCGGCAATGCCGTGACGCCCGTCCCCAGACCGAACGGCAGAAAGCTCCAATCCACCGTCGTGATCGCCGGGCCGAACGGATAAACAACGATCGGCAGCAGCGCACAGGTCAGAGCGACCATCGGCGCCAGAAAATAGACGAATTTCGTCGATTTATCCGGAATGATGTCTTCCTTAAAGATAAACTTGAGCAGATCGGCAAACGGCTGCAAAACGCCCCACGGCCCGACGCGATTCGGCCCGATTCGGCCCTGTATCCAGCCCAAAACTTTGCGCTCGGCAAGCACCGTGTAGGCGACGATCATCAGCACGCCCTGAAACGCAAGCAGGATGCCGACGCTGATGACGACAAACGGAAATGCAGTTTTTGCAATTTGTTCCACAGTTTCTAAAGTAAATTTGTAAATTCTTCGAGTGTCAGTCCGGTCTGTCTGATTATCCCTCGAAGCGTTC
>JAYVER010000280.1:0-3588 GCA_043748725.1 Chloracidobacterium sp. | reverse complement strand
TCCCAAAATCTTTCGCTTTCAGTGCAGCCATCACGTCTTGCAGGGTGTCGCGGTCTTTGCCTGAAACGCGAACAGTTTCGCCTTGAATAGATGCCTGGACTTTAAATTTGGCGTCCTTGATAAATCTCACGACCTCTTTTGCCTTTTCGATCGGGATTCCCTGCTGGACCTTGACAGTTTGCCGCACTGTGCCGCCGGCTGCGGGCTCGACCTTTTCATAATCAAGAGCCTTGAGCGAGATGCCGCGGTTGACGAGTTTGCTCTGCAATATGTCATTCATATTCCTAAGCCTCGTGTCGTCTTCGGCGGTAAGCTGCAGGTCTTTGCCTTGTAAAACCGCCGCCGCTTTGCTGCCTTTGAAATCGAACCGCTGCGAGATCTCTTTCTCGGTCTGATTCAGAGCGTTGGTCAACTCTGCGTAGTCGGTTTTTGAAACGATGTCGAATGAATTTTCCTTTGCCATAAAGTTATTTTACACCGCAGAGACGCAAAGACGCAGAGAGAAAAACGAAGAGGTGACATTTTATACTTGATAAAAGAATATTTTTAGTTTTCTCTGCGTCTCGGCATCTCAGCGGTAAATTCTAAGTTGAAAAAATCAAGAAAATTTTGGGTTGTCTGATTTGCGAACGATTCGATCTCGACATCACAAAACTCCGCGAGAAAATTTGCCGTGTGAACAACATAGCTCGGCTCATTGCGCGTTCCGCGAAACGGCTCCGGTGTCAGGAACGGGCAATCTGTCTCGACGAGCATTTTGTTGAGCTGCATGATCTCGGCCACTTCACGCAAATTGTCGGCATTTTTGAACGTCACATTCCCGGCGAACGATATCAAAAAGCCAAGCGGTACCAATGCCTGCACCATCTCCAGAGTTCCGCCAAAACAATGCATTATGCCGCCGCGAAAATCGTCACCGGAACACTCTTCATTTAGGATCTTAACAGTTTCGTCGTTCGCCTCGCGGCTGTGAACGATGATCGGCAGGTTAAGCTTTCTTGCCGTTCGGATCTGCCGTCTAAGCACCTCTATCTGCACGTCCCGCGGACTGTGATCATAATGAAAATCAAGCCCGATCTCGCCCCAGGCGATCACTTTTTCGCTCGATCTGACAAGCTCGGTCAGATGGGCTTCGGCAGCGTCGTCGTAAAGCTTAGCGTCGTGCGGATGCACTCCGACCGACGCGTAAACACTTGGGTATTTCTCGGCAACCGCCACCGCCCGCCGAAAATCGTCGCTGTGCGGATCGCCGGTTCCGATATTCAGCATCACACCGACACCGGCATCTAGCGCCCGCTGCACGACCTCATCACGATCTGCATCAAACTTCTCGCCATCGATATGGCAATGCGAATCTACCAGGATCATTAAGCGGGTATCTCCGGATTGTTATGTTTAGTAATTTTAATATATTGCCGCAAAGCGTCATTTACAGATTCTTCCGTCGGAAACTGCTCGGCCACGTCCGGTTCGAGTCCCATTCGTGTCACAATCCGGTTATTTTTCTCTGCAAACCGATTAGGTTTCGATTTCGAAAAATCAAGATCATACTCGAGAAGGAGATCGTCGTTCTCATCAAGTTCAATTTGCATATCTACGGCTTTCTTTAGGTGTAGCTAACCTTGCACTGATTATTCGGATTATAGCATTAGTTCGTTCGGTGAAACTCACAAGTAGTAATCGATTTGACGTTGAATGACCAAATATTGCATTGCGCTTTTCATCAAATGAATGCTCATCATTGTCGAAAACACGGGCTAAAGGATCAAAAAAAACGACTCGGCTTCTGCAAAACTGACGCCGTGCTTTTTCAAGTTCAAGGCTGCCTTTTCCAAATCCCACTCGAACCGCATTTTACTTCAACCTAGCCCCCACTTTAACGTCTTCCAAAAACGTCGCGATCGCCGGTGTATCTTCCTCGGTCAAAGATGCTGCGCAGATCATTCCCTGCGATTCGAGGCCTCTCATTTTTCGGGGTTTTAGGTTTGCAACAACGATTACTTTGCGACCGATGAGTTTTTCAGGCTCATAATATTCGGCAAGCCCGGCCAGGATCTGACGCGGCTCGGCTTCGCCAAGATCAATCTCAAAACGCAGCAATTTATCCGCATTAGGTATCCGTTCGGCAGCTTTTATTTCGCCGACGCGAAGCTCGACCTTTAGAAAATCATCTATCGTGATGAAGTTGTCGGTCGCTGGTTGGTCGTCGGTCGTCGTCGGGGCGTTTGACCCAGTCGCTATCGCTCCCGGTTCTGACACCGCATCGCCGCGTCCCGCCGTCTCCGTGTCACTCTTTATTTCGTTCATAACTTTAGTCTTATCAATTCTTGGAAACACGCCGACGGTCTCGCCGATCTTTGTCTCCGGTCGCAATTCTCCCCATTTTAGCGCGGCCGGATCCAGCTTTGCGATGTCACCGCTAAGACCGATTTGACCGTAAATATTCTTTGTCGCCTCAGGCATTACCGGATATAGCATCACGCACAGCCATCGCAGCGTTTCGGATGCCCGGTAAAGCACTGCATTTAAAGTTTCCGCTTGACGTTCATCTTTGACAAGTTCCCATGGTTTTGCATCGGAGATGAGCTTATCGACGCGTGCAATCACTGTCCAAAGCGTTTCCAGACCGAGGCTGAATTCGAAATTGTCGAAACGCCGCAAAAACTCAACGCGGGCGTGCTCGATCACCGAAACAAGCTCTTGCTCATCGGGACTCACACCAGCGCGTTTTGCGTTGATGTAATTTTCCTCGGAAATTTTACCGCTTGGAATCAAGCCTTCGCGGTATTTCGTTATCATTGAAAAAGTGCGGCTCGCCAGATTGCCAAGACCGCTTGCGAGGTCGGCGTTTGCACGGTCGATCAGATTTTCGTAGCCAAACTTGCCGTCCTGCCCAAATACCATTTCGCGAAGTAAAAAGTAACGCAATGCATCGACCTGAAAATATTGATGTAATACATCAACTTCGATCACGTTACCTGTTGTCTTTCCCATCTTTCGGCCATCGGCGTCGAGCCACATGCCATGTGCGTAAACAGTCTTTGGCAACATCAGCCCGGCGGCGGTTAGAAACGAGAACCAATAGACCGTGTGAAACCGCAAAATGTCTTTGCCAACCAAATGAACGGCATTTTGCCAGTATTTCTCAAAGCCGACCGATGCCCTTTCAGCATTGCCGTAGCCGATCGCCGTAATATAGTTCGACAAAGCATCCAGCCAAACGTACATAACGTGATTCTCATCGTCCGGCACCGGAACGCCCCACGACACCGAAGCTTTTTGTCGGCTGATCGACAGATTCTGCAGCCCGCCACGGATAAACGACAAAACCTCGTTCCTGCGGGCCTCAGGCCTCACCAAACCGGCATCTTTTTCGATAAGATCGATCAGAAATTCGTCGTAGTCCGACAGCCGGAAAAAGTAGCTCTCCTCGGCGACCTTATCGAGCGGGCGCTCGTGAATGATGCACTGCGGCACGTCCGAGCCTTCGGGCGTAAAATATTGCTCCTCGGTCTTAAACTCAGCACACGGAGCACAAAACCAGCCTTCGTAAAAGCCCTTGTAGATCGTGTCATTCCCTTTCGGTGT
>JAYVER010000279.1:0-3605 GCA_043748725.1 Chloracidobacterium sp. | reverse complement strand
TCTCGGCAAACAACCACGTCGGCCTAAGCTGATCGTCAAGCGGTATCATCGGCGAGCGGCCGGACCATTGATATATAAGGTAAAGGAGAATTTCGGTCAGATTGTCAGGCTGCGTCGGGCACCCCGGCACGCACACGATGGGAATGTCTGCGCGGGATCGCCAATCCCATCCGAGATAGTCAGGCAAACCCATCGCCCCGGTCGGATTTCCTTCCATAGCATGGATCCCGCCGTATGTTGCACATGTTCCGACTGCCATCACCGCCCATGCATTCGGTGCAATGCGGTCGATCCAATCGACCGTCAATATCGGCTGTCCCGACGTTTTATCGTTACCAAGCGCTGCCCAATAGCCTTCCTTCTTGTTCGTCTCATCCGGGATCGAGCCTTCCATGACGAGAATAAATTCGCCCAGCTCGCCGGCCGCCGCGCGTTCGAGATAGGCGATGTATTCGTCGCCGTTCTCAAAAGAATAAAATGGATTTAGTAATTTTACGGACGGCAAACCGGGCATACCACCCATCACGATATCCTCGATACTCGGTTGAGTAGCTGCCGTCAGTGCGACCGATTCGCCATCACAGCCAAGCCCGGCAGTGATCCACAATATCGTAATCTCGTTAGGTTTTCCCGATTGCAAACTTTCCATCTCTGCAAAAACACTTGTCTTTTTCGCTTAACTTCTCACTTTATCAATTTTCGTTACCAATACGTTAACAAATGTTGACTACAAGTGAATGAAAAAAATGCGAACAGTTGAAACCACTTCACACATGGCGCAACTTATTGATTTTATGGAGTAATGTCAACTATTTAAGAAATTCCTGAATCCGTCATTCACGGATTTGTAATCATCGGGTCGTAAGTTCGAGTCTTATCACCGGCTCCATATTTTTTGTGACTATTCCCTCCCGATTCCACAAGACTGGTCAAGGGTTTTGCTTTCAATAACCTACGTAATAAAAATTCATTTACAACATTAAGAAAATTGTGTATTATCGCAAGTGAATTTGCATCGCGCGCAAATTTTGCAACTCTAAAACATAGAACATCATCAATCTGCTGGCTGTATTTTCAGCATATTTATACATTTTTCGAGATATTAAAACCGTTTTTTCCGTAAGTTGGAGGTAGTTATGCCGTTTAGATCCATGACTTTTCGTTTTATCGGCTCGTTGTTTTTGATCATGTCGCTTGTCGCAATGGGCTTTGCCGACACTATAAGGCTCAAAGACGGCAGCATTCTCAAAGGAAAGATAGTGAGCTTTGACAGCGGCAAATTTGTCGTCGCGATCGGCGAAGGCTCGCGCCGGAGACAGCTTTCGTTTATGTCGTCCGAGATCGCATCGATCGAATTTGACTCGCCAGCCGGTCCGCCGCAATTATCGACGGCCACAAACCGGACGGCGTCGTATAAAGAGCCGGTCACGAATGTTCCGCCCAGAGTTATTGTGTCAGACAATACTGTACGGGCAAACAAGCCGGCGACGAGCAACAACGATAATACTGTACGAACAACCACGCCACCGCCAAGCGACTCCGGTTCGGGCGAGAAAATGAAGCCGATCGAATGGCAGATCAAGGTTTTGGCGGATAACACGGCCAACGGTTGGACCAATACCGGCTGGGTCGTGAAAAAAGGCCAGCGGATACGGATCACGGGCGATGGCGAAGTTTTTCTTGGCAAAGGCCGGACATCACCGCCATCAGGCGTTGCTTCGATCAATGACGACCAAAAGCTGCTAAAAAACGTCGCGACCGGCGCCCTGATCGCCGTCATCGGCGACGACAATAACGATTTTATCTACGTCGGAGCCGAGCGTGAATTCACCGCCACCTGCGACGGCGCTCTATTTCTCGGTATAAACGAAGGCAATCTCAACGACAATTCCGGGGCCTACAACGTAAAGATCGAGATATTGCCGAACGATGGAAATTAAAAAGCATCCGTCCGGGTCAGTACCGTTCAGAGTGCGCGATTTATCGCGTAAGTTCCTCACCACACGATTTTATCGTTTAGAATGTAAACAGCAAGAACGCGATAAATCGCGCACTCTGAGCGGGTGTCATTCAAGTCCCACAAAATCTGCAAGCGTCATATTGCCGTCGACCTGCACCGTTCGCGGCTGGAAGCGATAGAATCTCGAAAAAATCCGGAATGTATAGGTTTGACCCGTACTGACATTGTCAAACGAGAAAAGTCCGAATGAACTGGTCGTTGCTAACCGAATGACGCCGAGCGAATCGGTCATCGATACAGTTGCATTTCGCAAGCCGCGGCCGTCAGACGTCAGCACACGTCCGTCTACAACGGCAAACGGGAAAACATCGTTGGCTTGACGTTCAAACGCTCCAATATCCGATCCATTTCCGCCCGGCGCATTCGGAATCAACGGAAAATCATATGGTCGTAAAAGGCCGCGCTGGTCCGTAGTCAGGCTGGGGCTGTTACCTTTATCGATCGCCGGGCTGCCAACGAGAAGAGATCGAGTTTTAGTTGATCCGCCATTAAGGGCCAATCCACCGATTTGCGGGTTAATTGGATTACTGGTTGTACCAAGTTGATTGGTGGTGGGGCCTAAACCTTCGCTTCCGTCGGCATTGCCGACCAGGTTGTAATTGCCGTTGAAAGCCAGGCCGAGCGCGGCCCGTCCCAGCAGATCATTGCCGTCGGGTGCCGTATTTAGCGCGACTAGATTGTTATTCAGCGTAGCTGTGAAGTTGTTGAAGATACCGCCGCCGCCGCTGGCCGCAGTGTTGCTGCTGACGGTGTTGCTAGTGAAGGTGATGGTCGCTGTGTTATAAATACCGCCGCCCCGGAAGCCGGCGGAGTTGCCGTCGATGGTGCTGTTCGCGGCGTTAATGGTGCCGCTCGTACCATTAAAAATACCGCCGCCGTTGCCGCCGGCCCCGGCCGTATTACCGTTGACCGTGCTTGTGGTGAGATTCAATGTGCCGCTGTCAAAAATGTAGATGCCGCCGCCGTTCACGGCCGTATTGCCGCTGACGGTGGAGTTAATGAGGAAAAGCGTGCCGCTGTTGAGCATGTAAATGCCGCCGCCGTCGGCCGAGGATGCGTTATTGCTGACGGTGCTTCCATTGAGCGTCAGCGTGGCGCTGTTGCCCATCAGAATTCCGCCGCCCAGACCGGCACCGCTGGAACCATTACTGATGGTCAGGTTATTAATAACGAGGACCGCACTGTTCACCAGTTTGAATATGCGAAAGGTGTTGTTGCCCCTCACCGTTACAGCATGCGGTTGGTTATTGTTGATCGTCAGAGGCGCCAGCGGAACGTCCGGCAGCGGGCTCAGCATACTGATCGTGAAGCGATTCTGCCCGGCATCGTATCCCGGATCGCTCGTCGGGATGTTGAAAGTGACAGTGTTCGCCTCGGCATTTATCGTTGCGTCGATAATTGCCTGGCGCAAACTGCCGAGTCCGGCATCAGCCGTTGTGGTAACCGTCAAAGCCGCCGCATGTGAGCTGATAACGCCCAGCAGCAAGCAAATTCCAACTAAAACTGTAGCCTGTGTTAATCTCTTTATTATTCTTTCCATGATATATGTTTGTCTCCTTATTGCGCTCACTAGAGAAATCTAGTG
>JAYVER010000278.1:0-3635 GCA_043748725.1 Chloracidobacterium sp. | reverse complement strand
TCATTCCTCCATTATATAATCCTCTTACCCTACAATCGACAACAACCGACACATTTGTAGGGGTTTTTCAAAGAACTCTATCAGTTATCAGCTATTCCAAAGCGTTCAAACCTTTCCAATATTCTCCTCATTAAATTTCGACCGGTCGTTTTCCATCACCCATGAACGGACATCGACCGCCTTTCTCCCGATCACCGATACGATCACATACGACCAGACCGGCAAAGCGTGATCGAGATCATATTGCGACGGCACCGCGACATCATCAGGGTGCGAGTGGTAATAACCGATGACATCCAGCCCTTTTTCACGCGCATAACGCTCGGCACGAAGCACGTCTTTTGGCAAGATCAACACTCGGTTGTGCCTGTCTTCCTCTTCGCGTGCATTTTCAAGCGGAAAAGTCTCAACAACCGTTCGTCGTCCGTCGGCAGCAAAGTGGCCGACCAGCATCCCGCCGCATTCGTGCGGATAGTCGCGCCCGGCATGCTTTTCGATCTGGTCAACTATTTTTTGTTCAATTTGAATCATAATGATCGTCAGTCGTTCTTAGCCATTCCAAAAATTTTCGTCCATGTACTTTCCACCGCCGTCGCACAAAACCGTCACGATCACCGCCACGCCGTCAACCTCTTTGGCCAGACGAATCGCGGCGAGTACATTGGCCCCGGAACTGACGCCTACGAACAGCCCTTCTTCGCGTGCCAAACGCCGCGTCATTGCTTGCGCGTCCTCGGTCGCGATCTCGACCTCTTTGTCGGCAAGATTTGGATCGTATATGCCCGGAATGCGGGCCGAGCCTAAATGCTTCATACCTTCGAGACCGTGGAGCGGCAGATCGGGCTGGACAGAAACGGCGAACAATTTTGGGCTGAATTCCTTAAGGCCGCGAGTCGTGCCGACAAAAGTTCCGGTCGTGCCGAGACCGGCAACGAAATGCGTGATCCGCCCGTTTGTCTGCCGCCAGATCTCCGGCGCCGTCGTTGCAAAATGGGCTTTCCAGTTCGCCTCGTTGTTGTATTGATCGGCATAAAAATATTTGTCGGGAAATTTTTTGGCCAGTTCGCGGGCGACTATCTGAGCGCCATCGGTCCCGTTTAGCGGATCGGTCTCGATAATCTCGGCTCCGTAGAGTTTTAAAATTTGCTTGCGTGCCGCGCTCGCGTTTTTGGGCAACGCAAGAGTGACGCGATAGCCTCGTGCCGCACCGATCATCGCGTAGGCAATGCCGGTATTTCCGCTGGTTGCATCGAGAATTGTTTTATCGGACGTAAGCTCGCCGGAACTTTCGCCTGCAAGAATCATAGCCAGAGCCGCGCGATCTTTGACCGAACCGCCGGGATTGAGAAATTCTGCCTTTGCGTATATCTCGACCGTTTCAGACAGATCGCGCGTCACATTTCGCAATTGGATCAGCGGCGTGCTGCCGATCGCAGCCTCAAGACCATTGTCTGGCATCCCGTCAAATCGGAATTCCCTCGATATCTCTGTCCCTTTTATTGCTGTTTGCATCTGTTTAATGTTTAGAATTCAAATTTTAGTTTGTCTGCGTTACCAAACGCCGACGACCTGTACGCTGAAGCGTGAACTCTGAACTTTGAAAATAAAACCGGCCATGAATCTTCATTTTAAGATGTCACGGCCGGTTGGTTTTTATTCCCTTATTGCGTTTGATCGAATCAACTTTCAACGCAAAACCTCAGCCGCAACGCCCGACAGGCGCAGATCGTCATGTAACAACACGGACAATGTTTTGGCTGAATAATGTTTATCATTGAATCCTTACTAAAAAGTCTATATTCTCAATTTAGTGAATCGCGAAACGATTGTCAAATGAATTTTTCGTGTCGCGATGCTAAACTGTTGTTTCGCCAATGTGAGCGTTTATGATCGAAGAAAAGATCTTAATTCAAAAATTTGTTAACCGCAAGAATCGCGAACGGCTGAAAAAACCTGATTGGCTAAAGATCAAGCTCGGCGATCCGCGTAATCAGAACGCTGTTCTCGAACTGATCGATGGCTTGGGTCTCCACACCGTTTGTCAGGAAGCCAAATGCCCGAATATCTTCGAATGCTGGACGGACAAGACGGCGACATTTATGCTCGGCGGCGACACCTGCACGCGGCATTGCGGTTTTTGCGCTGTCAACAAAGGTGTGCCGATGAATCTCGACCCGATGGAGCCGACGCACGTCGCCGAAGCCGTTCAGCACCTCGGCCTCGCACACGCCGTCATCACATCTGTTAATCGCGACGACCTGCCCGACGGCGGCTCGATGCACTGGGCCGAAACGATCTTTAAAGTGCGTGAGTTTAACCCGGACTGTAAGGTCGAGGTTCTGATCCCCGATTTTAACGGCGATGAGGACGCTCTGAATAATGTCCTTCGTTCCCGACCTGATGTTCTCAATCACAACACGGAAACGATCGCCCGACTTTACCGCCGTGTTCGCCCGGACGCAATTTATGAGCAGTCCATGGAACTTTTGTCGCGTGCGGCCCATTGGCGCGATACGGTTCAGTCGGCGATGCTCACCAAAAGCGGCATTATGGCGGGGCTCGGCGAGACTTTCGAAGAGGTCGTCGATCTCATGCGTGACCTTCGCAAGGCATCCTGCAACATCATGACCATTGGCCAATATCTCCAGCCCTACGAAAAACGCCTTCCCGTCGAACGCTACGTCACGCCCGAGGAATTCACCGAGTGGAAACAGATCGGTGAAGCGATGGGCTTCAAACACGTCGAATCGTCACCGCTAACGCGCAGCTCTTATCACGCCCGGCAGCAGACTGAAAGCGGTGAAAAAATCAATGTCTAATTGCGCTATAATTTGAATTATGACAGTTCAAACCATACCAACAATTGAAGAAATGACTCCCAGCCAGAGGGCTGAACTCATGGAGGCGTTATGGAAGGCAATGTCGCAAAAGCCAGAGGAGATTGAGTCGCCTGATTGGCATCGTGAGGTTCTAGAAGAACGCCGAAATGCGGTTGAGAACGGTGAGATAAAATATCTGGATTGGGAAGAGGCTAAGGCTGATATCAGGCGAAGGACCATTGACAGAGCAAAATAAAGATCTGAAAAATGCCGCCGAGTTCCTCTAGATGGCCCCTCGCAAAATCATGTCCCGAAAAGTAATTCTACAAGTTATTGCTTTCTATGCTCTTATAGCGATTTGCGTGGCACAAGAAATAGAAAACGACAATAAACCTCTGCCCATGCCCGTTTGTTTAGATGGCAAGATGGTTTACATCAACAATTTCGGAAGGATTGTCATCAAAACGCCTTATGACTATTATCAGTTCGGTCAGAATAAGTTTTCTGAAGAATTGGCAGGCTTCCAAGAAAACAAGAAATATGGATTTATTGATGAAACCGGAAAAATTATCATTCAGCCAGCATTTGATTACATTGGAGGATTTTCGGAAGGAATTGCGGAAGTAAGGATAAACGGAAAGTGGGGGTTTATTGATCGGACTGGACAAATGTTAATTCGTCCCCAATATGACAAAACATAGCCATTCATGAATGGTCTTGACCTGCTCCCCTAAAATTACACCAGTAGGAAGGCAAGAATCAAATAAGATGAGAAAAGGAGATTCTTGCGATGAAAAAGGTACATACGGACGAGCA
>JAYVER010000277.1:0-3647 GCA_043748725.1 Chloracidobacterium sp. | reverse complement strand
TATAAATCGAAAGCCGAAACGAGCCTTGCCAGACAGCAAGACCTAAAGCAAAAGACTGTGGCATTGATGAAATAAGACGAAAAGAAGAAATCTGAAAGCAAGTCGGACGGGGAATAAAACCGTCCGATTTTTATTTAATAAAGAATCCCCATCCAGTTTTCTTTCACATTAGGGCGTGGCTTTTTTCGCTTGACGGTAGTACAATTTCACCAACGCCGTTGCAGATTTTTTGCAATTAATCATAAATAATAGAAATCACTGAGATTTTAGAGCGAAACTGCGCGAATCAGTCATCAGTCAATTCACGAAACCAGGACAGCGTTGGTGCAGTTTGTGGATTCGCCTGACGGTTGGTGATTTAGGCGACTGATCACAATTCAAAAAAATAAATGAAACGGATGACCCTTTTTTCTTTAAAACCTCGTTTAGTTAAATAAAGAGAAATTTACTGGTCTAAATCCTTCTGAGTAGAGTCTTAAAATTATGTTTAATACACGTTCATCAATTCACGTTATCGCGATCCGTTTTGCGATGATTGCCATATTAATATCGTCGATCTCTGTTTTGAGTCAGGCCCAACAAGAGACTATGGCCGGGGATGTAAAACCAGGCGTTAACACCGATAGAGTGACAACCGTACAAAGAGATCAGACCGCATCAGCAAATAAAAGGCACTATCGTCATACGAAGCGATATCTGCGGAAAGCAAAAGGCGTCATGGGGAAAAATGTTCGCCATAGCCAAACGGCAAACAAGGTTTACAGAAAACACAATAGAACCGCAATTGCAAAATCAAGGGCAGCCAGACAACCTGGAAAATCTAACGCGCGTAAGGCAGTTGATGAAAAAAGGCGAGTGGAATTAGCTGCCTCAAACGAGAGTCGATATGCCGAGAAAGAATTTGACGGGGACGATCCGGACGGTCGGGCCAACTGGTTTGTGTACCCGCGAGTGTATCCTTTTGATAAAGTCCCGGCTAATGCGCGCAGACGCGCATTTGACGAAGCTCGAACTCGCTTGAGCCTTCAGGAGCCGGAGGCCGTGGGAACTGTTTGGACGTCAATTGGTCCAATGCCGACGGCTGGTCGCGGCCCGGGCGGAGCCGTTTCCGGACGCATCAATGAAATTGCCGTCTCGCCAACTAATAATCAGTTGATCCTGGTAGCAGGCTCAACCGGAGGTATTTGGCGATCGATCGACGGCGGAACTACATTTACACCAGTTAGCGACAATCTTCCCGATCTCGCTATCGGCAGCATTGCTTTTGCCCCGAGTAATTCGAACATAGTTTACGCGGGGCTTGGTGACAACGACAACGGCTATTGGGGAACCGGTGTTTTGAAGTCCACCGATGCCGGGGCGACTTGGGCCCGTATAAATGACAATTCGCTTCCTGTTAGGGGCCAATCGAAGAAGATACAAGTGGACCCATCAAACCCGAACAGGGTGTACCTCGCGCTATTTAACTCGTTGGACACAATGGACGGCCTGGGCGTCGTCGGCGGCATTTTTGTGTCTTCTGACGGCGGCGTTAGCTGGACGCGAACGTTGACCGGACTTGCAAGTGATCTTGTAATTCACCCAACTAATCCACAGATTGTTTACGCAGCTCTGCGTTTCGGACAGGCCGCCGGTGACCCGCGTGGACTCTTTAAGTCAATTGACGGCGGAGCTACCTGGAACAATGTATATGCTTCGCCATATACCGCAGGACAGAGAGCTACCAGAGATTTTATGGTCGCGGTCACGGCGGCATCTCCGGATCGTGTTTACATCTATTTTGGAAGCGATGGCCCCCCGGCTCAGGTCCGACTCGAAATGAGCACCGACGCCGGGTCGACCTGGACAAATCGTGGCGTAGTTTCGATCAACGCCGGTGGTTTGGATCCAGGCCAGTTTGGCTACAATTCATATCTTGTGGCGAGTCCGGTCGATGCCAATACAGTATATGTCGGATGCCGGGACACATTTCGGAGTACGGACGGCGGTTTAACCTTTACAAACTTGATAAATTCGCACGCTCCACCGTATATTCCGGGTGACTTTACAGAAAATTTACAAAAGATACATACCGATCAACAGGCGTTTGCCTTTCAACCGGGTTCGGCGACAACATTCTATGCAGGCAACGACGGGGGCATTTTCAAAACGACCGATGCCGGAGCGACTTTTACTTCGTTAAATAATACGCTTTCGCTGGTTCAGTTCATTGGTGTTGCACTTCATCCGACGGACGCCTCGCGCAGCTACGCAGGAGCGCAAGACAACGGTACTCAGCGACGCGCCGGAGGGTCGGCATGGACAGAATTTGTCGGAGGTGACGGAGGCAAGGCCGTAATTAACCCTGTCGATCCCTCGATGGTATTTCCGAGCTTTACTAACGGAAGTATCGCTCGGGCCCTAAATAACGGGACCGGAAGGGACGACCCCATTGCCGACCAAACCTCGTTTGGAGAACCCAATGGCGGTTCGCCGCGAATCGGTTTTTATCCTCCGATAATAAGCAATGGAGTCGACCCTAGATTGTATTCCGGCTCTTGGCGGCTATTCATCTGCACCGACTGCAACGATACGAATCGGGTACTTGGTACCGGAAATCCGCCGACCTGGATCGCACCCGGCGGAGCAACGGATATTACGACGGGTGGTGACGACGTGTTAAGCGCGATCGCCGTTGCCCCGAGTAATACCAACGTGATCTACACCGGATCGCGCGATGGCCGCGCGTCGGTTAGTACAAACGGCGGAACAACCTGGGCGAACATCACTGCCGGGCTGCCACAGCGTTCGATCGCAAGTATCTCAGTGAACCCGACAACCCCGTCGCTGGTCTACCTAACCGTGTCGGGCTACGGAACCAGTCATGTTTTCCGATCGGCCAATAGCGGAGCGGCGTGGACGGACATAAACAGCAACTTGCCAAACATTCCGACCAGTGCCTTTATCATTGATCCGTTGACGCCGACGACCATCTATGCGGGAACTGACATTGGCGTGTTCCGTTCGACGGACGACGGCGGGACATGGACTGTATTCAATACAGGAATGCCGCCGGTTCCCATAATGCAGTTTGCTTCGCAGCAAAATGGCTTGATCCAGGCCGCCACGTACGGACGCGGTGTTTACGAGTTGACTCCTACCGGAGCGCCGACTCCAACTCCGACACCAACACCAACACCAACCCCGACGCCAACGGTTACGCCAACGCCGACAGCTACACCAACCCCGACGCCAACACCAACGGCGACGCCTACGCCGACTCCAACTCCAACTGTGGCAACGGTTGACGGGAGAGTGCTCACATCTGACGGACGCGGGCTTCGGAATGCAACAGTGTCCATTACCGATTCAAACAACGTCACTCAACTGGCAACGACCAGCTCATTTGGTTTCTTTTCCTTTAACAATATTATTACGGGACAAACCTACACCGTAAGGATATCGTCAAGGTTTTTCCGCTTTTCGCCGCGAACCTTTCCGGTCAACGGTAACCTTACGCTCGCGGATTTTGTGGGATTAGAATGAAATGAAAGTTGTTCTTTTTTAATTATTAGAGTCCTTTGAATAACCGGAATCTTTTCACGGTTTGGAAGGAATCGCGATTTTTTTGAAAAGTTGGGGGTTATTTGTTTGAGACTTTGGTGATT
>JAYVER010000276.1:0-9497 GCA_043748725.1 Chloracidobacterium sp. | reverse complement strand
TAAATCGCGCACTCTGAACTGAAAAACATTGGAACATAGATCCTTAGCATTCGATTTGACGATGACGCGCAAGGCGTTGGAACTCGCCGCGCTCGGCGTTGGGAGGGTAAGCCCAAATCCTCTTGTTGGCTGTGTTATCGTGTCTGCCGATGGCGAGAAAGTAGGCGAAGGCAGTTACATTTATGACAATGTAACTCACGCCGAGGTAGTTGCTCTCGAACAAGCTTCGACGCGAGCAAAAGGCGGCACGGCGTATGTTTCGCTCGAACCACACGCCCATCACGGCAAAACGTCGCCTTGCACCGAAGCGCTTATAAATGCCGGTATTACTCACGTCGTCTGTCCGATCGAGGATCCAAATCCGCTTGTGTCCGGGAAAGGTTTCGAGCGTCTTAGATTGGCTGGTATCGAAGTCGTCACCGGCGTCTTGGCGGACGAGGCCGTCAAGCTCAACGAAAAATTTATCTGCTGGCACCGTAAACACCGGCCTTTCGTTCATTTGAAAATGGCGATATCGCTCGACGGACGCATTTCGCTCAAAAACAGCGTTTCAACCGCGCTTTCCGGCGAAACAGCATTAGCAAGAGTTCAGGACATTCGTCACGAACACGACGTGATCCTCATCGGCGGCAATACGGCAGCGGTCGACAATCCGAGCCTCACCGACCGCAGTGGTAAGTCTCGCCGTCGTCCGCTTGTCCGTGTTGTTCTCGATAATCGTCTCAATATTCCGCTCGAATCAACTCTTGTGGCAACGGCGGGCGCAACGCACACTATTGTTTTCACCAACAGCGGAGATCATGAAAAGATCAATTTATTACACAAAGCGGGGGTTGAAATTATCCGACTGGATATGGGCGGACGAGATCTGGCCGCCGTGCTAAATGAACTAAAGAAAAGAGACCTACAGAGCGTGCTTGTCGAAGGCGGCAGCGAGATCGCGGGGGCGTTTTGTGACGCCAGACTAGTCGATAAGGTGACGTTCATCGCAGCTCCGTTCATTATCGGCGGCCGCGAAGCTCCGATTGCGATCGGCGGCAAAGGCGCGTCAACTCTGAGTGAAGCTCTTCGCTTAACGAACGTTGTAACCGCGAAACTGGGCGACGACATAGAGATCACCGGATACTCCGCAGAGACCCAATAATGTACGTTCGTGCCAAAAAATCGCTCGGGCAAAATTTTCTACATGATAGTGTTTTTGTCGATAAGATCGTCAACGCTCTTAATCTTACTGATGCAGACACTGTTTTCGAGATCGGTTCCGGACAGGGTGCTCTCACCGGCAAACTCATTGAGAAAGCAGGCCGTGTAATAGCGATCGAATTTGACCGCGATATGATCGCGATCTTAGACGAAAGATTTGGTTCCGCCGACAATTTTGAATTGATAAAGGCAGATGCTTTATCGGTTGATTTTGCTGAACTATTTGGAGATGCCGCTTCTGATAGACGGGCCAAGCTTGTTGCAAATCTGCCGTACAACATTTCAACGCCTATCCTACAGCGGCTGATCGACCAGCGGGAACTATTCTCCGAAATCGTGTTGATGTTTCAACGCGAAGTTGTGACACGCATTACCGCTCCGGCCGGCGGGAAGAATCGCGGTTTCTTGAGCGTGCTGGTCGAAAATGCGTTTGATACCGAGTATCTTTTTGATGTTCCGCCAGGAGCATTTCAACCTGTTCCAAAGGTTTGGAGCGCGGTTGTAAGACTTGTGCCAAAACCCGTTGACTTAACCGATTATTCGCTTTTCAGAAAGGTTGTCAGCATGTCGTTTGCTCAAAAGCGAAAGACGATCTTCAATAATTTGAAATCCACTATCGAAGAAGCCGCTTATATACTGTCCGAAGCCAAAATTGATGCAAATTGTCGGGCAGAAACGCTGACACTTGATGAATGGTGGACTTTGACCCGGACTATCAGCAGATTAAAGATCGTCGGGGTTAAAAAAGAAATCGAATAATTACCCGTTATTCTTATCCAACAAAATCTACATTGGTCGGATTGCCGGTTTTGTCAGTACCGAGAGCGGTAGCGACCGGGGTTCTTTTCTTGCGAACGAAAGTGGTTAATGCTAACTTTAGCGTGAATTCCTCTTCACCCAATGAACACTCTTTTCTACGGCGATAATCTGAACATCCTGCGGCGGTATATCAGGGATGAGTCGGTCGATCTTGTATATCTCGATCCGCCGTTCAACTCGAACCGCAACTACAACGTGCTTTTCAAAGACGAGAGCGGGCTCGAAGCCGATTCGCGAGAGTGGTTTTCCGCAGACACGTGGCATTGGAAAGGTGCGGCCTCGACCTACGACGATCTCATCATGATTGTTGCCTCATCATCTAACGAGGGCGACGTTGTTCTTGATCCATTCGCCGGATGCGGAACGACTATCGCGGCGGCACAGAAGTTAAACCGCCAATGGATCGGCATCGATATTACACAGCTTTCGATTGCTTTGCTCAAGAATCGTCTCGAAGGAAACTTTGGAATGCTGCCCGGACGGAGCGTGAAACGGAGCGCGGACACTCCTGTCCGCATGAGTGCGAAGCACGAAGACGTTCCCGCCGGAGGAACCGACGATAGGGACAAGAGTGTCCCCGCTCCGGTCGGCGTTCCGTTTTATCGCGTCATCGGTGAGCCGGAAGATTTGCACGACGCGAATAAACTTGCGACCGAAGATCGTTACCAATTCCAGTATTGGGCGTTGTCGCTGATACAGGCACGACCGCTTGGGGGACAGACTGACGGGCGAACGGGCAAGAAAGGCTCGGACAAAGGCATCGACGGCATCAAGGTTTTTGTTGACGACAATTCGGGCAAAGCAAAACGCGTCATCGTCCAGGTCAAAAGCGGCCACGTCAAATCGGGCGACATCCGCGACCGAGTCGGAACACTCGACCGCGAAGACGGCGCCATCGGCGTTTTCATTACTCTGGAAAAAGCAACATCTTACATGAACGACGAAGCCGCCTCTGCCGGTTTCTTCACCTCCGAACACTTCGGCAAGTTTCCGCGAATACAAATCCTAACCATCGAAGACCTTTTAGCCGGCAAAACAGTCCAGATGCCGCCCTCACTCGAACGCACATTCAAACAAGCCGAGCGGATTGAGACGGAAACAAAAGATCAGGGAAAGTTTGGATTCAATTGAATCCGGCAGCCTCGTTTACGAGGGTTGCCCGCAGGGTACATAGCCACGACCCTTTAGGGCGTGGTATGGATCCGCGAGGGCGTTTCAACGTCCTTACCTCTTTCGGCTTAAGCCGCCGCCGGAGTAAGCCCGTTGAAACGGGCTGAGAAATCTAGATCGGCATTGACCACGCCGTGAACGACGTGGCTATGCTGATCCCCCGAATAGTGGAATCGCACAAAACCTGATAAATACTGGCTAAAACGCTAGTCGGGTGGCGGCATTAGGTCGCTTGCAAGTTTTTCGCGCGCGATATTTTCTTGTTTTCCTGCGATAAATCCTTTTAAAAGTGTGGAGAAACATTCTTTTACTGAGAAGAAAGTTTGTTTTTGCGCGGAGAAATGTTTGATTTGCGCGGAGAGGGTTTGTTTTCGTCTGGCGAAAGGTTTGATTCGTGCGGAGGAACATTCTATTCGCGCCACGATCACGGGTTAGCCGTTCAGAGTGCGCGATTCATTACGTCTGCATACGCGATGAATCGCGCACTCTGAGCTGTAAACGCGTAACTCTAAACGCGCAGAAAAAGGCTTCGTTCTTGATTGATCGAAGCCGTTTTTATATTTAACCGGGATGCTCGCGGATCGCGTCGCCACGCTCGTTCACATGCCACTGTGTTATACTGCTCAATTCTAATGTAAGCGTTGAATAGGGTGGATTTTTGAGCAAAATTGAAATAATACCGTTGGGCGGAATCGGCGAATTTGGGATGAACTGTATGGGCATCCGCTATCGCGACGAGATGATCATCGTCGATGCGGGCATGGGCTTTCCGGAAGAAACGCCATACGGGGTGGATATTTCGATCCCAAATTTTGATTTTCTCGAAAAATATCGTGACGACCTGACCGCCATCATCCTCACGCACGGCCACGAAGACCACATCGGCGCCCTCTCATATATCCTCAAAAAGTTTAATCTCCCAGTATATTCATCGAGATTTACGCTTGCCCTGGCCGAAAAGCGTCTGAGCGAATACGACATGCTCAATGACGTGCTGCTGCACCGCGTCGAAGCTGGCGATAAGATAAAACTCGGTCATTTTGAGGTCGAGTTTATACACGCTTCGCATTCGCTGGTCGAATGTTTCTCGCTCGCTATTCACACCCCGGTCGGCACGATCATTCACACGGGCGATTACAAGATCGACGACACGCCGGTGATCGGAAAGCCGTACGATCTGAAAACTCTCAGCCGCATCGGTGACGAAGGCGTTCTTGCGCTGCTGTGCGATTCGACAAACTCGACCGTTCCGGGCCGTACGCCTTCGGAACAGGCGGTAATTCCGGCTTTCCGTGAGATATTCGGGGAAACGACGGGCCGTTTAATTGTCTCGACTTTTTCATCCTCGCTGCATCGTCTGCAAATCGTATTCGATATTGCTCATGAATACGGCCGCAAGGTATGCGTGTGCGGACGTTCGATGCAAAAGAATATCGAAATTGCCGAGGAACAAGGCCTTTTGAAGATTCCGCATGGAACGATGGTCGGTCTTGGCGAATCGCGTGCTCTGGATGATGACGAGATTTGTTATCTTGTCACCGGCTCGCAAGGCGAACAGCGGGCGGCACTGTGGAATCTGGCGACCTCGACCTACAAAGGCATGGAGGTTGAAAAAGGCGACACGGTTGTGCTTTCCGCCCGCATCATTCCCGGCAACGAAAAGAATATCAGCCGACTGATCGGCAATCTTTATAAACGCGGAGCCAATATAATTGAGGAAAAACGCCGCCTCGTCCACGTTTCCGGTCATGCCTCACAGGGCGATATTCAAATCATGGTCGAAACGTCACGGCCGAAATTTGTCATACCCATTCACGGCGAATATCGTATGCTGTTTCGGCAAAAGGAGTTTATCAAAAATCACGTCGCCGGTTACGCCGACGAAGATATCATTTTGATCGAAAACGGCAATGTGCTCGAGATCGATCAATACGCCGCCAAAGTTGTTGAAAAACGCGAGCTTTTCAAAACCTTCATCGACGAAGAATCAAACGACGAGATAGAGTACGACATCGTCCGCGAGCGAAAAAAACTCGCTTACGGCGGTGCGATCTCGCTGGTCGTTACTGTCGGCAAGTCTTCGCACAAACTCGTCGGCGAACCGCAGATAACATTTCAGGGCGTCGCCGGTATCGATCCGCTTAATGGCTTCGCGGCCGATGCGCGCAATACTGTTTCACAAGCTATCTACGACATGAAACCGGAGCATATCGCGGACCGAAAGGTGTTCAAGGAAAATCTCAGGATTCATCTGAAACGCTTTGTGCAAAAAGAACTTAGCTCCAAGCCGGTGATCGTTACTACAATAGTCGAGATTTAAAACGAAGATTTCACGTTTCGCATTCTAAATTGATCTTATTAGATAACTGACGCTCACAAAAAACAAACCTTCTAATTGATGCGAGAAAAACTACGCGAACTCGAAACTGCATCCCGGCTACTTGAGCCAACAGCGGCCAAACGATCTGACGTACGCAGTAAGATCATCGATTATTCTGAAAATTTCCTCAACAACATCGAATCGATCAACGCATTCAATATAAGTCATGACAAAGGCATCGGTCTGCTCGCTTCGCCGATCTCCGAAATCGGAATCGGTATCGATGAAGCAATCTCGCTGATCCGCGAAAATGTCGATACGCCCGGTCTCAACCCCGCATCCGGCGGCCATCTCGGATACATACCCGGCGGGGGTATTTACTATTCGGCTCTCGGCGACTATCTCGCTGATGTTTTCAATCGCTACGCCGGGATCTTTTTTGCGAGTCCCGGAGCCGTTAGAATGGAGAATATGCTCATCCGATGGATGAACGATCTCGTCGGCTATCCGGCGTCGGCGACCGGCAATCTCACTTCCGGCGGCAGCCTTGCAAATCTCATCGCCATCGTCACCGCCCGCGACGCCAAGCAAATAAAAGCCGCAAACATCGAGCGCTCGGTAATTTATCTTTCCGAACAGGCACATCATTCGATCGACAAGGCAATACGCATCGCGGGATTGGGCGAATGCATAATTCGTCATCTGCCTCTGGATGAAAAATACCGCATTATTTCCGCAGCGCTCGATGAACAAATCGCATCGGACAAAGCCTCCGGTCTTAATCCATTTCTCGTCGTCGCATCCGCCGGCACGACGGATGTCGGTGCCATCGACCCGTTAGCTGAGATCGGCACCGTTGCCAAACTGCATGGGCTCTGGTATCACATCGATGCGGCTTACGGCGGGTTTTTTATCCTCACGGACGAAGGGAAACAAAAATTGCAGGGAATCGAAACCTCCGATTCGCTCGTCATCGACCCGCACAAAGGCCTTTTCCTGCCGTACGGTCTCGGTGTGGTTTTGGTTAAAGATGCCGCTGCTCTGCACGAATCGCATCGCTACATGGCCAATTATATGCAGGACGCTACTGCCGTGACGGACGAGCCGTCACCCGCCGATCTCTCGCCCGAACTTACCAAGCATTTTCGCGGGATGCGGCTGTGGCTGCCGCTCAAATTGCACGGTGTCGCACCGTTTCGTGCCTGTCTCCAAGAAAAACTGCTGCTCGCCAAATATTTTCACGCCGAGGTACAAAAGATCGGTTTTGAGAGCAAGATCGAGCCGGAACTATCGGTCGTCACGTACCGATATTTGCCCAAAAGCGGTGACGCAAATATATTTAACAAAAAATTACTCGACGCAGTAGTGGCAGACGGTCGCGTTTTTATTTCGTCAACAATGCTAATTGGTGAATTCACGCTGCGTTTCGCGTGCCTCGCTTTTCGAACGCATTTGAGCACGGTCGATACATTGCTTGAAGTTTTGAAAAATAAGGCGAGATCTCTCGAATCTAATTTGGCTCAAACAGCTTAGAATTAAATCATGGATTGGAAAAATAAAACCGTTTTCTTAACCGGCGCGTCGAGCGGCATCGGCGAGGCATTGGCGGTCGCATTAGCCAAAAAAGGGGCAATTCTTGGGCTAGTTGCGCGTCGCGAAGAGTTGCTCAATGAACTCGCGGCAAAATGCGATTCGGTGGGCGGGACGGCTCGTATTTTTCCGTGTGATGTGGTCGATTCAGCCACTTTACATGCTGTCGCGGACAGATTTCGTGATGAATTTGGCCATATCGACATTATGATCGCCAACGCCGGAATCGGCGGCAACAACAAGGAAACACGGAACTATGACCCCGAAGCTGTTAAGAATCTTATCGATGTAAATCTGCTCGGCGCCGTCAATGCTATACACGCAGTTGTACCGGCAATGCTCGAACGCGGCAGCGGTCATCTCGTTGGTATATCAAGCCTTGCAGGGTTTCGCGGTTTGCCGAAATCCGCGGCGTATTCCGCAAGCAAGGCCGGAATGACCGCGTTTTTCGAGAGCGTACGGCTTGATGTGGCAGCGAAAGGCGTTGATGTCACGATCATCCAGCCCGGATTCATTCGCACACCGCTGACCGCGGCGCGGGCAAATACCATGCCGTTTTTGATGGAGTTAGACGATGCAATCCCGCACTTCGTCAAAGCAATTGAGAAAAAGAAAAAGTTTGCCGCATTCCCGTGGCAGCTTGCGACGATTGTGCGTGCCGCTCGATTCGTGCCACCGTGGATATACGACCGATTAGCGGGGCGTGCACGTTATCGCGAATAGTAACATCACAGTGAATATGCTAAATTCTCATTTTGGCCTGATGCTCTTTGGTCAATTACCTATCCAAATTTTTTGATCGACTATGAATCTACTTCAGGCAATCATTCTCGGGATCGTCCAGGGTCTTACCGAATTTATCCCCGTTAGCTCGACCGCGCATCTGGTTTTCGCGAGTCGATTTACAAATCTCTACGATGGCAATGCCGAGCAGATCACGGCGACGATCGCGGTCATACAGTTGGGTACGCTCGTTGCAGTTTTCATATATTTTGCATCGGATATTTGGAGTATCTCAAGTGCATTCGTTCGCGATCATTTTGCCTTGTTGACCGGGCGACGTGGGATGCGGTTTTCCGGGACGGATGGCATCCGTCCGATATGGCTATCGGAAGAAGCGTGGCTCGGCTGGCTCGTGATCCTCGGTTCGATCCCGATTGGAACTCTCGGTTTTCTTTTCAAAGATTTTATCGAGGGCAGTGGGACAAAAAATCTTTGGGTTATCGCCACGATGCTCATCGTCATTGCGCTTGGCCTGATCGTCGCTGAAAAGTTCGGCAGCCAGCGAAAAGACCTCCGTCATCTGGGATTCACCGACGCGATCGTCCAGGGTTTCTGCCAGTGTCTGGCCCTTATGCCGGGTGCGAGCCGTTCGGGTTCGACGATAATGGGAGGTCTGCTTGCCGGCGAAAAACGTGAGACGGCCGCTAGATTCTCATTCCTACTCTCGATCCCGGCGATAACAGCCAGCGGTCTGCTCGAATTGCGCAAAGCGTTGAAAATCCTGCCTGCCGACAGTTTTACGCCGCTGATAATTTCAACAATTGTCGCGGGTGTGATCGGCTATTTCTCGATCTGGGCATTGCTCGCCTACCTTCGCAAAAATTCGACGGCCGTTTTTATTGTTTATCGCATTATTCTCGGCACTGTAATACTCGTGCTGCTTTGGAGAGGTGTTATTAGCCCCGTAGTTCAATAATCTGAATGCCGCGAATTGTACATGATTGTTAAGAATTTCATGCAAAGCCGCTAAGAGCGCAAAGAAAAACAAGACGGAAAAATAAGTCGAGGCATGAAATATTGGTCGCAAGAAACAGTTGCTCAACCAATTCTCTTTCTTATTCTTAACTTTGCGTTCTTAGCGGCTTTGCGTGAAATTCCAATAAAAATAACTTAGAAAAAATGACAGAGAACAAACTTGCAACGATTATCGTCGATTCGGCGTTTAAGGTGCACACGACACTCGGTCCCGGCCTACTTGAAACAGTATATCAAGCCGCTCTCGCATACGAACTCAACAAACGTGGTTTGCACGTTGTTCGTGAACGGGGTATACCGGCCATATATGAAGAAGTTAGGCTGGAACTTGGCTTTCGAGCTGATATCATCGTTGAAAGCAAAGTAATCATCGAGGTCAAATCCATAGAATCTCTGGCGCCGGTTCACGGCAAGATACTCCTGACTTATCTTAGATTGACCGATCTGCGATTGGGACTTTTGATCAATTTCAATGTGGCGCTGATTAAAGATGGGATTCGGCGGGTTGTAAACGATTTATAGCTGTTTTCACGCGAAGTTGAAAAGAAGGCAGTTCCACGCAAAGCCGCTAAGAACGCAAAGTTAAGACAAGAAGAATGGAAAGGAGCAAAAGAATTGGTTAAAAAAAACTTTTTTC
>JAYVER010000275.1:0-25606 GCA_043748725.1 Chloracidobacterium sp. | reverse complement strand
TTGCCAAAGCACCCCAAACAGTTACCCGGACGGCAGCCGTCAGCATCGAAGCTCCGCCGACTCTTGCGGCCATGGATCCGAGAACAGCCAGAAAGATAAGTGAGCAACTCGAAACACTCCATATTAGCGCGGTTACCGGCAACAAGAGAACAATTGAAAGCGGCAAGGCCGCTCCAACTGCAAACGTAACTGCCGATGCGATTGCGGCTTGGATAGGCCGTGCGGTCATTGTGTGAGAAAGCCCCAACTCATCGCGGGCGTGTGCTCCGAGCGCATCATGCTCCATCAACTGGACAGCGACCTCGGCGGCTAGTTCCGTATCGAGTCCGCGCTCAACATAAATAGCTGCTAATTCCGCCTGCTCTTTCTCCGGATCAGCCGCTAAATGCTGACGCTCGAGATCAAGATCGGCGGCTTCGGTATCGGCCTGCGAACTTACAGAAACATACTCTCCGGTCGCCATAGATGCCGATCCCGCTACTAAACCGGCAATGCCCGTGATCAAAATACTCTTCGAAGTTGCCCCTGCGGCCGCCACACCCAATATAAGGCTCGCCATGGAAATGATGCCATCGTTTGCACCAAGCACCGCCGCTCGGAGCCACCCAACGCGATGTGTTCTGTGCTCTTCACTTGGTTGCATAATGCCAATTCTAATTAAATGGGGTATTTTCGGCTATTCGGGAAGTTAATCGGTTTTGAAGCCCGCTCTCGGATTCGATACTATTCTTTTGTTCGGTGTCCTACCTCCTGATCCCGCAAATTCGACTCAATGCGTCACTTCAGTAATCAATTTTAGGGGATTTTTGAAGCAATTTGGAATCGCTACAATGATCTTATGAAAGGCCCTGCTTAATCATCTAATAAAGTGTCGTTTCAATTTTCCGGTACCGAGCCGGAAATCTTTTTTCGGGTAGTTTCGCCCGTGCTGAGAACCGGAATTCCTTCATCGACCTCCTCGTGCGGACGCGGAATAACATGAATTGCCGTCACAGTCCCGATCCGACGGGCGGCGGCGGCTCCGGCGTCAACCGCGGCTTTCACCGCTCCGACTTCGCCGCGAACGATTGCCGTCACCAGCCCGGCGTCGATCTTTTCATACCCGACAAGCCTCACGTTCGCGGATTTGACCATGGCGTCGGCCGCCTCGATCATCGCCACCAGTCCCATACATTCAACCATTCCAAGAGCTTCCATATAACTCACCAATAACTCAATTGATCTTACTGCGATCCTTGTCGGTATTAACTTCGTTTTTTCCTACGAGCCAGGAGAAAAATGACAAAGGCCAGTAGCGCCGCACCCGTAAATATTGCCAGAAAAAATATACCAATCGCCGCTATCATCACACTAAGAATCTTACTTCCAAAAAACGGTCAGGAAAACCACGCCAAGTGCAATTGCCGCAATTAAGAGCGCAATTAGCATAACAAATCGTGAATCGTCCGCCGGCTCCCAAGTGTATTCTTTTGTTTTGCGCTGGCTGACCCTCGCCTTTCGCCTTTGTTCGGCGGCACGCGACAGCTTTCCATCGGCGGAGGCATCGTCAATCTTAGTTGCTGCAGCTAATTCTTCATTTGCTGGTTTGGCTTCAATCCCGTCGCGATTCCAAATAGCGGCCATTTCATCGTCGATTACCGACTTTTTTTCCAGGCTGGCCCCGCAGTTGTAGCAAAACGTGGTGCCGTCGCGGACATCGACGCCGCATTTTTCGCAGACAGCTTTTTCTGTGATCGCTTCTTGCATCTCTTAGATCCTTGCAAAAACTTCCTTTTCTTCGCCCAGATCCCTAGCTGACGGCGTAAGGATCGTTTTTTTTGAAATATATATCTTTTCGCCGCTCTGAATCGCCCGCCGCACATCGTCCTCACTGACAAAGTCAACGGTCGCAATTGGCACCGACTTTTGAACGGCATTCTCGGGCGTTACCTCATGGACGATTGTTTTAACTTCGGGCTGAGGCTTCGGCGGTTCCGGTGGCGGCATTTCCGCTAGTTTTTGTTTCAAAAAGCTGTCCACGATCGCCGCAATATCTTCCCGATTTGCCCGTTGTGCTGGACGTACGTCTAATTCTGCCTTTCCTGCTGCTGACTGCTGACTGCTGACTGCTGACTGCTGATTCACCGGTTTGGTCTCAAAGGCAACCCGTTTTATGTCCATCAAATGATGAGGCGATATATTGTCGGATGTGACATTACCACCCCACGATCCGCATCCCAGCGTCATTGACGGCGGCAGATCGGTCGAAAAGCCTATGGCTCCATGCGTGGTCGGCGAATTGATAATAACCCTCGCGGCGGGCATCTGCTCGCCATATCGAATCGCCGCCGACCTGTCCTGAGTGTGCATTCCGGCTGTATGTCCCATGCCGCCAAATTGCAAGATCTCTTGACATCGATTTGCACCTTGCTCGACGCCGTCGGCGACGAAAAATGCGAGCGTCGGCGAGAGCTTTTCTATCGACCACGGATAATCACGGCCCACGCCACTGCAATCCGCAAGCAGGCATCGCGTTCCCGCCGGGATCGATATCCCTGCAAGGTCAGCTATAAAAGCGGCGGATTTACCAACAATTCCGGCATTCAGAGTTCGTTGCGGCGTCAGCAAGATCTTGGCCACGGCATCGGCATCACTGCTGTTCAAAAAATGACCGCCCTGGAGCTTAAATTGTTCTCGAACCTGCTCCGCAATCGGTGCATCGACAACCACGGACTGCTCCGACGCGCAGATCGTACCATTATCAAAACAGGTACTTAACAAAATATCTGACACAGCCTTCTCGATATTTGCCGTTCGCTCGATAAACACCGGTACATTGCCGGGGCCGACGCCGAACGCCGGTTTCCCGGATGAATATGCCGCCCGCACGAGCCCGGTTCCGCCGGTCGCGAGAATAACGGCGGTATTTCGGTGCTTCATCAGGGCTTCGGTGCCTTCGATCGTTGAATTTGTGAGACAGATGATCGCGTCACCGGGCAATCCAACTTTTATCGCTGCATCGCGCATAACGCGAGTTGTTTCAGCGATACAGCCCGCGGCAGAAGGATGTGGCGAAAGAACAATGGTATTGCGGGACTTGATAGCGATAATTATCTTGAATATCGCCGTCGAAGTAGGATTGGTCGAAGGAATGATCGCGGCGACGACACCGCGCGGGCTGGCGATCTCAACTATGCTTTTGGTGTCTTTTACGACTCCAACAGTCTTTAAGCCGCGAAAATAATTCCAAACATCCTCCGCTGCGAACCGGTTTTTTTCACGCTTGTCTTCGGCTATCCCAAATCCCGTTTCCTCATGTGCCAATTTGCCCAAACGAGCAGATTCCGTCAAAGCAGCGCCAGCCATAGCCTCACATATCTCGTCAATTTTTGACTGGCTAAACTGCGCAACCGATGAGAAAGCACGCGACGCGGCATCAACCGCGTCGTGAGCTTCCTGCTGAGCCACTAGGTCTTTATCATCCATTCTTGTGCGGAATTGAGATTATAAAACGCGGAGACGCCAATATTGGAGGACACCTCGCACCCGTGTCACCGTGTCTTTGTCTTGTTACCTTGCAGCGTTCCAGTCGCAGATGAGTCCGCGCTGCCCTCGCCAAGCTGCCGTCCGCCACCTTGCAGAGCTTTTTCGTCAGGACTGTAGCCAACATCTCCGCCTTTAGGCAGAACGCGCTCGACCTCGCCGTGCGGGCGAGGAATGACATGAACGCTGATCAGTTCACCGACCCGTCGCGCGGCCGCCGCTCCCGCGTCAGTTGCAGCTTTAACAGCTCCGACATCGCCACGTACAAAGATCGTGACGTACCCGGCACCAATATATTCTTTGCCGATAAGTTTAACATTTGCAGCCTTTACCATCGCATCTGCAGCTTCTACGGCACCGATAAAGCCCTTGGTCTCGATCATGCCTAACGCTTCTAAACTCATTGATTATTCCTCGCTATCTGGATTGCTTTACCGATATTAGTATAAGTCGCCTCTAATGCCCAAACGCGGGTTTGCCATATTGCAAAAAAGAGGCGAATATCGCTATCTAAAACTGTATAAATCAATTGACAATGCCGCGACAGGAACGCTATATTTCAAGTCAAAGGCCAACGGCTCTAGTATTCCTGTAAATTGCCGCAAACGTGAAAAAATGTCAATGACTCTCGGTGAAAAATTGCGGCAAGCCCGCGAGGAACGAGGTATAACTCTAAGCGAGGTTGCCGAGCAGACGCGTATTTCGCCGCAGTATATCGAGAGTATCGAGCACGACGATTACCGCAGTTTACCCGGAGGGATATTTAATAAGGGTTTTGTTAAGTCGTTTGCGAAATATGTTGGGGTAAATGAGCAGGAGGCCCTGGCCGATTATTCAGATTTAATAACGGAATCAACGGCAACGCCCGATGACGAGTTTAAGGCATATAAGCCTGAGGTGCTGACCGACTACCGAACTGGATCGTCAATGGTGCCGACCGTCATCGGTGCGGTTGTAATTCTTGCGTTAATGACCGGCGGAATCCTGTTCCTGGTCAATTACCTTCGCCAGCCCGCCGCGCCGCCCGCGAATACTGCAAAGGCGTCTAACTCGAACTCTGCTAATAATGCCCAAACTGACGCTAACCCGACGCCGTCAAATGTGCCTGACATGGCAACGCTGAAGGTTGAGTTCAAGGCGGTGAGCCAACCCGTTTCGCTCACCGCGATAAGCGACGGCAAGACGACCAGTAATGTTGTAACTGCAGGCTCATCCGCAATATTTGAGCCGAAAGAGAGTCTTAAATTAAGCTATTCGCGGTCGCTGGCGCAAGCCGTGCAACTGACGATAAACAGCAAAAACATTACTCTTCCATCTGTGCCGCTGGTTCCAAAGCGAAATATAATTGAATTCGAGATAAATAAGGAAAACATTGGGCAAATATGGCAGTCCGGAGCAATCTCGTCCGAGGTTCCGCCTGCAAATCCTGAACAGAATAATAATGTGGTCACAGCTCCGCCAACATCCGTGCCGACTCCGGTTAAGCCGACGCCCCAACCGAAGCCAAATGTTACGGCAAATACCGCCGCCAACTCAACAAACAAACCAAAACCCACTCCAACAGTCAAGCCCCAGCCTATGTTGAAATCCACCGTCATCCCAATCCCACCCGCGAATCGTCCGCATTAGGAACGCAGGCACCCTTGCCTGCAAGACGCGAAAGCGTCTCAAAGATCGCAAATTTAGAGGGAGTTACGCCTCAGTAAGCGACGTTGCAGGCAAGGGTGCCTGCGTTCCAATCAATATTTTTCGTGTCCGCGTTTTTTTCCGCGGGCTTTTTTGTTTATAATTGGATATGGAAATCAACAAAATAAACGAAGGCCTGACCTTTGACGACGTATTGCTTATCCCTGCTTTTTCTGAGATATTGCCCGCCGACGCCGACACACGAACCAAATTTTCACGAAATATAAGCCTCAATATACCGCTTTGCTCTTCCGCTATGGACACTGTGACCGAAGCGGCTCTCGCGATTGCCCTCGCCCAGCAAGGCGGCATCGGCGTCATCCACAAAAATTTCTCAATCGCTCAACAGGCCGAAGAAGTCGATAAGGTCAAACGCAGCGAGTCCGGCATGATCGTCGATCCGGTGACGATACATCAAAACGCTTTGGTCTCTGAGGCTCTGGTCATAATGGAGCGTTTCAAGATAAGCGGTGTTCCTGTTACGGACGAAAACGGCCTTCTCGTTGGCATCATCACAAACCGCGATCTGCGTTTCGAGACTCGTTTCGACATTCCGGTCTCCGAAGTAATGACGCCTCAGCCGCTCGTCACCGTGCCGGTCGGCACGACGCTCGACGAGGCAAAGGTCAAGCTGCAAAAACATCGTATCGAAAAGCTGCTGGTCGTTGACGAAAACGGCCATCTGAAAGGTCTTATCACCGTCAAAGACATCCAAAAAGCGATCAACTTCCCCATCGCGGCAAAGGACGGTCTCGGACGCCTTCGCTGTGCCGCTGCAATAGGTGCGACCGGCGATTTTCTTGAACGTGCGGCTGCTCTGGTCGCCGCCCGCGTCGATGCAATAGTTGTCGATACCGCTCACGGCCACAGCTCCCGCGTGATAAACGCGGTCAGGGCGGTCAAAGCTAAATTCCCCGAGATCGAGCTGATTGCGGGCAATATTGCCACGGCGGAAGCAACAATGGAGCTGATCTCGGCCGGCGTTGACGCCGTAAAGATCGGCATTGGCCCCGGCTCGATATGCACGACCCGCGTTGTAACAGGTGCCGGCGTGCCACAGATCACGGCGATCGTCGATTGCGTCAACGCCGCAAAAGGGTCGGGCGTTCCGATCATTGCCGACGGCGGCGTGAAATTCTCCGGCGACGTTGCCAAAGCCATCGCCGCCGGTGCCGACACGGTCATGATCGGCTCGCTATTCGCCGGAACCGAAGAAGCTCCGGGCGAGGTCATACTCTTTCAGGGCCGCAACTTCAAAACATACCGAGGCATGGGCTCAATCGGCGCGATGAAACAAGGCTCAAGCGACCGCTATGCCCAGGAAGGCACATCGGCCGACGCCAAATATATCCCCGAAGGCATCGAGGGCCGCGTCGCCTACAAAGGCACAGTCGCCGAAATGGTCACCCAACTCGTCGGCGGCCTGCGTTCAGGCATGGGCTACACCGGCTGCAAAACTATCGAAGATCTCCAGACAAACGCCAAATTCGTCCGCATCACATCCGCCGGCCTACGCGAATCGCACGTCCACGACGTAATAATCACCAAAGAAGCTCCGAATTACCGCTCAGAAACTTAAGACCACTTTTGGTGGTGTCCTAAATGTTTGATTCTATCCGAATATTTAGAACTTTTCTTTGTGATCTTTGTGTCTTCCCTTTGTGACCTCTGTGATTAACAGCCATTTTTAATACAAAGGACACTAAGCGAAGACACAAAGAACACAGAGAGGACAAGCTTCACAAATCTGAACCAACTTTCTGGGACGCATTTTCACTAAAAATGCGTCCCAGAAGCACTATTTTTGTTCAATTTAGTCCAATTTTTGTGCATTTTCCTGGGACGCGCGACGCAAACTTAGACGAGTTTCGCCCCCGTTTCTCCTTTTGCACCGACCGACTCCCGCAGACTACCGTTAACTACGCCTTGATCCGACCGCTCCTTCGGTTTTTTTGCCGCTCCCTCTGCTCCCCATCATGTTTTCCCGCCGGATAAGGCCCAAATCGGCTAAATCTGAAAATACGTCAAAACAAAAAAAATACGTCATTTCGTGCAAAATACGTCAAAGCCCGCAAAATGGCATTCCAACGGTGCAGTGGAAAGTGGATAGTGGAAAATGGAAAGTGCAAGAAAAGGCTTTTCACTTTCCACTTCACATTTTCCATTTTCAACTACGGAGAAGAGCTATGATCAGCCATTGGGAAGAATTTCAGGCGGGGCCGACGCTGCCGCTTAGCGAACGAATGCACGTTACATTGAACCGTAAAAATGTGATCCTGCTCAACGGAAATATACACGCAAAGCTCGGCCACCCGACGGCCGTCGTGCTGCTCTTTGACAAGGTTAACAGCATCATCGGCGTAAATCCCGCCCCGGAAACCCTGCCTAACGCCTTCCCTGTCAAGATAAAAGACCGCGGCCGTCACCGCCTAATACGGGCAACGCCATTTTGTCAGCACTACGGTATAAAAATGGACACCACAACAGCTTTCTTAACTCCCGAGATCGAGGACGAAGGCGTCCTCCGCCTCGACCTGAAAGCAACAACGCCGCTTCGAAGATCGGGGCGTAAGGACAGTCAAAGGTAGATAACGTCTTTTTTGTGGCTTGCCACTCTATTTGCGGAAAAGCTACGCTTTTCCGTTGGACTGAATAGAGATTCGCGGCTATGCCGCCGTTCGGAGGCGGGGAGCCGGAATCTGAAAAGCTCCCCTCCTTGGAAAAGGAGGGGTGGCCGGAGGCCGGGGTGGTTCGTTCTTCGCATCGGATTTTATCACGCTCGCCAAAGAGAGAACCACCCGGTCTGCCGAAGCGGCATCCACCCCTCCTTTGTAAGGAGGGGAGCTTTAGACTTATAATCGGGTTTTCCGAAATAATTGTAGAAAGGGTGTTATCCGATGTCCATATTCGTGAGCATTAATATTCGTAACTTTAGGGTTTTGGTTGGGGCGGCGGTGTTATTGATTGTGTTGACGCCGATAATGTCAATTGCCCAGCAGTTTGAACAGAGCGCATTTGCGGGTATGCAGTGGAGGATGATTGGGCCGTTTCGCGGGGGGCGGGTTAATGCGGTGAGCGGCGTGCCGGGACAGCCAAATACGTTTTATTTCGGCTCGGTCGGTGGCGGTGTCTGGAAATCGGGAAACTCAGGACGAACTTGGACGCCCGTTTTTGACGATCAGAAAATCGCGTCAATCGGTGCGATAGGCGTTTCGGCATCGAGCCCGAACACGGTCTATGTTGGCACCGGCGAAGCCGATGTGCGTGCTCAGCATTCGTTCGGCGACGGCATGTACAAAAGCACCGATGCCGGTAAGACGTGGACGCACATCGGGCTGGAAAATACCCGGCAGATCGGGCGTGTCGCGGTTGACCCGAAGAACGCGAATATCGTTTTTGTCGCAGCTCTAGGCCATATTTACGGGCCAAACCCTGATCGCGGCGTATTTCGTTCGAAGGACGGCGGGAAGACCTGGGAAAAGGTGCTTTTCAAAAATGAAAACGTCGGTGCAATCGACGTCACGATCGACCCGACGAATTCGCAGATCGTTTACGCGACTCTGTGGAATACGCGTCGGCCGCCGTGGAGCATCTACCCGCCAAGCTACGGGCTGGGCGGCGGCATCTTTAAATCAACCGACGGCGGAACCACCTGGAAACCGCTCGAAGCGGGCATTCCGGTTGAGGGACAAGGCCGAATCGGTCTCGCTGTCTCGCCGACAAATCCAAAACGTATTTACGCGATTATTGACGCGACGAAGGGCGGCCTGTATCGCTCTGACGATGCCGGGGCAACATGGGCACTGATCTCAGATCAGAAACGGATCTGGGGACGCGGTTGGTATTTTTCTAAGGTCGTGGTCGATCCGAAAAATCCTGACACCGTTTACGTTTCTAATACGTCGGTGTATAAATCGACCGATGCCAGCAAAACGTGGACAGCGATCAAGGGTGCCCCCGGCGGTGATGATTATCACCAGCTTTGGATATATCCGGACGACCCGAACCGCATGATCCTCGCGAGCGATCAGGGTGCGGTTGTTACCGAAGACGGCGCGGCGACCTGGAGCTCGTGGTACAACCAGCCGATCGCTGAGGTTTATAACGTGGCAACCGATTATCGGTTTCCGTATTGGGCGACCGGTTCGCAGCAGGACAGCGGCCCGGTTGCGGTCGTAACACGCAGCAATCATGCCGAGATCTCAAACCGCGATTGGGAACCGGCCTGCGCGGGCGGCGAGTCAGGCTACACGGCTCCCGACCCGCTGCACCCGAATATTTTGTTCGGCGGCACAGTGACACGATGCAATGTGGTGACCGGCGAGGAGGTCAATGTTTCGCCCGAACGCACGATGACCGTCCCGGCACGGCATACATGGACGCTGCCGCTCGTATTTTCCGAGGCAGACCCACATGCTCTTTATTTTAGCAATCAGTTTTTATTCAAAACCGTGAATGGCGGCGAAAGCTGGACGCGAGAAAGCGAGGACATGACACGCGAAGACCCGGGCGTTCCGCCAAATCTCGACGAAGCCACCGCTAAAGACGCTCCGCCTGAAAAACGACGCGGCGTCATTTATTCGATTGCTCCGTCGCCGTTGCGGGCCGCGACCGTTTGGATCGGCACGGACGACGGGCTGATCCACAAGACGGACGACGACGGCAAAACGTGGACGAATGTCACGCCGCCCGAACTCACGGCGTGGAGCAAGGTTGTGATGCTTATTGCTTCGCATTTTGACGTCAATGAGGCGTTTGCGGCGATCGACCGGCATCGGCTAGAGGACAACGAGCCGTATATTTATCGCACCCGCGACGGCGGCAAAACATGGAAAAAAATAACCAGAGGCTTGCCGCCCGGCGTCTATATGCAGAACGTCACCGAGGACACTCAGCGGCAGGGCTTGCTGTTTTGCGGTACCGAGCTTAGCCTTTTTGTTTCCTTCAACGACGGTGACGACTGGCAGCCGCTGCAGCTAAATATGCCGCACGTGTCGATGCGCGATCTGGCCGTGAAAGACAACGATCTCGTCGTCGCGACGCACGGACGCGGATTTTGGGTGCTCGATGACATCACACCGCTAAGGCAGATCACCGACGAGCTTGTCAGGTCGGACGCCTTTTTATATGCTCCTGAGGACGCTTACAACCTGCCGCAGCCAAGCGAAAACGGCACGCCGCAGCCGCGTGACGAGCCGCTCGCCGAAAACCAGCCGTATGGTGCAATTCTCGATTACTATATCGGTTCAAAGGCGAGCGGCCCGGTCACGCTTGAGATACTAAATCCGGCCGGGGAATCGATCAAGAAATTCTCAAGCGAGGACAAGGTAACGCCCGTAAACCCGGACACGCTCGATATACCGGTGTTCTGGATCAAAACGCCGCCGCTGCTTTCGTCCGCACCGGGTATGCACCGCTGGCTCTGGGATCTGCGTCCGACGCCTCCTCCGGCTCCGGCTGGCGGTGGACAAGTCGGCGGGGGGGGCCGACGAGGCGTCACGTCGATTTTGCCCGGAGTATATACCATTAAACTTACCGTCGGCGGTAAGAACTATACAAAATCTTTGGTCGTGAAAATGGATCCGAGGGTAAAGGCGTAATCTTTGCGAGATGGTCATTTAAACAATCACCTTCGGAAACCGCGAATGAAAAGCGATATGAGACCAAGAATGTTAAGCATTGCGTTTCACGTACTACTACGCATAATTACTTTTGTAATAGCGGCGGTCAATTTCACCTACATTTGGTCAAATCGGGAAATTCAAGACGGCAGAACTTTCGTTGAATATACGCCTTGGTACAATAGTTGGAGTCCATTTTATGAACCTTCTGTTTTGCTCTTTGCTTCGATTCTAATTCTGACCAATAAATATTGGAGTTACGTGACGGCAGCCGTCTTAAGTGGCTATATACTTCTTCACGTTTTTTTGTCGTTGATGACAATGCGTATGAGCTTTTCAGAATTCTGGAATGGCATTCACATTTATCAGAGCAGTGTTTTTTTAACGTGGGAACTGCAAGGAATACCCGCCTTGGTGATTTTTTGTGTTTCACTTTTTCACTTAGTAAACGCTCATTTTGTCAAAAATACGCGAATAGGCAAATAGATTAAGGGTATTCTTATTTTTTTCCACTGTCTCCAGCAAAAGCTTGAGGCAAATCATAATGTTGTGTCCCCAAGGATAACCAATCCGCGCGTCATTTCAAAGAATCTACCGCGTTTTCCCATTCGGCATAGAGTTCTTGTATTTTCTTTTCAGTTTGGCGGTGTTTTTCTGCTATTAGATTGAGTTTTTCGAAGTTGGCGGCAATTTTGGGTGAGGCCATTTCGAGCGAAAGTTTGGCGGCTGTGTCCTCGAGTGACGCGATGTCGGATTCGATGGCCTTGACGCGTTTTTCGAGGGTTTGGCGTTGATTCTTGGATAGCGCAGACGAACCACCCCGGCCTTTGGCCACCCCTCCTTTTCCAAGGATGGGAGCTTTAAGAAACCCAGTCGCTACCTGTATCGATACTGACATGCCCTCCCTCACGGTCGGGCTATTGACACTTGTCGCCGCGTCTCCGCGTCGCTTTGTCTCGGCGTCCATCGCAACTCGCCAGTCGTGAAACTCGGTATAGTTGCCGTTGAAATCGAGGACGCGGCCGTCGGATTCGAATGAGAGTATTTGGGTGGCGATGCGGTCGAGGAAGAAGCGGTCGTGGCTGACGACAATGATCGTGCCGTCGTATTCGTCGAGGGCGTTTTCGAGCGATTCGCGGGACGGAATGTCTAGATGATTGGTCGGCTCGTCGAGGACGAGGACGTTTTTTTGGGAGTAGATCAGTTTTGCAAGGGCGAGTCTTCCCTTTTCGCCGCCGGAGAGGGCCGAGACGGGTTTGAAAACGTCTTCGCCCACGAATAGAAACTTCGCCAGAAATCCGCGCAGCGTGCCATTATCGGCGGACGGAGCGACACGGCGAAGCTCCTGAATGACCTCGTTTCGCAGTTCGAGGCCTTCGAGGTTTTGGGAATAATATCCAATGTTGGTTTTCGTACCCCAGTGCATCTTGCCCGAAAGCTCGCGGAGTTGGCCGAGCAGCGTTTTTAGCAATGTCGTTTTGCCCGTTCCGTTGCCGCCGATAATTCCGAGCACGTCGCCGCGGTGGAGCGAAAAGTTTAACTTTTTCGCAAGAATCTTTGTCTCGTAGCCAATGGTCAGATCCTCAGCCGTCAGGACGTTGTTACCGGTCCGCTCGACCTGACGCAGACCGAAGTTGCCGCCGGATTTTTCGCTTGTAACGGCTTCGATCCGATCCATGCGCGCCAAGAGGGTGCGACGCGATTTTGCCTGTTTTGTCTTTTGGCCTTCGAGATTACGGCGGATGAACTCCTCCGTTTTGTTGATCATCGCCTGCTGGTTTTCGTATTCGCGCAACTGCTGATCGCGACGGATCTCGCGTTCGCTGAGATACTGTGAATAGTTTCCTTTGTACGTGACGGCCATGCCGCGATCCATCTCGACCACGCGATTGGTCGTGCGGTCGAGGAAATAACGGTCGTGGCTGATAACGACATACGTCTTATCGTAAGTTTGCAGGAAATTTTCAAGCCACTCGACCGCGTCAACGTCGAGGTGATTGGTCGGCTCATCGAGCAGCAGCATATCAGCCGACGAAAGCAGCAGTCGGGCCATGCCAAGCCGATTTTTCTGCCCGCCCGATAGAGTCAGTACGTCTGAACCCCACGTCTCCGGCGGAAAACCGAGACCGAGCAAAACCGATTCGGCTTTTGCCGCATAAGAAAATCCGTCAGCATGTTCAAACGCCGTTTGAAGATCGGAATATCTATCGAGAACTGCATCCGAATGGTCGGTCTCCATCTGCTTTTCGAGCAGACGCATTTCGGCCTCGATGTCGTGGATTTCTTTGAAAGCAGACTGAGCGGCCGTGTGAACAGTTTCACTGGTTCCAAAATCGACGTGCTGATCGAGCAGACCGAGGCGTAGGCCATTGACCTTTATCACCTCACCGTCATCGGCGGCTTCCTGGCCAGTGATGAGCCGAAAAACTGTCGTCTTGCCCGCACCATTACGCCCTACAAGGCCAACCTTTTCCGACGGATTGACCTGAAACGACACCCCTTTGAGTATCTCGGTGCCCCCGTAGGATTTCGAAACATTTGATAATCTAAAAAGCATTTGAGCAGAAGTCAGTAGTCAGTAGTCAGAATTGAAAAAGGCAAAAGGCAAAATGAAATCTGCCTTTCACCTTAATCTGTTGATCGAAACAAGCTCCTTTTACTTATTGGCCGGAGCGTTTGTCACCGGTTTTGTCGCCGGAGGCTTGGTTGCTGCGGGCTTGGCCGGAACATTTGTCGCCGGCTTGGCTGCGTCATTTGCTTTAGGCGTAGCTGGGGTATTCGCATTCGCGTTTGCATTTGCCGGGGCCGAATTAGCATTCGCCGGAGCAGAGGCGTTGGCATTCGTGTTCGCCGTATTTGTAATATTGCCAGAACCAGCCGGACGCGCACCAGTCAATTCATTTGGATTATCAACAACCTTTTTCGCTAAAAAGTTCTCGATCTTCGCCTCGTTCATTGCGATCGCCATATACGAGTTCTGCAATAGCTGCTTGCGAGCATTTATCAAAGAGTCGGTAACCTGTTGACGAATTCCCGGAGTTTCGAGCGTTACGGCCTCGTCTCTATCGCTTCGTTCCTGCAGCTTTAAGATAAAGTATTTACCCTGCGCCTGCGATGTCATAATCTGACCTATCTGAAGGGCGGGATTCATCAAACCTGCCACGGTTTGTGCTGGAAAAGTTTGTTTTAAGTCTTCCTCAGAAATATAACCAAGGTCTCCGCCCTGAAAACGGCTCTGATCCTCACTTTTCTCCCGGGCAACGGTCGCAAACTCCGCACCGCCTTTTATTTGATTGATAATCTCATTTGCCTTGGCAACCGCAGACGGTTCATCGGTCGTTACATCACCCTCGCCGCTATTAGAGGGGTCGATGATTATGGCGGCAAGCTTGACGCCTTTTTTCTTAACGAACGATTCCTTATTTCCGGCATAAAACGCTTCGATCTCGCTATCTTTCGGCGGCTCTATTTTGCCGGTGATCTTCTCCTGAAGTTTCTTGATCGCCAACGCCTTCTTGGTCCCGTCGCGGAAAGCAGCTTCGTCAAGGTTCGCTGCCGCCATCTGCTTACCAAATTCCTCTGCCGATAGGTGACTATCGACCTTTTGCTTATTAACCTCGGCAGTTACTTCTTCTTCAGATGGAACGGCGCTTTCTTTTTCGGCCTTTTGGAACATCACTTCTTGCTGAATCAATGTATCCAGTGCCTGAAGTTGCGCACCGGCCTGTTCGAGCGGCGAAAACTTATCATCCTGTCCCTGAGCCTGCTGTTTGACAGCGCGGCGAACCTCTTTCATGGTAATCGTCTTGCCGTTGACCTTGGCAGCCGTCTCATTTGGGTCAACGCTGCCGGTGGACGTATTTGATGCGTTTTGGCTGCACGCTCCAAACATTGCCGTAAAAACAGCCAGCAAGGCCGCAGCGAACATCACTTTTCTATTACTTTGCACGATTGCTTTTGCTACTTTCAACATATCCATTTGTTTCTCTTACTTGACTAAATCTAAGTTCTTTTGTTATAAATATCGTTTCGAGTTTTTCTAAAAACTTTTAATACCCCATAAAAAATGGGAGGCAATAATATGGCAAAACGATGCGACGTATGCGGCAAAGGCCCACAGTTTGGAAATAATGTTTCACACGCGAACAATAAAACACGGCGGCGGTTTAACCCTAACCTTCAGCCCGTTCGCGTTCGACTCCCGGCTGGCGGCAACGGACGAATGAAAGTCTGTACCCGCTGCATAAAATCGGGAAAAATTGTCAAAGCCGCATAAATCTATTTGAGACGCGGCTATTCGATTTGGTTGCCAAACGCCATTTTGTTCAGACTGAGAGTTTTAGCCCGTCTTTACGCGATAAATCGCGCACTCTAAACAATAGCGATACAATCGATCTCGACTTTGGCATCACGCGGCAGCCTGGCTGCCTGCACCGTCGCACGGGCCGGTTTATTCTCACTGAAAAACCGCCCGTAAACCTCATTCATTTCCGCAAAATCATCCATATCGGCGAGAAAGACCGTCGTTTTCACAACGTTGTCCAAACTCGTTCCCGCGGCTTGTAAAACCTCGCTGAGATTGCGTAAAACCTGTTCCGTTTGTGCGCCAACCACATCCGAAACAAACTCACCTGTTTGCGGGTCAATCGGTATCTGACCCGAACAAAAAACCATGCCGCCGGCTTTTAACGCCTGCGAGTAGGGACCTATGGCCCCCGGCGCATTCTCAGTTGTTACGATCTCTTTATTCATTATAAGTTTGCCAAAAAGTCAGCTCAAGCAAAAGGGGAATTCTAGCAAATATCGGGGCAAAAGAAAAGTTGGCTGGATGAAAAGAGAGGAGGACGGCGAAACCACAGATAAGAACGGATGAACACAGATAAATCGAATCAGAGGACAATCCTTTTGATTTCTACGCGAGGATTTCCAAAATTAATAAGCAAGCAAAGCTTTAGCCCGGTCGCTCTCAGATAGTTAAAACACTGAGATCGATGAACCTGATTAATATCTCTTACGGCTTTTAACTCGATGATGACCCGACCATCGATGATCAAATCTGCTTCGTAGTCGCCTACAATTACTCCCTCGTAAAACACCGGGATTTTCTGCTGTTGCGCGACGATAAGCCCCGCCTTTCTTAATTCGAGAACCATAGAATTCTCGTAAACTTTCTCAAGAAAGCCGCATCCGAGGGTATTGCCCACCTTGAACGAACAACCGATTATGAGTTCTGAGATTCTGTTCAGCTCAAAATTCTCGCCATCCTCTTTACCGTCAAATAAGGATTCAAATAAACTGTCTTTATCTGTGTTCATCCTTTCTTATCTGTGGTCTCGTTCCTAATTTTCAATGGTCAGACGTTTATACGCTCGACGGCGATCACGCCGGGTACGTGTTCGATGGCTCCGACGACCTTATCGAGATGCTTTTTGTCGAATACCTCGACTGTAACTTCGATGATACCTATGTCGTCTTTGGAAACATTTGCCCGGGCATCGCGGATGCCGGTCTTGATATCGGCGATTGCGTTTGTGATGCCGGCAAGCATTCCCGTTCGGTTTTCGGTCGTCGCCAGCAGTTGAACCGATTGAATTTGATCTTTGTCGCTTTTTGCCCACTCGACATCGACGATGCGTTCCTTATTCACCATCAACTGCGTGACGTTTTTACATCGTTTGTTGTGGACTATGATTCCTTTGCCGAGCGAGATATAACCAACGATCTCCTCGCCGCGGAGCGGATTACAGCATTTGGCACGGGCCGTAAGCAGGTTATCCACACCCTTTACGACGATCGCGTCCTCGCCCATTCCGATGAACTTGCGAACCGCCTTCATTCCGGTTTTTAGCCGTGTTTCTTTACGGCCATCCGGATCGAGCTCGCTAAATTTTTCCGCCCCGAGGAATTTTGCGATCACATTTCGCGGCAGCGTTTTGCCGTAGCCAACGGACGCGAACAGATCATCAGCACGGCTCAGGCCGTATTCGTTTGCGATACGCTTTATCTCGGTTTCGTTATTTAAGAATTTCTTGTGGGGGACGCGAAATTTTTCAGCCTCTTTCTCAAGTAATTTTCGACCGATCTCGATTGACTCCGTGCGCTGCTCCTGCGTGATCCAATGCCGGATCCGATTCCGGGCACGCGAAGTTACGGCATAACCAAGCCAATCGCCCGACGGTTTGGAGTTCTGAGTGGTCAATATTTCAATAACATCGCCGTTATGGATCTCGCTTCGCAGGGGTACGATCCGTCCGTTTATCTTTGCTCCGGTGCAGGTATCGCCGACCACCGAATGAATAGCGAACGCAAAATCAATCGGTGTCGAGCCGCGCGGGAGCTGTATGACCTTGCCCATCGGGGTGAATGCGTAAACGTCTTTCGGATAGAGGTCGAGCTTTAGTGTTTCGATGAAATCTTCGGAATCTTCGCGATCTTCGGTTTCCTGAACAAGCGGGAGCAGCAGCTTTTCAACGGTCTTACGCAACACATCCAGGCTCGCATCTTCTTCTTTCTTGCCCTGGTTACTCTCTTTATATTTCCAGTGGGCCGCAACGCCCTCTTCGGCGATTTGGTGCATTTCTTCGGTTCTGATCTGAACCTCAAATGCCTGGCCGCCATCGCCAATCACCGATGTATGCAGCGACTGGTATAGATTGTCCCTCGGGATTGCTATCCAGTCCTTAAAACGCTCGGGTACGGGCGTCCACACATCATGGATGACGCTCATTGTCAGGTAACAGTTTTTGCGATCGTTTTCGGTGATTATTCGGGCAGCGATAAGATCATAGACCTGTTCGATCATGATCTTTTGCTTTTTCAATTTTTTCCAGAGAGAGTAAAGGCGCTTTACACGGCCTTCGATCCGGACGAATGGAACTTCGTTTTCGATCAGTTTTTCTGTGATTGTGGATTGAATTTTTTCGAGTGCCGCTTCGAGTTCAGGCCGACGGGCATCGACCTCGACGGCAAGTCTTTTGTATTCCTGGGGATACAGATTTTGAAAAGCCAGGTCTTCCAGCTCGCTCCGCATTTTACCCATTCCGAGCCGATGCGCGATCGGTGCATAGATGTCGAGTGTTTCCTGTGATATGCGTTCCCGTTTTTCGGGCTTTAGATATTGCATCGTCCGCATGTTGTGCAAACGGTCGGCCAGCTTGATAAGCACGACGCGAACGTCCGTCGTCATCGCGAGGACCATCTTGCGAACATTCTCAGCCTGCTGCTTTTCCCTGGAAAGGTCGCTGATATTTGCGATCTTGGTAAGGCCGTCAACCAACAGGGTTATTTCATCACCAAAATATGAGCGTATCGTTTCGATATCTACCAGCGTGTCTTCGACGACGTCGTGAAGCAGCCCTGTCGAGACGCTGACCTCATCAAGACGCATCTCCGCCAAAATATTTGCGACGGCGATCGGATGAACAAGATATGGCTCGCCCGATGCCCGCATCTGACCGCGATGGTGAAGAGCCGAGAACAGGTATGCACGGCGTATCAGATCAATATCGGCATTTGGCCGATTCTCTGAAACCTTAGCAATTACGTCCTCGATCCTGATCATATTCTGAAAACAAAAGGCGATGCCCAATTAATTGTAATTGAGCATCACCTGTCTATGAAAGAAAAAGTGTCTTATTTTTTGTTTGCGTCGGCGTTTTTATTCGCCTTGTCGCCTTTCGCAGCCGCGTCCTTGGCAGCGGCACGATCGTCGATCTCGGCCTGGATCTTCTTGACCTTGTCGCTCAGCTCGAGGAACTTCGCCCGAGCAGTCTCTCCTTGCTGTTTCATAGCATCGCGATCGGCCGTTTTGCCATCCATTTCGGCAAGACGCATTGACTGAAATAAAAGACTTGTTTTATAAGACCGGGCGGATTCAAATACCTTCAACAGATCCAGATTCGCTTGCAGCTGTGCATCGGTCGAACCCTTAACGTCAATCCCGGCAGCATTCTTGACTTGATCCGGCTCGAGAGCAATTGCCTGGTCGATCAACTGGGTTCCCCCGGCAATACATTTCTTCAAAGATTCGTAATCCGCAGCGTTATCCGGTTTTACAAATTGAAAAACCTGCTTACCGTCCTTAGTGATCGTCTTCTTGGTTTTGTCAGTATCCGAAATGTCGTTGGCACACGTATTTTGTTTCGCGGCAAGCGAGGTCAGAGCCTCGGCCCGCTGCTCCGGTGGAATGCTTGTATTATTTGCACGGGCGGTGACCCATTTCAGCCATTCGTCATTCTTCTGAAGATTTTCATAAAGACTGGCGATAGCTTTGTAAGAGCTTTGGTCATTCGGGTTAAGGGAGAGAGCCTTTTGGTACTCGGTTATAGCAGCGTCGGCCTTTGTTTTATCAGACCGGTTGCCGATGAATTCCGAATGAAGCGTACGAGCCAGAAAAAGCTGGGCAGTTTTGCCTTCGACGTATTCGCCCTTTGGATCGCGCGAAACGGCATCCCTGAATAATTGCTCTGCTTCCGGAAACTTTCGGTCCTTGTAGGCCTTAGATCCGTCAACTAAGTTCTTGCGGGCCATCACCCGGCTGTAGTATGAGCAATTGGCTCCTATCAAAACTATCAATGATAGAAGTGCAACAACCCCAAAACGAGAGAATCTCATCATTTGACTCCATTCACCGCCGTAATCACTCAAAACGACGCTTGGGCGAAAAACGCCATTACCTGTGACTTCCGGCAAAATTATTCTGTTAAATCGTCTATCTGAAGACCAATCGGCGACGCACCGGCGGCTTTTGCCGCGTCGATCACCTTGATAACATCGCCATATCTAACCGACTTTGGCGACTTAATGAAAATTGTTTTTTCGACCTCGTTTGTGTTCTCGCGAAACACACCGTTGCTCTCTCTTTCTTTAAATATCTCACGGAGCTTATTCGATAACTTTTCAGTGTCTGAAACGTCTCCGTAGGGATCATTGTTAAGAGTGATGCCCTTGGTTTCTTTGCTTATTGCGATAACAAGGGTCAACGGGTTAGGCTTAACATTCTGCTGCTGCTGATCCTTTGGTTCGGCCGGCACCTTCGCCTCAAAACGGCTTGGCTTGAGCGGCGTGATCACCATGAAAATGATCAATAGCACCAACAAAACGTCGATCAATGGTGTTACGTTGATTTTCGGAACAGCACCACCTGCTCCGCCTGTTGACATTGCCATTTCTTTATCCTTTTCTAAATATCAACTAAATTCCCTAAAATCTACGATCATTTAGGAGCTTCGACGCCTTTCTTTTTATCGGCAACCAGCCCGATCTTGTCAATATCCTGTTTACGGATGGTGTCGATCGCCTGGACTACGCGACCGTAATCGACGTCAACGCCGCTCTTGATGTAAACAATGCGTTTTTCGGGCGTCTTGCCTTCCATCCGCTTCTTGATAATATCGCCGAGGGCGTCGAGCGGATACTGCTCTTTCCCGATATAGAAATTACTGTTATCGGGTATCGCAACGATCACGGACGTGTCCTTGGCGATATCGCCGTCCTCGTCAGGGCTGATCATGTCGCGGGGCAGATTAACCGAAACACCCTGTTGCAGCAGCGGTGTAACGATCATAAAGATGATCAGAAGCACGAGCATGACGTCCACCATCGGAGTTACGTTGATCTCCGAATTATATTCGCTGGCTCCGCCGATTTCCATTGACATGGCTATTCTCTCCTTTTAATTACAGCTCAAAGGTTGCTCGGTTAGCTGCGCAGACTCTTAGCACGCTGTTTGATGAAATAATCAACAAGTTCCGACGCGGAATTTTCCATTTCAACGGTAAAGCTTGTAACTTTATTAGTGAAATAATTAAAGATCCAGACAGCCGGAACCGCCACGAGAATACCGAATGCCGTAGCAACGAGAGCTTCGGCGATAGCACCGCCAACCGCGCCGATGCCGGCCGATTCGTTAGTTCTCAGAGCGTTGAAAGCACCGATGATGCCGACAACCGTTCCGAACAGTCCGACGAATGGAGCGGTCGATCCGACTGTGGCCAAACCGGCCAGTCCGCGCTTCAATTCAGCAGTTTTGACGGCGATCGCGCGATCGAGAGCACGTTTGGACGCTTCCATTTCGTCGGCCGAGATGTCGGTGTTGCCCTGGTGTGCGGCAAATTCCTTCAGGCCCGACGAGACTACCATCGCAAGGTGCGAATCTTTGTGCTTGTCGCTAATATTGATAGCTTCGTCAATATTGCCGTTTTTCAATGCCTGAGCTACTTTCGGAGCATACTGCCGCGACTGCACTTTGGCCTTGTTATAGGTCAAATAGCGTTCGATACCGACGGCGATCATATAAACCGACTGAATAAGAAGCGTAATAATAACGCCCCAACCCGGATAGGTCAGACTCTTTGCGATATCGTAAATGCCAAACGAAGGCCCTTCGGTGGCAAACATCAAGAAAAAGCCCGAAATATCCGTTCCGATCAGGCTGCCTAAAAATATCATGGTTTTTCCTCCAGAGAAATCAAAAAAAATTTACAGATTGCGATATTTATTGGATTGCGGGAACCAGCCTGTCCTAGCTGTTCCCGCAAATCAAATGTTCCATTTAGGGAACAAAATTATATGTGATAACACCCGAAACCTTCACCGGCTGGCCGGAAAGAAGGGTCGGGCTGAACCGTGCACCGCGAGCCGCCGCAACGGCCGCTCCCTGCAGCAGCGGATGACCGCTGACGGCGCTGGCAGAAATAACGCTGCCGCTCTCGCTGATCAGCACCTGGACGCTAACCGAGCCGCCGGCACGAACCGCTTTTGCTGCCGGCGGATAGGCCGGTTTCGGCAGGCTTATCGCCTTGCCGTTCAAAACGCCGCCCGAAACCGTCTTCGGAGCGGGCTTTGGTGTAGCTTTTGGCGGAGGCGGTGGAGCATCTCCGCCGGTGTCTGTCGTTCCCGTTTGACCGAGACCGGATGTGCCGCCCGTATCGACTGTTCGAGCTACGCCCGGATCAACTCGCGCACCGGTGTCGGCGTTGGTGTCGCCAAGTTTCGTCATACGATCGAGGCGCATTTCCTTGACCTGATTCCGGGTCGTGCTCAACGTATCCGGCGGCTTAACCGGCGTTTGAAAAATATTTTGAATAAGCTCTTTGCGGACGTCAACGTCCGGCTGTTTCTGCTCAGGCTGTTTTTCGGGCTTGGGCGGCGGTTCCTCTTCCGGAGGGACCGGGGCGACGAGTGTCGTTAACGAAAGGTCATCGCCTCCCATTCCAAAATCTTTAGCAAAAAGGCTATATGTCCACGCAGTCAACAGCGTAATTACCACAACGCCCGTCGTTACCAGCAGAAACTCGCTTCGTCGTTTGTTTTCTCTGGAATTGCTTTTGGATTCAACTAATTGATCAAGCATTTTATTTTACTCCCTTTTTCCGGTGCCAACGATCAGGTCAAGGGTTACGAAACCTTACTAGTGCATAAGATGATATTTATCAGATTTGCGTTGTTATCGCAAAAAACCCGGAGCGACATCATAAACGCAAATCAATAATATTTGTAATACTTTTTGCCTCGTTTTGTTCAATGCGATACGAATTGATTTTATATCGCTGAACACGAAAAAGTTCGACGAATTCCGCTCCCGAATCAAAAAGACAAATTCGGGACAAAGCAGAAGCAAAAGAGTAAATTGACCAGCAACGAAATGAAGTCTAAAAGGTTAACCCGCGAAAGTCAAGAATAATTACTTTGTTTTCGCATAAATTTCCCATTATTTCCAAAATTACAATTCCAATAAATATGGTGCTGTGCCATTCATCAATTCTTTTTGATCAGCCCCGGGCAAAACACAACAGGTTGACAAATTAACGGGTCACCGGCCGCCGAGTGACGGAACGCCGCGACGACGACGCCAGTTTTTCACCTGTTTGCGGGGCAAGAATTTCTTTTACACGCGAATCGCCGAGTTTGTTCTGCCACCAAATGGCGATCGGACTGGCGATGGCAATCGTCGAGTAGGTACCCAGCACAACGCCGACGAGCAGCGCAAGCGAAAAACTTTTCAGCACCTCGCCGCCAAATAAAACAAGAGCCAGCACGGAAAGCAAAACGAGGCCAGATGTTATGATCGTCCGCGAAAGAGTCTGATTGATCGAATTATTCGTGATAGTAAAAAGTGAATCCGTCCGGTTAAGCGTCAAGTTTTCACGGACGCGGTCAAAAATAACGATCGAGTCGTTCACCGAAAAACCGACGATAGTCAAAATGGCTGCGATCACCGTCAAATTGATCTCCCACTGAAACACGGAAAAGAAAGCAAGGACCATCAAAACGTCATGAAAAACAGCGATGACTGCGCCGGCAGCGTACGTCCAGTCGTAACGGAACGCAATGAACAGCAAAATGCCTATCAGTCCGAACAAAGTCGCTGTAACCGCCTGATTTCTGAGCTTGGAACCGGCGATAGCACCGACCGAATCGGTTCCGACGATCTTGTAAAAAGCATCCGGCGAATCGGCCAAAGACTGATCACCTTCGGCCTCTTTGCCAAAAGTGTCGAGCGACTGTTTTACGGTTTGCCGCCCGGCCTGGACCTGGGCCGCAACCCTTGTGTCTTTTCCCGGCTCGGCAGGCTGTGCCGGCGCGGGGGCATCACTTGCACCTTCGACAAGCGGGATCTTGATCAAAACCTCGTCCGGTTTATCGGTCGAGGCCTGAATGACCGGGTCAGCTACACCGGCGTTATGTAATGCGTTGCGAAGCTCGCCATCGCTTGGCTGCTCTCCTTTGAACTTGGCCACGACGACCGTTCCGCCCTTAAAGTCCACACCAAGATTGAAGGCATCAGTCCCGCCCGGCGTGTACTGGCGTCCGATCGTGGACGCAAGTCCCGACAACATTATAAAAATCGAAAACGCAATGAAAATCTTTCGCTTTCCAAGCCAATCAATATGGATATTCTGAAACAAATTAAACATCTTATTAAAGTTGAGAGTGGAGAGTAGAGAGTGGAGAGTCGTTTGAGATTTTACTCTAGACTCTCAACTCTCCACTCTCGACTCATTAAATACTAAGCCGTGCCATATTCGGATTTCGGCTCAATTCCCATTTGAAGATCGTTCGTGATACAAAGACCGCCGTGAACAGATTAATAAGCAGCCCGAGGATCAGGGTTACGGCAAAACCTTTAATAGGCCCGGAACCGGTCACATAAAGTATCACGGATGAGATAATCGTGGTGATATGCGTATCGATGATCGTCACAAAAGCGCGGTCAAATCCGAGACTGATTGATTCCGGAACCGAGTAACCCAGGCGGATTTCCTCGCGGATTCGTTCAAAAATCAGCACGTTCGAGTCAACCGCCATGCCGATGCCAAGGATCAATCCAGCAATTCCCGGGAGCGTCAGCGTGGATCCGAACATGATCAGTGCCGCAACCGTGAGGATCATATTCATAGCCAAAGCGACGACCGCGTTGACACCGGAACCGCGATAGTAAAAGAGCATGAACACGATAACGAGCACCAGCCCGCCGATCGACGCGGTTACGCCGGCTTTGATCGAGTCAGCGCCGAGGCTCGGCCCGACTGTGCGTTCTTCGAGATATTCGATCGACGCCGGCAGAGCACCGGATTTTAAGGTCAGAGCGAGATCGTCAGCGGTATTTTTTGAAAAACGGCCCGAGATCTCACCCGAATCAAAAATTTGCGACTTAATAAATGCAGCCGATTTAACCTCGTCGTTCAAAACAACGGCCATATAGTTGTTTATATTCTTGCCCGTCCAATCGCCAAATTTCTGTGCGCCCGTTGGTTTGAATGAAAATGATATCTGATAATCGCTGCCGCCGCCTTTGCCCTGTATCGCGGCGGCGTCTCGCAACTCGCTGCCGTCAACCACCGCCGGATTTTCGACGACAACAAACTGTTTCGGTTTGGCGTCTGGTGCTTTCGGGTCCGTTTTCGCGGTTTCATCGCGTTCGGCGTAGGGCAGCACCTTTCTGGTGCTCGACTCTTTTCCGCCGATCGACTGGAGGGCCGCTTCTTTCGTCGGATAGGTTTGCACGGGAGCCGGATTCGGCGGACTCACAATCTTCGCAAGCTCGAGACGGGACTCGCCCCGGACCAATTCTTTTACACGCTCAGGATTTTCGACACCTGGCATCTGCAATAATATCTGGCCCGAATCGGATGCACCCTGCCGCTGCAGCGTAGGCTCTTTCACGCCGTATGCATTGATACGGCTATCAATAATACGGAACGCCTGATCGGTTGCCTGCTCCTTCAATTTTGCCTGTGCCTGTCCCGGAAGCGACCAAACGATCGAGTTTCCTGACGTAGTTTGCGTCCAATTCGCAAAATCGACCTTTTTCTTAACGGCATCAATCACCGCTTGAAATTTTGAGGAATCGGTCAAATTTAGGGTTACCTGATAATTGCCGTTGTCGGTAATAACTGAGGCATCTGTCACGGGCAGCGGTGCTCCGGCGTCGTCCTTGGCCTCTTTGGCGGCTTGGAGAGCGGCGCCCTGGTTATTTTCGGTTAGCCTCTTCAAGTATTCTTCGGTTTTGACACGCATCACGAGATGCGAACCGCCCTTAAGATCGAGGCCGAGATTAATATTTTTAGCGAGATTGTCCTTGACGCCCTGCCATGTGAAATCACTTCCGTTAACCATTCGCCTCGGCCCAAAGACTAAATAAACGCCAACAAGTGTGATAATGACGATGATCGCCGTTCTGATTAGTAAACCGGTATTCTTCATGATTTGTCAGTTGTTCAGTGGTCAGTGGTTAGTTGTGAGTATTCGTCCCGCCAACCGTCTACTGCCGGCTG